>NZ_JBFAQM010000003.1:97187-457004 GCF_040677315.1 Actinoplanes sp. NPDC049316 | reverse complement strand
TGCACGCCATGCTCCGCACCCGAACTTCCTACCAGCACAAGCCAGCAGACAAGCTCACCCTCGCCGCTTGACAGAACCCATAGGGACACCCCCCCCGGCGGAAGCCTCTCGGCGGCGGCGCGGCGCGGCGGCGCGGCGGCGGCAGAAGTCGCCTGTGACCTCAGCGCCGGACGCGACTGCGTGACCTGCTCACAGCATCACGGCCACCGCCGTGGCGAGGAGTGCGAGGGCCGCGGCGAGCCAGACGATTCGGAGGATCGCCGGGTCGGTCAGGATCCGCGTGATCGGCACCGACGCAGCGGCCTGCTCGCGCTGCATCGGCCGTTCCAGAACGCTCGCTTCGATACTCATGTCCGGCTCCCCACCACAGTGGTCCTGCGTTGACGAGCACGACTATCCCGCCGATCGGCCCGCCGCCGCATCGGTGCGGAGCCGGATTCGTGTCGCCTTCCGGCTCGGTCGAAAGTCATAGCCGCGACCCCACTCCTGGCTGAGACGGAGCCGAGCCGATGGCCGGTCGAGCCGGCTGCCCCGGCCGGATCCGAGCCGGTCCTACCAGCAGATCACGGCCGGGTCCTAGCCGGTCCTACCAGCAGATCACGGCCGGATCCGAGCCGGTCACGGCACCAGATCACGGCCGGGTCCGAGCCGGTCACGGCACCAGATCACGGCCGGGCCGGCCCGACCGGCAGCGGCCGCCGGCAAGCCAGTCCCACGGCGGAATCCAGCCCCAAGACGAAAGCCGGCCCGCCGACGGCAAGCGGACCCCAAGGCAACTGCGGCCCTCCGGCGGCAAGCCGGTCGGACGAATCCGACCGGCTCAGCCAACCCCAGCCGTCCGGCGACCGCCCCGGCCGCCCCGCGGGGTTCAGGCCGGCAGAACCAGGCCGACAGAACCAGGCCGACAGAACCAGGCCGACAGGACCAGGCCGACAGAACCAGGCCGACAGGACCAGGCCGCCAGGATCAGGCCGGCAGGATCAGGCCGGCAGGATCAGGCTGGCGGGATCTCGTACGCGAGATTGGGCCGCAGCCAGCGCTCCACCTCGTCCACGCTCATCCCCCGGCGGGCCGCGTAGTCCTCGATCTGGTCCTTGCCGAGCCGTCCCACCGTGAAGTACCGGGACTGCGGGTGGGCGAAGATGAGGCCGCTGACCGCCGCCGCCGGGGTCATCGCGTACGACTCGGTGAGGCCGATGCCGAGTTTGCCCGCGCCGAGCAGGTCGAACAGGTCCTTCTTCTCGCTGTGGTCCGGGCTGGCCGGGTAGCCGAGCGCCGGGCGGATGCCGCGGAAGCGTTCGGCGTGCAGGTCCTCGAGGGCCGGTTGGGCGTCCGGTTCGAACCATTCGCGGCGGGCCTGCAGGTGCAGGTGTTCGGCGAAGGCTTCGGCGAGGCGGTCGGCGAGGGCCTTGACCATGATGGAGCGGTAGTCGTCGTGTTCGGCCTCGTAGCGGGCCGCGAGCTCGTCGGCGCCGTGGATGGCGACGGCGAAGCCGCCGAGGTGGTCCTGGCCGGCCGACGAGGGGGCGATGTAGTCGGCGAGGCAGCGGTTGGCGCGGCCCTGGGGCTTGCGGGTCTGCTGGCGCAGCATCGGGAAGCGGACGCCGTCGGCGAGGACGATGTCGTCGCCTTCGGCGTGGGCCGGCCAGAAGGCGTACGCGCCGCGCGCCTGGAACGCGCCGTCGGCGATGATCTTGTCGAGCATCGCGTTGGCGTCCTCGTAGAGCTCACGGGCGACCGGCTCGTCGAGGATCGCCGGGAACTTGCCCTTGAGCTCCCAGGCGAGGAACAGGAACTGCCAGTCGATCATCTCGCGCAGGGTGGCGATGTCCGGCTCGACGGTGCGTACGCCCGTGAAGGCCGGCGTGGGCAGGTCGGCGAAGTCGACGGCCTCGCGGTTGGCGCGGGCCTCGGCCAGCGTGAGCATCGGCTGCGAGCGGCGGTTGGCGTGCTGGTCGCGCAGGCGTTCCTGCTCGGCGCGGTTGGCCGTGTCCAGCGTCTTGGCGCGGCCCGGGTCGAGCAGGTCGGAGACCACGCCGACGACGCGGGAGGCGTCGAGGACGTGCACGGTGACCGCGTCGTACGCCGGCGCGATGCGCACCGCGGTGTGCTGGCGAGAGGTGGTCGCGCCGCCGATGAGCAGCGGCATCGTCATGCCGCGGCGCTGCATCTCCGCAGCGACCGTGACCATCTCGTCGAGCGAGGGGGTGATGAGGCCGGAGAGCCCGACCGCGTCGGCGCCCTCGGCGATCGCGGTGTCGAGGATCTTCGCCGCCGGCACCATGACGCCGAGATCGATGACCTCGTAGTTGTTGCAGCCCAGCACCACGCCGACGATGTTCTTGCCGATGTCGTGGACGTCGCCCTTGACCGTGGCGAGCACGACCTTGCCCTGGCCGCGCCCGGAGGCCTTCTCCTTCTCCATGAAGGGCTCGAGGTACGCCACCGAGCGCTTCATCACGCGGGCGCTCTTGACGACCTGCGGCAGGAACATCTTGCCGGAGCCGAAGAGGTCGCCGACGACCTTCATGCCGTCCATCAGCGGGCCCTCGATGACGTCCAGCGGCCGGGGAAGCAGCTGCCGGGCCTCCTCGGTGTCCTCCTCGACGAAGTCGACGATGCCGTGCACGAGCGCGTGCTGCAGGCGTTCGGCGACCGGCGCCTCGCGCCAGGACAGGTCGACGGTGCGCTTGGTGCCGGAGCCGGTGACCGTGGAGGCGAAGGTGACGAGCCGGTCGGTGGCGTCCTCCCGGCGGTCGAAGAGCACGTCCTCGACGAGCTCCAGCAGCTCCGCCGGGATGTCCTGGTAGACCGCGAGCTGGCCGGCGTTGACGATGCCCATGTCGAGGCCGGCGCGCACGGCGTGGAACAGGAACGCCGAGTGCATGGCCTCGCGGACGACGTCGTTGCCGCGGAAGGCGAACGACAGGTTGGAGATGCCGCCGCTGGTGCGCGCGCCCGGGCAGCGCTGCTTGATCAGCGGGAGCGCGTCGATGAACGCCTTGGCGTAACCGTTGTGCTCGGCGATGCCCGTGGCCACGGCGAGGACGTTGGGGTCGAAGATGATGTCCTCGGGCGCGAAGCCGGCCTGCTGCACGAGCAGGTCGTACGCGCGGCCGCAGATCTCGACCTTGCGCTCGGTGGTGTCGGCCTGGCCCTGCTCGTCGAAGGCCATGACGACCACGCCGGCGCCGTACCCGAGGATCCGGCGTGCCTGTTCGAGGAACGGGCCCTCGCCCTCCTTGAGGCTGATCGAGTTGACCACGCCCTTGCCCTGCACGCACTTGAGGCCGGCCTCGAGCACGCTCCACTTGGAGCTGTCGATCATGACCGGGATCCGGGCGACCTCGGGCTCGGTGGCGATGAGGTTGAGGAACGTGGTCATCGCCCGCTCGCTGTCGAGCAGATCGGCGTCCATGTTGACGTCGAGCAGGTTGGCGCCGCCGCGGACCTGCTCGAGGGCGACGTCCACCGCGGCCTGGTAGTCGTCGGCCTCGATGAGCCGGCGGAACTTCGCCGAGCCGGTGACGTTGGTGCGCTCGCCGATCATGACGAACCCGGTGTCGGGACCGATCTCGAACGGCTCGAGCCCGCTGAACCGGGTGGCCGCGGGCGCCGCAGGCAGCTGCCGGGGCCGGGCGCCACGGACCGCGTCGGCGATGGCGGCGATGTGCGGCGGGGTGGTGCCGCAGCAGCCGCCGACGATGTTGACCAGGCCGTCGGCGGCGAACTCGGAGAGCAACCGCCCGGTCTGCTCCGGCGTCTCGTCGTAGCCGCCGAAGGCGTTCGGCAGGCCGGCGTTCGGGTGGGCGGCGACATAGACGTTCGCCAGGTGGGCGAGATCGGCCACGTGCGGGCGCGCCTCGGCGGCGCCCAGCGCGCAGTTGACGCCGACGACCAGCGGCTGCGCGCGCTCGATGGACCGCCAGAACGCCTCGACGGTCTGCCCGGACAGGGTGCGCCCGGACAGGTCGACGATGGTGACCGAGATCCAGAGCGGCAGCTGCGGCGCGACCTCGCGGGCGGCGGCGATCGCGGCCTTCGCGTTGAGCGTGTCGAAGATCGTCTCGATGAGCAGCAGGTCGACGCCGCCCTCGGCCAGCGCGGAGATCTGCTCCGCGTACGCCGCCTTGACCGTGTCGAAGGAGACCGCGCGGTAGGCCGGGTCCTCGACGCGGGGCGACAGCGACAGGGTCACGTTGAGCGGCCCGACCGACCCGGCGACGAACCGGCCCCCGGCCTCGTCGGCGGCCTGCCGGGCCAGCTGCGCGCCGCGGACGTTCATCTCGCGCACCAGGTGCTGCAGCCCGTAGTCGGCCTGCGCGATGCTGGTCGCGGTGAACGTGTTGGTGGTGGTGATGTCGGCGCCCGCGGCCAGGTACTGCCGGTGCACGTCGAGGATGACGTCGGGCCGTGTGATGTTGAGCAGGTCCGGGTCGCCGGTGACGTCCTGCGGGTGATCCTCGGCGATCAGATCGCCCCGGTAGTCGGCCGGGGTCAGCTGGGCGCCCTGGAGCATGGTGCCCCAGGCCCCGTCGAGCACGAGCACCCGTTCGGCCAGGAGCTTGCGCAGCTCACCGGCAACATCGCTACTGTGGGTTACTACTGACACAGCGACCACCTCCGCGGACATCTCGGAGGCGCCCTTGGTCGGTGTAATTCCGGTCCGAGCGTGGCGGGGTGGACCCCCGTTGCAGCGCCCCTCGGCCTGGCGCACAAGAGTACCCGAAGACGGTCGTATCGACCTCGAGGGCGGGTGCTGTCCCGAAGGGTGGTCGCCGGCCGACGCTACGGTGCCGGAATGGTTGAGGAACGCCCATTGATGGTCTTCGTCCACGGCTGGCCCGAGCGCGGTCTGGTCTGGCGGCGCCAGGTCGAGCACTTCACCGCCGCCGGCTGGGAGTGCGTCGCGCCCGACATGCGCGGGTACGGCGCCGCGAAGATCCCCGCCGAGCCGTCCGCGTACGCCCTGGAAGAGGTCGTCGGCGACCTGCTGGAGCTGCACGACTCGCTGGGGGGCCGCCCGGCGGTGTGGGTGGGGCACGACTGGGGCAGCCCGGTGGTGTGGTCCATGGCCGCCCATCACCCGCAGCGCTGCCGCGCCGTCGCGAGCCTCTGCGTGCCGTACCTGCCGCAGGGGTTCGCCCTGGAGACGCTGCTGCCGCTGGTCGACCGTGACCTCTACCCCGAGGACCGCTTCCCGTACGGCCAGTGGGACTACTACCGGTTCTACGCCGAGCGCTTCGAGCAGGCCGTCGCTGACTTCGAGGCGGACGTGGCCGCGACCGTGTCCCTGCTGTTCCGCCGCAGCCGCCCGGAGGTGGTCGGCACGCGGGCGCGCAGTGCGGGCGTACGCACCAACGGCGGCTGGTTCGGCGACGCGCACCGGGCTCCGGCGCTGCCCCGGGACACCTCGATGCTCGACGACGAGGACTTCGCGACGGTGGTCGCCGGGCTGGCGGAGCACGGGTTCCGCGGCCCCTGCTCGTGGTACCTCAACGACGAGACGAACCTCGCGTACGCCGCCCGCGCCGCCGACCGGCTGACCATGCCCGTGCTGTTCGTGCACGCCGCCTGGGACACGATCTGCGAGACCCGCCACAGCCGGCTCGCCGAGCCGATGCGCGCCGCCTGCACGAATCTGACCGAGGTCACGGTCGAGGCCGGTCACGAGGTGATGCTGGAGCGGCCGGCCGAGGTCAACGCTGCGCTGCGTGACTGGCTCGCTACGGCCAAGATCGGCTGACCGGGCCGGACCGGTTCCCCCGTACGGCCGGTTTCCGCGTCGGTCCCCCTTGCGTCCCCTGCACCGCGGCGAACCCCGCGTCAGGATGCATCGGGGACTCTGACCTGGGGGGACAACGACATGGAGATCCATCATTTCGAGCATGGATGGGTCACGCCGGCGGTGAGCTACGCGCTGTCGGTGCTCGGCTCGCTGCTCGGGCTCGTCTGCGCCGTACGGCTGCGCTCGGCGCGCACCGGCGGCGGCCGGGCGTGGTGGCTCACGCTGTCCGCGATCGCCATCGGCGGCACCGGCATCTGGACGATGCACTTCGTGGCGATGCTGGGCTTCGGCGTCGTCGGCACGCCCATCCGCTACGACGTCGCGCTCACCGCGGCCAGCGCGATCCTGGCGATCGCCGCGGTCGGCGCCGGCATGATGATCGTCTTCGGCGGCGAGCGGGCGCGGGCCGCCCGCATCGTCGCCGGCGGCCTGCTGGCCGGCCTCGGCGTCGCCGCCATGCACTACATGGGCATGTACGCCATGCACCTCAACGGCCACATCTCGTACGGCACCACGCGCGTGGCCGCTTCCGTCGCGATCGCGGTCGTCGCCGCCACGGTGGCGCTCTGGCTGACCGTGACGGTGCAGAAGCCGCTCGCCATCCTCGGCGCGGCGCTGATCATGGGCGTGGCGGTCAACGGCATGCACTTCACCGGCATGTCCGCGATGACGGTGCGCGCCGGCGAACTGACCGGCACCCCCACCGGCGCGACGGCCACCGCGCTGCTCATCCCGATCGGCCTCGCGGTGGTCTTCGGCGTGCTCGGCCTGGTGTACGCGCTGATGGCCGCGCCGACGGACGAGGACCGGGCCGCGGCGGCGTACCTGGCGGCCCGGCTCGAGCAAGGCGGCGCGGGGGCCCGCCTCGAGCAAGGCGGCGCGGGGGCCCGCCCGGAGCGGACCGACGCGGCCGCGGCGTCCCGCCCGGCGCCGGCGGCGGGCACGCCCACCGGCACGGCCGGCGGGACGCCCACCGGCGCCGCACGCATCCCGCGGCAGCGCGGCTCGGCCCTCGGCGGCGCGTCCTGGACCTACCGGGACCGGTCATCGCGCCAGTGAGGGGGCGGCCAGGAACCGCAGGTACGCCTCCCGGTCGAGCGGGTCGCCGTCCAGGCGTGGCCGGACCGGGGCCGGCCCGCGCACCGGGCGATCCCGTCCGGGACGGCTCCACAGCGCTCCCTCGCCGTGCGTCAGCCCCGGCAGCGCCCGGGTCAGCTCCTGCACCAGCCGGGACGGCAGCTCGCCGGTGACGACCCAGCCGTCGGCACGCGGGACGGTACCGGAGATCTCGGCGCCCAGCCCGGACAGCGCACCCAGGACGGTGCTCAGCGCCTCGCCGGGCACCTCCAGCTCGACCGTGTGGCACGGCTCGTGCACCCGCGTCCCGGCTCGCTGCAGCGCCCGGAGCAGGACGACCGGCGCGAGCCCGCGGAAGTCGGCGGCGGTGGAGGTCGGCGACTTCCACCCGATGCGGGTCACCGTGACGGTGCAGTCGAGCACCTCCCAGCCGTACAGGCCCTGGTCCAGGGTGCGGCGGACGGCCTCCTCGGTCGCCACGTGGAACGCCCGGGGCACCGCGCCCCACTCGGCCCCGTTCCGGTAGCGCAGCCCCGAACCGGCCGGGCCGGGCGCCACCCGCAGCCCGATCGTGGCCCAGAAGTCGCTGCCGCCGCGCTTGTCGAAGGCCGTCTCGGCGTGACCGGTTCCGGTCAGCCGCTCCGCGTACACCGGCTGCACGTCGCCGAAGACCGCCTCGACGCCGAAGTCGCGCGCCAGCCGCTCCGCGATGACCTCGCGTTGCACGGCCCCGTACAGCAGGACCGAAGTGCGGCCGCCGCCCGCCGCACGGGTCCGGATGAGCGGATCCTCGTCGGCCAGGCTGGTCAGCGCGGCGTGCAGCCGGGCCTCCAGTCCAGGGTGCCGCGGCGTGACCAGCGCCTCGAGGCCGGGCGGCGAGAACTGCGCGCCGGCGGGCCGGTCCGGGTCGCCCAGCCGGTCGCCGACGCGCACGCCGCTCAGCCCGCGTACCCGGGCGATGCCCCCGGCCGTGAGTACCTTTCCGCCGCTGCCCACCACGGACAACCCGGTGACGCGACCGGTGACTCCCCCGCCCGGCCGGGTGAGCCGCAGCCGCTGCCGTTCCCGGACCTCGCCGCCGAAGAGCCGCAGGTAGGCGACCTTCTCCCCGCCGGACGCCCGCTCCACCGCGAACACCAGCCCGGCGGCCGCGCCGCTCGGCGGCGGCGGGCGCAGCAGCGTGGTGAGCCCGGCCGCCAGCTCGCGGACGCCCTGCCCGGTCAGGGCCGAGCCGAAGAACACCGGGTGCAGCCGTCCGGTGGCGGTCTCCTCGGCGATCAGCCCGCGCAGCTCGTCGAGCGACCGGTCGGGCCGGGTGGTGGCGGCCGGGGTGCCCGGATCACGAACGGCGGTGACGGCCACGACGTCGGCGTCCAGCTTGGAGCGCAGCTCGTCGAGCAGGCCGGCGGTACGGGCCCCCGTACGGTCGATCTTGTTCACGAAGAACACCACGGGCAGGCCGAGCCGGCGCAGTGAGCGCAACAACACCCGGGTCTGCGCCTGCACCCCCTCGACGGCGGAGATCACCAGGACGGCGGCGTCGAGCACGGCGAGCGCCCGCTCCACCTCGGCGATGAAGTCGGGGTGGCCCGGGGTGTCGATGAGGTTGACCCGCAGGTCGCCGGCGCGGAAGGAGGCGACCGCGGCGCGGATGGTGATGCCGCGCTCGCGTTCGAGCTCGCCGCTGTCGGTCTGCGTGCTGCCGGCGTCGACGCTGCCGGGCGCCGCGATGACGCCGTGCTCGAAGAGCAGGCGTTCGGTGAGGCTGGTCTTACCGGCGTCGACGTGCGCCAGGATGCCGAGATTGAGCGGTGTGGAGGGCAAGGAGATCCTCGAAAGGCCGGAACGGATGGATGGTCCGGGGCGTTCCGAGCTCTCGCATGGTCCCTCCAGGGTCGGTGGTCAGCCGCACCCTACGGCGGCCGGCACCGCGGCCGCGACCGGTTTTCCCCCGACGGTGACGACCTGGCCGACGCCGGCCAGGTCGTCGGTGCGGTGGGTGATGAGCAGGACGGTACGGTCGTGCGCCGCGGCGAGCAGGTCCGCGGTGAGCGCGTGCGCGGTCTCGTCGTCGAGGTGTTCGGTCGGCTCGTCGAGGATGAGCACGCGGGCGTCCGTCAGCAGCGCGCGGGCCAGGACGAGCCGGCGGCGCTGACCGCCGGAGAGCTGCATGCCGTGCTCGCCGACCAGGGTGCCGAGCCCGCGCGGCAGCCCGTCGATCCAGTCCAGCAGCCGGGCGCGGCCGAGCACGTCGCGCAGCTCGGCGTCGGTCGCGTCGCGCCGGGCGATGCGCAGGTTCTCCGCGATCGTGGTGTCGAACAGGTACGCGTCCTCCGGCAGGTACGTGATCACGCGTCGCACGTCGGCGGGGTCGAGGCTGCGCAGGTCGGCGCCGTCGAGGGTGACGCGGCCCGCGCGGGGGTCGAGGAAGCGCACGAGCAGCGCGGCGATCGTGGACTTGCCCGAGCCGCTGGGCCCGACGAGCGCCGTACGGCTGCCCGGCTCCAGCGTGAACCAGACGTCGCGGACCGCGGTCTGCCCCGCGGTCCAGCCGGCGGAGACGCCCTCGACGCGGACCCCGCCGGGCCCGGCGGGGAGCGGGTCCGGGTCGGTGAACTCCATGACCGGTACGGGGGCGGCCATCACCTCGGCGAGGCGGCGCAGCGCGGAGCGGGCGGACGCGAACTGCTGGGCGGCGCCCGGCAGGGTTCCGGCGATCTCGAAGACTGCGAGCGGGGTCAGCACGACGACGGCCAGCAGTTCGCCGGAGAGCGTCCCGGCCCGGACGGCCACGGCGCCGGCGGCCAGGCCCGCGATCAGGCAGACGCCGGTGCTGAGCGCGGTGACTGCGGCGGACACGCCGGTGGCGAACGCGGAGCGCTCCCCCGCGCGGCGCAACCGGTCGTCGGCCTCGGCCAGCCGGGTCAGCTGCCGGTCGACGGCCCCGTACGCGGTCAGGTCCCGCAGCCCGTGCGCCAGGTCCACGGCGGCCGTGGCAAGCTCGCCGCGCAGCGGGGCCAGCCGGCCGTCCGCCCGCCGCGCGGCCCGCGCCTGCAGCAGCGGCACCACGACGGCCACCACGACGAGGGCGGCGGCGAGGGTCAGCCCGGCGACCGGCAGGAACGACCCGATGAGCAGCACGGCCCCGGCGCCGGCGACCACCGCCACCGCGTACGGCAGCAGCACCCGGGTGACCAGGTCCAGCACGGCGTCGACGTCGGTGGCGAGCCGCTGCACGAGGTCGGCGCGGCGGAAGTCGGCGAGCCCGGCCGGGGCCAGCTTCTCCAGCCGGGTGTAGAGGCGTACGCGCAGGGCGCCGAGGATGCGGAAGGCCGCGTCATGACCGGCGAGGCGTTCGACGTAGCGCAGGGCGCCGCGGCCGATGCCGAAGGCGCGGACGGTGACGATGGCGACCATGAGGTGCAGCACCGGCGGGTGCAGGGCGGCGCGGGAAATCAGCCAGGCGGAGGTGGCCATGAGCCCGATCGCGGCGCCGGCCGCACCCACCCCGGCGAGGACGGCGATGAGCAACCGGCCGGCCGCCGGTCGCAGCAGCGACAGCGCGTTCATGCGACCACCGCCGGGGCGAGCGAGATCTCGCGGTCGGCCAGGGCGATCAGCTCGGGGCGGTGCGCGGCGACGACGACCGTACGGCCCGCGGCGAGCCGCCGGATCGCGGCCATGACGCCGTCGGCGGTGTCCGCGTCGAGGTTCGCGGTCGGCTCGTCGAGCAGCACGATCGGCGCGTCCCGGTGGAACGCCCGGGCGAGGGCGATGCGCTGCCGCTGACCGGCGGACAGGCCGCTCCCGTCGTCGCCGAGCGGCATGCCGGGATCGGTGACGAACGTGTCGGCGCCCGCGTTGCGCAGCGCCTCCGTGACGTCGCCGGGCGCGCCCAGGGCGACGTTCTCGGCGACTGTGCCGGCGAACAGGTACGGGCGCTGCGGCACCCACGCGATCCGGCGCCGCCACCGCTCGAGGTCCACACCGGACAGCGGCACTCCCCCGACGGTGACCCGCCCGGAGTCCGGGGTGGCGAAGCCGAGCAGCACGTCCAGGGCGGTCGACTTGCCGCACCCGCTCGGACCGGTCAGCGCCACCACCTCACCGGGCTGGATCAGCGCGGACAGCCGCAGCGCGTCGGCGTCGCGGTAGCGCACCACGACGTCCTCGAACGCGATCGTGCCGGTCGGCGCCGGGCCGGTCCCCGCCGCGGGCACCGGGCGCTCGAGGATCGCGAAAGCCTCCTCCGCAGCGGCCAGGCCCTCGGCGCTGGCGTGGTAGTTCGCGCCGACCTGGCGCAGCGGCAGGTACGCCTCCGGCGCGAGGATCAGCACCAGCAGCGCGGTGGCCAGGTCGAGGTGCCCGGAGACCAGGCGCAGCCCGATGCCGACGGCGACCAGCGCCACCGACAGCGTGGCCAGCAGCTCCAGCACCAGCGAGGACAGGAACGCGGTGCGCAGCGTCCGCATGGTGAGCCGGCGCTGCTCGGCGCTGATCCGGCGGATCGTGCCGGCCTGGGCCCGTGCCCGGCCGAACAGCTTGAGCGTGGGCAGCCCGGCGACGACGTCGAGGAAGTGGTGCGAGAGCCGCGACAGCAGCCGGAACTGCCGCCGGTTGGCGGCCTCGGTGTGCAGCCCGACCAGCGCCATGAAGACCGGGATCAGCGGCAGGGTCAGCGCGATGGTGCCGGTTGCGACCAGGTCGGCCGGTAGGAGCCGGGCGAGCACGATCGCGGGTACGAGCGCCGCCAGCACCAGCTGCGGCAGATACCGGGCGAAGTACGCGTCCAGCGCGTCCAGCCCCCGGGTGACCAGCGTCAGGACCGCGCCGGTGGGCTGCCGGTCGCGAGGACCGATCTCGGCCAGCCGGGCCAGCACCTTACGGCGCAGCTCCGACTTGACCCCGGCGGCGGAGCGGGCCGCCATGACCTCCTGCGCCCACGCCACGAACCCGCGCCCCGCCACCACCACGGCCAGCCAGCCCAGCGTGGGCAGCAGCGAGGCCGCTGTCGCGCCGTGCAGGAAGACCGCGGTGATGCCGTCGGCGAGCAGGGTCGCCTGCGCCACGATCAGCGCGGCCAGGGTCACCCCCAGCGCCACGGTGACCGCCAGGTACGCCCGGGTCGAACGGGCGTACCTGAGCAGGCGCGGGTCGAGCGGCTTCACCGAGCTTCCGTGGCGGCGCCGGCGGGTGCGGGGCTGACCGGCACGGGGCTCGCCGGGATGTGCTCGACGGTGAGCCGCTTGCGGAACACCCAGTACGTCCAGCCCTGGTACGCCAGCACGATCGGCGTGAAGACGACCGCCACCCACGTCATGACCTTCAGCGTGTACGGCGTCGACGCCGCGTTGGTGGTGGTGAGGCTGTTGGCGTCGGCGATGGTCGACGGCATCACGTTCGGGAACAGCGTCACGAACAGCGCGAACACGGCCAGCACGATGGTGGCGGCGGTGGCCAGGAACGCCCAGCCCTCCCGGCGTACCCGGGTGGCGAGCGCTCCGCCCACCAGGGCGAGCGCCGCGGCGGCCGAGAGCACCCACCCGGCCGCGTCGTGGTGGGCGAGCCCGGTCCAGAGCAGGAACGCGCCGGCGACCGCGATGGCGGGCAGGGCCAGCCGGGCGGCGAGCGCGCCGGCCCGCTCACGCATCTCCCCGCCGGTCTTCAGGGCCAGGAACACCGCGCCGTGCAGCGTGAACAGCACCAGGGTGGTCAGCCCGCCGAGCAACGCGTACGGGTTCAGCAGGTTGAAGAACCCGCCGACATACTCATGGTCGGCGTCGAGGCGCACGCCGCGCACGATGTTGCCGAACGCCACGCCCCACAGCAGCGCCGGGACGAGGCTGCCGACGATGATGCACAGGTCCCACCGGCGCTTCCAGTGCGCCTCGTCGCGCTTGCCGCGGTACTCGAACGCGACGCCGCGCACGATGAGCGCCACCAGGATGATCAACAGGGGCAGGAAGAAGCCGGAGAACAGGGTCGCGTACCACTCGGGGAACGCGGCGAAGGTCGCGCCGCCGGCGACGAGCAGCCATACCTCGTTGCCGTCCCAGACCGGGCCGATGGTGTTGATCAGCAGGCGCCGCTCGCGGTCGTCGCGGCCGAGCACCGGCAGCAGGATGCCGACGCCGAAGTCGAAGCCCTCGAGCAGGAAGTATCCGGCCCAGAGCACGGCGATCAGGCCGAACCAGACGGTCGTAAGTTCCATGATTCTTCCGTCCTCAGTATGCGAACGCGAGCGGGCGGTCGGCGTCGTCGGTGTCGTCGGTCGGTGGCTCGATCTCGGGTGCGCCGGCGCGGGCGTACCGGAGGAAGAGCCCGACCTCCACGACGGCGAGCACGCCGTACAGCAGGGTCAGCACGATGAGTGAGGTGGCGGCCTCCCCGGTGCTCACCGCGGGCGAGCCGCTCTCGGCGGTGCGGAAGACGCCGAAGACGGTCCAGGGCTGGCGGCCCATCTCGGTGAAGATCCAGCCGAACGAGTTGGCCAGCAGCGGCATGGCGACCGTGGCGATCGCCGCGGGCCACAGCCACCGGTTCGCCGGGGTGCGGCCGCGCCGGGTCAGCCAGAGCGCCGCCAGCGCGATCGCCATCGCCAGCGCCCCGAAGCCGATCATCAGGCGGAACGACCAGTACGTGACCGGCACGTACGGGGCGTAGTCGCCGGGGCCGTACTTCTCGGCGTACTGCCGCTGCAGGTCGTTGATGCCCTCGACCTCGCCGGACGGGCTGCCGGTGGCCATGAACGACAGCAGTGACGGGATCCGTACGCTGGCGACCTCCTCGCGGCCGTCGAGCGAGCCGATGGTGAAGATCGAGAAGCTGGCGGGCTTGGAGGTCTCGTAGAGCGCCTCGGCGGCGGCCATCTTCATCGGCTGCTGCTCGGTCATGATCCGGGCCTGCAGGTCGCCGGTGACGAGCACGCCCACGCCGGCGATCAGCACCACCCAGGCGCCGAGCTTGAGCGAGGGCCGGAAGACCTGCTCCTGGTTTCGCTTGCGCAGGTGCCAGGCGCTGACCGCGAGCAGCAGGGCCCCGGCGGTCAGGAAGCACGCGGTGATCGTGTGCGGGAACGTCACGAGCGTGGTCGAGTTCGTCAGCACGGCGCCGATGCTGTGCAGCTCGGCGCGGCCGGTCTCGGCGTTGACCTCGTAGCCGACCGGGTGCTGCATCCACGAGTTCGCGGCCAGGATGAAGTACGCCGACAGCAGCGTCCCGATCGAGGCGAGCCAGATCGTGGCCAGGTGCAGCCGCTTCGGCAGCCGGTCCCATCCGAAGATCCACAGGCCGAGGAACGTCGACTCGAGGAAGAACGCCAGCAGGCCCTCGATGGCCAGTGGCGCGCCGAAGATGTCACCGACGAACCGCGAGTAGTCGCTCCAGTTCATGCCGAACTGGAACTCCTGCACGATGCCGGTGACGACGCCCATCGCGAAGTTGATCAGGAAGAGCTTGCCCCAGAACTTCGTGGCCCGCAGGTAGTGCTCCTTGCCGGTGCGGACCCAGGCGGTCTGCAGGCCGGCGACCAGCGCCGACAGGCCGATCGTGATCGGCACGAAGATGAAGTGGTACACGGTGGTGATGCCGAACTGCCATCGGGCAAGATCCAAGGCGTCCACGGGGCGTTTCCCTTCCACGGCTGGAAAGAAGTCTTTGTGATCTCGCCGGAGGCCGATCAGGGTCGAAGGTCCCGACCCAAGGTCCCGTTCGGAAGGAATCTGCTGTGGCACTGATCAGGCGGCTGGGCACCGCGGACGCGGTCGTGGTGGGGCTCGGCGCGATGATCGGCGCGGGCGTTTTCGCCGCGTTCGCCCCCGCTGCCGCGGCGGCCGGGAGCTGGCTGCCGCTCGCGCTGGCGGTCGCGGGAGTGGTCGCGTACTGCAACGCGGTGTCCTCGGCGCGGCTCGCCGCGCTCTACCCCGCCTCCGGCGGCACCTACGTGTACGGTCGCAAGCGGCTGGGCGACCTCTGGGGTTACCTGGCCGGCTGGGGCTTCATCGTCGGCAAGACGGCGTCCTGCGCGGCGATGGCGCTGACCGTCGGCAGCTACGTGTGGCCCCAGCACGCCAGGACCGTGGCGGTGGTCGCGGTCGCCGCGCTCACCGTGCTGAACCTGCTCGGGGTCCAGAAGTCGATGATCGCGGCCCGGATCATCGTCGCCGTGGTGATCGCCGTCCTGCTGACGGTCGTCGTGGCCGGCCTCGGCGGCGCGACCTGGCCCGCCGGCCAGACGCCCGGGGTCGGCGCCGGCGGCGTGCTGCAGGGCGCCGGCCTGCTGTTCTTCGCCTTCGCCGGCTACGCCCGGATCGCCACGCTGGGCGAGGAGGTCCGCGACCCGGCCCGCACGATCCCCCGCGCGGTGCCGCTCGCCCTCGGCATCACCCTCATCCTGTACGCGGCGGTCGCCCTCGCCGTCCTCGGCGCCCTGGGGCCCGCCCGGCTGGCCGCCTCCACCGCGCCGCTGGCCGACACGGTCACCGCCGCGGGAGCGCCCTGGCTGACCGGCGTGGTCCGCCCGGCCGCGGCGCTGGCGGCACTGGGCTCGCTGCTCGCGCTGATCCTCGGGGTGTCACGGACGACGTTCGCCATGGCCCGCGACCGGCATCTGCCCGGCGTGCTCGACGCGGTCAGCTCCCGGCACGGCGTACCGCACCGGGCGGAGGTGGCCGTCGGGGCCACGGTGATCGTGCTGGTGCTGCTGGTGGACCTGCGCGGGGCCATCGGGTTCTCGTCGTTCGGGGTGCTGGTCTACTACGCGGTCGCCAACGCCTCGGCGATGACGCTGCGCCGCGACGAAGGAGCGCCTGCCCGGGCGGTGCCGGCGGCGGGGCTGGCGGGATGCCTGCTGCTGGCCGCCACGCTGCCGTGGCCGTCGGTGGTGGCCGGGCTGGCGGTGTTCGCCGTGGGCGCGCTGGTGTGGGCGCTGCGCCGGCGGGCCGCCTGAGCCGTCACGACCACGCGACCGGCAGCTCGGCCGGACCGCGGACCACGGAGTCCTTCTTCCACACGATCTCCTCGAGCGGCACCGCGAGCCGCAGCGCCGGCACCCGCCGGGCGAGCGCCCCCAGCACCGTGGTCAGCTCCAGCCGGGCGATCTGCTGCCCCACGCAGGCGTGCGCGCCGTGCCCGAAGCCCAGATGGGCGCCCGGCTTGCGGGTCACGTCGAGGCTGTCGGCATCCGGGTGCAGGGCGGTGTCGCGGTTACCCGACTGCACCGCCACCACCACGTAGTCGCCCGCCTTGATCGGCTGCCCGTGCAGCACCGTGTCCTGGGTCGCCTGCCGGAGCAGCCCGGTGCCGACACCCAGGTAGCGCACCAGCTCCTCGGCTGCCGAGGCGGCCAGGTCCGGGTCGGCGCAGAGCTTCTCCCACTGCCCGGGCGTGTTCAGCAGGCACACCAGGCCGTACGTGATCATCGACGCGGTTGTGTCGAAGCCCGCGATGAGCAGCGCGGCGTTCATCTCCGTCAGCTCGGCGTCGGTGAGCGGGCGCTCGCTGTCGGCGCTGTGCTCGATCATCCGACTGAGCACGTCGTCACCGGGCCGGACCCGGCGGGTGGCCACCAGCCCGTACAGGTAGGTGAACAGCGGCTCGAGAGCACGGCGCAGCTCGTCCGGCGAGGTGGAGGTGGTGAACAGCGCCGTCGCCGCGTCGTGCAGGAGGTGACGCCGCTCCTGCGGTACGCCGATCAGCTCGGCGATCACCGCGGTGGTGATCGCCGTGGAGAACCCGCTGTGCAGCGGGAAGGGCTCCGGCGAGCCGAGCATGCGGGTAACCGCCTCGTCGGTGATCTCCTGGACGAGCGGTTGCAGCTCGGCGAGCCGGCGGCCGTGCGAGACCTGGGGCGCGAAGTTGCGCCGGATCCGGATGTGCTCCGGCCCGTCCAGGTGGCTGAACCCCTGGACGGGCGCGTCCGGGCCGCCGAACGCGGCGAGCACGTGGGCGGCCTGGCCGGGCCGGGCCGAGAAGCGCCGGCCATCGCCGAGCACCTCGCGGACGCCCGCGTAGTCGGAGACCAGCCAGGCATCCAGGCCGGTCGGGCATGCCACGCGGGCGACCCGCGGCGCGGCGCGGAGCTCGGCGTACTCGGGTGGAGGGTCGAAGGGCCGCCGGTCCTCCCGGGGTAGCGGTAGCGCAGGAAGTGCCATCCGCACACCCTACGTGACTTCGACCAAGGTCGATACGCTCTCAGGGCTCCGTGGTGAAGCCGCTGCTGAGCAGGCGTCAGCGAGAGCGCGACGCGGCCGCACAGGCCGAAGATCAGCTCTGCAGAGTCCAGCCGGGACTCACCGCGCAATGCCGATGCGGGAACCGTTGCTCACCTCGGCATCCCCGGACGGAAAGCCGGAAGACGTGGCGACGACAGCGGGAATGTAGAGACCCTGGCGCAGGGCACTCACGGCAGCCATCGTGCGCGACGTGGCGTGCAATTCAGCCAGGATGTGGTCGACGTGGCCGGCAGCCGTACGCACGGAGATGTGCAGCCTGCCGGCGATGGCCGCGTTGTTTTCGCCTTCGATGAGCAAGCCGAGGACCTGTAGCTCACGGTGGGTCAGCCCCCGGAGATCCGGCGGCGGGAGCAGCAGCACCAGGGCCTGATGATGGATGGAGGGAGCCGGCTGGCGGGACAGGACGGTCACCCGCAGCAATCCTGCCGATGCATCGCCGTGCCGGGGGGTCAGGAAGTGAGTGCGGACCGCGCCGCCGGCCAGGCTGGTCCGGGCAGCGGTCAGCACCGGCGAGCCGGCGGCCAGCAGACGGTGACCCGGCAGGCGCGGTAGCGCTTCGGGGTCTCCGGACGCCGTGAGCATCACTCCGGCAATAGCGTCGGGGACCAGCGCGAGGCTGCTCAGTGGAGGTTCCATGGTTGCCGCCGCTCGATATGTCGACCTGTCCGTCTGCTGTCCGTCTCCCCGTGCGTTCGTCCGAGACTGTCTACGGCAGGTGACGGCGCGCCTGCGAACGTATGACAGTTCTGTGACGCTTACCGGCGTCGCCACGAGCCTGGCTCAAGCCTGACGAATCGGGACAGTGCATCCCCCATACCGCTGACAAGACGTGCACAGTGGCGGAACAAGCCGGACTATGGAGCGGTGCGATCTGAGCGAGAGAAGGGTGCCGATCATCCTCCTTGAGGGGCTGCTGTGGTGCGACAGTGGCGACGCCATCCCCGCCGGCGAAGCCACCCGCAGGCTGCCGCAGCACGTGATGCCGGAGATCGCCCACGCGGTCGATCTACGGCCCGGCATCGGTGCGCCGGCCGGCCTGGTCGCCGATGGGCCGGCTGCTGCGGCGGTGACCCGCACGGGCGAGGGCGAGCCTCTTCCCGGCCCGGCCGGACCTGCGGGGCCGCTCGCCGCCGTACGCCCCCTGCATCAGGGCCCGCACCTCCCGGCCGAGGTGACCATCGCTGCGGCCGGAGGCGCCCGTGCCTAGCAGAAGCTCGGTCGACGCGATGGTCACCGCCCAGATCGCGGCCATCGCCGGGCTCAGCACGGGGATCGCCGACCGGGCCGAAGCGGTGCTCGAGCACCTGCGTCTCGTCATGAACTTCGACGCGGCCTGTGTCACTCTGCTGGAGGCGGACGGACGCCGGCAGCCCCCGCTTCTCTGCCAGGGCTATCCGGCCACAGTGGTCGAACACCTGCACAGCGCGGACTTCCTGGCCAGCGTCGAGTCGCTGGGACTCAACCGCAATCGCACCCCGTTACGGGTCGCCGACCTGCAGGTGCCCGGTGCCGAGCTGGCCACCTGGGCCGAGTTCATGACCCCGGCCGGATTCCACGAAGGCATCGGCATTCCGCTGCACAGCCCCGACAGGCGCTACCTCGGGGTACTCGCCACCCACACCTGCGACCGTACGCCGGTCAGCGACGACACCCGCGACCTGCTCGCGGACCTCGCTCCCCTGATCGCCCGGGCCGTGGACCCGCTGCGGACCATCACCGCCCTCGCCAGCCTGGTCACCGACGCGATCGCCGGCGTCGTCCTGACCCGTAGCGGCGCCACCGCACCGCTGCACGGCCTGCCCGGGCACCGGCTGCTGGCCTCCGGATCACCAGTGGTGGCCGAGGCCGCCGCATGCTACGCCGACGGCGACAGTCGCGCCGCCTTCCTCACCCCTGCCCAGCCGCCAGATCCGTCCGGGTATCTCCGGGTCACCATGCTCGCCTGCCCGCATCCGTCCCACGACCTCAACGCCGTCGTCGTGCTCCGCCCACCAGGAAATCTGCATCACCTCAGCCACCGCGAGATGACCATCCTCGGCATGCTCATCGCCGGCTGGACCCCGGCCCGAAGCGCGAACCACCTCGGCATGTCGCTCCGAGCCGTACACACCGCCCTGGAACACGCCCGCGTCAAGCTCGGGGAGGCCAGCACAGCCGCCGCCATCATGCGTGCCGCGGACCTGGGCCTCTACCTGCCACCCACCACCCCCGGCTGACAGCTGTGGAAACACCCGTAGGCGCGGTGTTTCGGCGCGACAGGTCCGCAGGACCGCAAGGAACGCCGTGCCGCCGGCCACAACTCATCGCTGCGGCCCGACGAACGGGAGGGCCGCCGCGCCTTCCGGTCCCGGGTCGTCCCGCCCCATGACGGATGAGGCCGGCACGGCTAGGGCGGCCTGACGGACGGACGCGAGGGTCAGCAGGTGGTGATCCACAGCGGTGACCGGCGGGACGTGGTCCGCCGGGGCATGATCATGTGATGAGCGTGACGGTCGGCGGGGTGGACGAGGTTCTGACGCGGGCGCGGGCCGGAGTGCGACGGCTCGATCCGTACGAGGCCTGGGCCGCGGTGACGGACGGGGCTCTGCTGGTGGACACCCGGACCGATCGGCAGCGGGCCCGGCGGGCCGAACGCCCGGCGCGATCGTCATCGACCGTACGGTGCAGCCTGGCGGCGGCGAGCCTGCGCGAGGTGGGCCTGCACCGGGCCACCGACCTGGCGGGCGGCGTCGAGGCGTGACTGCCGGCCGGCCTGCCCACCGGCACCGGACCGGCCGACGTCCGGGAGTGATGCCGGGTCAGCGCACGGTCACGTCCTCGATCAGGCAGCTGCCGTCGAACACGTTGACGCCGAACCGGCCCTCGGCGTACGCGTCGTCGGTGGCCCGGATGACCACCGAGCCGTCCAGCGCGACCTCGAGCTGCGGGCCGGCCGCCACGACCCGCAGGCGGTAGGTCCGGCCGGGGACGACGGCCACGGGGTGCACGGCGATGTCGCGGCCGGGACGCCACAGTTTCACGTACCCGTCGGTGTCGATGTTCGCGGTGTAGTGGCCGCTCGCGTCCGGCGTGGCGCGGAAGGTCAGGCCGGCCGCGCGGCCGGCCACCACCCGCAGCCGGGCCTCGTAGGTGAAGTCCCGTCCGGTGCGATCGGACAGGTAGAACCCGTCACCGGTACGGCGACCCGCCAGCGCGCCGGACGGCGTCGTCCACGTGCCCCCGGCCGGCGTCCACGTGCCACCCACGTCCTGCCCCCAGGGCGCTGCGCCGATCCGCGCGTTCTGCAGCACGGCCGCGCCGTGGAACACGTTGAGGCCGAAGGCGCCGGAGGCGTACGCGTCGTCGGTGGCGTCGATCAGCGCCGTGCCGTTGTGGTCGAGATAGGCGCGGAAACGGTTGCCCTGCGCCACGACCCGCAGGTGGTGGAACCGGCCGCGCGCGACCGGGGCGGCCGCCGTGGCGATGTCGCGCCCGGGCCGCCACAGCTTCATCACGCCGGCCGCGGCGTCCACATTGAGCGTGTACCGGCCGCGGAACGTGATGCCGGCCGCCGTGGCGGTGTCGAGCCGCACGTCGGCGTCGTACGTGAAATCGGTGCCGGTGGCGGCGCCCAGGTAGAAGCCGTCACCGGCGGCCTCGCCGCGCTTGCCGTCGGCGGTGTCCGTCCACTCGCCACCGTCCGCACGCCACGGACCGGTGACGTCGGTGCGCAGCGTCGGCTCTCCGGCTCCCCACGCCGGGCGCAGCGGTGTGAACCGCAGCGACACCAGGCGCACCGAGCCGCCTTCGGTGAAGGTACGCACGCCGAAATCGTCGAAGGCAGCGGTACGGGTGACCGACACGCGCCCGTCGTTGCCGAACGTCTCCACCTGTCCCCGGTCGACGAGGAGGCGCACCCGGATCCGTCCGTCCTCGGCGGGCAGGACGGCGCCGTCGAGCGTGCCGGCGGCCCGGTCGTACGCGACCTCGCGGGTGGCGGCGCCGTCAGGCCGTACGCCGAGCCGGAACCCGAACCGGGAGGCGGTGGCGGTGCCCGCCTCGAACTCGGCGGAAAGCTCGTACGCGTCGGCCGCGACGTCCCGCAGCGGGTCGGCCGCCGGGTCGCCGGTCAGCGTGCGCCCGGCCCATTGCGTGGCGGGCGCGCGCAGGCTGTCCAGCTCCGCGACCGGCGTCCGGGTCACCCGCAGGCCGTCCGGGTACGTGCGCAGCCCCAGCTCGGCCGGGAAGGTGGCGCTGCCGGTCCAGACCGAGCCGTGGTTGCCGGGCATCCAGGCCATCTGCACGGTCCGGCCGCCGGGCAGGTTGCTGAACGTCAGCCCGGCGTAGTAGCTGCCGTCGAACCTGGTGTCGCCCTCGTCCATCCGCTTCGGCGCGGGCGAGTCCGCCCGGAACGTCGCGCCGTCGAAGGAGCCGACGACGTACTCGCCGCTCGCGTCGTTGAGGATCCACTTCGTCGCGCCGTTCCCGTCGGCGCGCAGCGGGAAGAGGTCGGGGCACTCGAAGAGCCAGTCCGCGGCGTACCGGCTGCGGAACGTCCATGTGAGAAGGTCCGGTGAGGTGTAGAGGTGCGCCGCGTTGCCGCCCGCGCCGGACCACACCACCATCACCCACCGGCGGGTCGGCTCGTGCCAGAACACCTTGGGGTCGCGGCTCTCGGCCGGCATGGTGATGACCTTGCGCCCGTGGTCGTACGGCTGGAACGTCTCCCCGCCGTCGTTGCTGTAGGCGACGCTGACCCCGTCGGTGCCGGTGAAGACCACGATCGGGGCCCGGTCGCCGGTACGCAGCCCGGAGGTGTTCGCGGTGTCCACGACTCCCCCGCCGGAGAACAGGTTGCCGGGGTGCACGCCGGGCTCGAGGGCGATCGGCCGCTGGGTCCAGTGCACGAGGTCCGGACTGGTCGCGTGTCCCCAGTGCATGGTGTCCCACTGCAGGCCGTGCGGGTTGTGCTGGAAGAACAGGTGGTAGACGCCGTCGGCGTACAGCGGGGCGTTGACGTCGTTCATCCAGCCGCCCGGCGGGCTGAAGTGGAACCGGCCGCGGTGCGGCTCGTCGTACGCGGTCGGCGCGTACGGGAACTCGGGATAGTCACCCGCGACGCCGGCGGCGGCCGGGCGGCCCGGGACCACGACGACGATCGCGACGAGCAGGACGAGGACCGGCAGACCGCGCACGCGCATGCCCTCATATCATCAATCGTCGATGAGATGCACCACCCTTCGGGATCCCTCATCGGGTTCTCATGCGGCTGTGTTCTCATGGGCCTGAGATGACCGGCGCGCGCATCCTCGTCGTCGACGAGCAGCCGAACATCGTGGACATGCTGGCCACGGTGCTGACCTTCCACGGCTTCGCGGTGGACACCGCCGGCACGGCCGCGCAGGCCGTGGCGAAGGCCGCCGAGCGCCGCCCCGACCTGGTGCTGCTGGATGTCACGCTGCCCGACGGCGACGGGATGGACGTGTGCCGGCGGCTGCGCGAGGAGGGCTCCGGCGCCGACGTGGTGTTCCTGACGGCCCGGGACGCGCGCGCCGACCTCATCGCGGGGCTGGCGTACGGCGGCGACGACTGGATCACCAAGCCGTTCGACGTCGAGGTGCTGCTCGCGCGCGTACGGGCGCTGCTGGGCCGTGCGGACCGCACGCAGGCGCGGGTGCTGCGCTACGCGGACGTCGAACTGGACCTGGACCAGCGGGAGGCGCGACGCTCCGGCGACCGGGTGCCCCTGTCCCCCACCGAGCTGGATCTGCTGCAGTTCTTCCTGCGGAACCCCGGCACGGTGCTGTCGCGCCGGCAGATCCATGAGGCGGTGTGGGGCCGCGACACGGCGACCCGGGCGCACGTCGTCGACACGTACGTGGGGATCCTGCGCCGCAAGCTGGACCGGCTCGGGCCGCCGCTGCTCGTGGCCCACCGCGGGTTCGGCTACGCGTTGCGCGCCGCCCTGCGCTGACGTCAGCGGCGAACGCCGTGCTTCACGCGGTACATCGCCTCGTCCGCGGCGCGCAGCAACGCGTCCGGCTCCACCGCCGCGCCCGCCACGACGCCGACGCTGACGCCCAGCCGCAGCGTGTGCCCGTCGACGTGGACCGGCTCGTCCAGCGCCGCGCGGAACCGCTGCGCCGCCTCTTCAGCCGCCACCGCCCCCGCCCCGGGGAGCAGCGCCGCGAACTCGTCACCGCCGAGGCGCGCCGCCAGCGCATCCGGCGGCAGGGCCGCGCGCAGCCGCCGGGCGACCTCCACGAGCACCGCGTCGCCGACGTGGTGGCCGTACGTGTCGTTGACCGGTTTGAAGCCGTCGAGGTCGGCGTGCAGGAGCGCGACGCCGCGGCCGGCCTCGGCGGCCAGCCGGTCGCCGAAGAGTTTGCGGTTGGCCAGGCCGGTGAGCGGGTCGTGGGTGGCCTCGTGGCGCAGCCGGTCCTGCAGCTCCCGCGCCTCGGTGACGTCGCGGGCGTTGCTGACCACGGCGCCGACGCTGGGCTCGTGGGTCAGGTTGCGGCTCATCACCTCGAGCCAGCGCCAGGAGCCGTCGGCGTGCCGGTACCGGGCCTGGTAGGTGTACGTCGCGCCGGGCGTGGCCATCAGCCGCAGCAGCTCGGGCCACAGGGCGGGCAGGTCGTCCTCGTGGATCAGCGTGACCACCCGGACGCCCAGCACCTGCTCCGGTTCGTACCCCAGCGCGCGTGTCGCGGGGGTCACGTACATGAACGCCCCGTTCGCGTCGATCAGCGAGGTGATGTCGGTGGAGTACTCGAGCATCAGCCGTACCCGCTCCTCCTGCCGTGAGACCGTCAGCAGGCTGGCGTCGAGCTTGCTGACCAGGGTCTCGTTCTCCCCGGAGGCCAGCAGCTGCCGGGCGACCACGAGCGCGGTGCTCACGAACAGGCCGGCGACGGTCAGCACGGCGGTCGCGCCGAGGCCACGCGGCAGGGCCGCGGGCAGGACCAGGAACACCACCCCGAGCATCGCGTACGGCAGCAGCCCCTGCGCGCGCTGCCGGCGGCACGGGCCGGTGGTGGCGTACCGGTCCAGGATCTCGTGGACGCGCGGGGCCACCGACGCCAGCGCGACGGAGGCCACCTGCGCCGCGAGCTGGGCGCGCGAGCCGGTGCCCGAGGGGAGCAAAGCCCCGCTGAAGCACTGGATCGCCATCGAGGCGAGGACGGGCACCGCCGCGCCGGGCCGCATCGGGCTCGAGCCGCAGGCGAGCAGGCGGGCGACCGCGCCCGCGATGACCAGCGCCGTGGCGGCCCCGGTGAGGGCGACGGCGCGGGGCACGTCCTGGCCGGCGGCCCGGTCGGCCATGAACCACACCACGACGACCGCGGCGACCACCACGGACACGGCGTCGAGGACGAAGCGCAGCTCGGCCGGGCGCCCGGCCGGCCGGCGGTACGTCACCGCGAGCACGAGCAGGACCACGACGCCGGCCGCGATGCAGGCGCGCTGGAAGGCGCCGTTGGCCACCGCATGCGGGCCGGGCTCGGCGATCGCCGCCACGACGCGGCCCGCGTTGCCCAGCGCGAGCAGCGCGCCCATCAGCGTCACGGCCCACCAGAACCGGCGGGCGACGGCGGACAGGCCGCCCGCCCGGGCGACGCGCAGCGCGACGAGGCTGAGCACGGTGGTCGCGAACACCCCGGCACCGGCCCGGACCAGCAGCCCGGTCCGCAGTCCGCCCGGCCCGGCGAGCAGCCAGCAGATCGCCGCGGCGCTGACGCCGGCCACGGCGAGGACCAGCGGGTCCAGCAGGACCGCGCGGGCGAGCCGCGCCGGTCGCGGGTCGTCGCGACGGCGGCCGTACGCACGCTGCACGGGACCTCCTCCGGGGCACGGCGCGGGACGGCTGTGGACCCGCTCCTCTACTAGAGCGGGGCCCGGTTGCCGCTGCGGTGCGGCCAGGATGCCATCGCGGTACGCCGCCCGGCAGGCTCCGCCGCTGAAAAATCTTGCGGAGCCCGAAACCGGCACGCATCGACATTCACCGCTGGATAAGTGCCCGCGGTCAGCGCAAGAACACTATTAGCTTTCTTAACCGTTTCAGGATGCCGCAGGTCCGGTGCCGAATCGTTACTCGGTTGATCATCCGGAAACATTGCGAAAGACGGCCACCCACTCTTGACTGACAGCCGGGGGAACCGGAGACGGTGATGGTGTTGTCACGCCCCGGCGTGATGTGACATAGGGAGAGGTATGTTCGGTCATTCCAGGAGTCAGCGCTTCCGCGGCGCTCTCGCCGGAACGCTGGGCGTCGGCCTGGTGTTCGGTATTGCCGCCTGCGGTGGCGGAAGTGACGACTCGAACGACGATTCCAAGACGGCCACGCAGTCCATCGACTGCGCGCAGTTCAGCTCGTACGGCGACCTGAAGGGCAAGACGGTCTCGGTGTACACCGGCATCGTCACGCCGGAGGACAAGGCGTACAAGGACTCGTACAAGCCTTTCGAGGACTGCACCGGCGTAAAGATCAACTACGAGGGCGACAAGTCCTTCGAGACCCAGATCCTGGTGCGCGCCAAGGCGGGCAACCCGCCGGACATCGCGATCGTGCCGCAGCCCGGCCTGCTCAAGCAGCTGGTCGAGACCGGTAAGGCCGTCGAGGCCCCGGCCGAGGTCGCCGCGAACGTGGACAAGTTCTGGGGCAAGGACTGGAAGGGCTACGCGACCGTCAACGGGAAGTTCTACGGCGCGCCCTCCGGCGCGAGCGTGAAGTCCCTGGTCTGGTACTCGCCCGCCGAGTTCAAGGAGAAGGGCTACCAGGTCCCGACGACCCTCGACGAGCTCAAGGCGCTGACCGACAAGATGGTCGCCGACGGCAAGAAGCCGTGGTGCGCCGGCATCAGCAGCGGTGAGGCCACCGGCTGGCCGATCACCGACTGGATGGAGGACTTCATGCTCCGGCTCTACGGGCCGGAGACCTACGACAAGTGGGTGAACCACGAGATCCCGTTCAACGGCCCCGAGTCCACGGCGGCCCTGGACGCGGTCGGCGCGTACCTGAAGAACGACAAGTACGTCAACGGCGGTCTCGGCGACGTCAAGAGCATCGCCACCACCACGTTCCAGGACGCCGGCCTGCCCATCACCGAGGGCACCTGCTCCCTGCACCGCCAGGCGAGCTTCTACGCGGCGAACTTCGACAAGGACACCAAGGTGGCCGAGGACGGCGACGTCTTCGCGTTCTACCTGCCCGGCAAGGACACCAGCAGCAAGCCGGTGCTCGGCGGCGGCGAGTTCAACGTGGCGTTCGCCGACCGGCCCGAGGTCAAGGCCTTCCAGACGTACCTGTCGACCGACACCTGGGCCAACATCAAGGCCAAGGTCTCGCAGGGCTGGGTCAGCGCCAACAAGGGCATCGACCCGAACAACCTGAGCAACCCGATCGACAAGCTGGCGGCGACGATCCTCAAGGACCCGAACACCGTGTTCCGGTTCGACGGCTCGGACCAGATGCCGGCCGCCATCGGCTCGAACGCGTTCTGGAAGCAGGCGACGAGCTGGGTGACCGGTCAGGACACCAAGACCACCGTCGACAACATCGAAAAGGCGTGGCCCAAGAAGTGAGCTAGGACCATCCGAGGGGCCGGTCACCGCAGGTGACCGGCCCCACCCCTCTCCAAGGAGGTACGGGTCACGTGTCGACCCCGGACACCAACGTCGGCAAGGTCGTGCTCATGGTGGCGGCGATCCTGCTCTTCGCCGCGGTGGTGGGCGCGATCCTGTTCGCCGCCACCTTCTTCCGCGGGCGCAGGGCGGACCGCCTGACCGCCTACGCCTACCTCGCGCCGACGCTGATCATGCTGCTCGTCGGGCTGGTCTACCCCGGCGTACGCACCATCTACGAGTCGTTCTTCAACGCGGCCGGCAACGCGTTCATCGGCCTGGACAACTACAAGACCATCTTCACCGACGCCGATCAGCTGACCGTGCTGCGCAACACGGTGTTCTGGGTCGTCGTCACCCCGTTCGTCGCCACCGGCGTCGGCCTGCTCTACGCCATCCTCGTGGACAAGGCGCGGCTCGAGTCGTTCGCCAAGGCGCTGATCTTCCTGCCCATGGCCATCTCGTTCGTGGGCGCGTCGATCATCTGGAAGTTCGTCTACGAGTTCCGCCCGGACCAGGCCAACGTGAAGCAGATCGGCCTGCTCAACCAGGTGCTCGTCTGGCTCGGCGGCTCGCCGCAGCAGTGGCTGGTCGACTCGCCGCTCAACACGTTCCTGCTGATCGTGGTCATGATCTGGATCCAGGCCGGCTTCGCGATGACCGTGCTGTCGGCGGCCATCAAGGCGATCCCGGAGGACATCATCGAGGCGGCCCGCCTCGACGGCGTCGGCCCCTGGGGCATGTTCCGCTTCGTCACGCTGCCGGCGATCCGCCCGGCCGTGGTCGTCGTGCTGACCACCATCGGCATCGGCACCCTGAAGGTCTTCGACATCGTGCGCACGATGACCGGCGGCCAGTTCGACACCAGCGTCATCGCCAACGAGTTCTACAGCCAGAGCTTCCGCAGCGACAACCAGGGCCTCGGCTCGGCGCTCGCGGTCCTGCTGTTCCTGCTGGTCATCCCGATCGTCGTCTACAACATCCGGCAGATCCGCCGTTCGGAGGCGCTATGACCACCACGACCCCGCCGGCCACCGTGCCGGTGCTGGAGGCCGAGAAGCCGACGGCGGCCGCGGTCGCCAAGCGCAAGCTCACCTCGCCGTGGGCCTCGCTGGTCGCGATCGTCATCGCGGTGCTGTGGACGCTGCCGACCTTCGGCCTGCTCGTCTCGTCGTTCCGGCCCGAGCGGCAGATCAAGACCACGGGCTGGTGGACGTTCTTCTCCAACCCGATGCTCACGATGGACAACTACCGCGAGGTGCTGGACGCCGAGAGCGGGGCCGGCCTGGGCTCGTACTTCGTCAACTCGCTGGTGATCACCATCCCCTCGGTGCTCATCCCGCTGTGCCTGGCGACGATCGCGGCGTACGCGTTCGCGTGGATCAAGTTCCCCGGCCGCAACATCCTGTTCCTGGCGATCTTCGCCCTGCAGATCGTGCCGCTGCAGGTCACGCTGATCCCGCTGCTCACCCTGTACGTCGACGCCGGCCTGGCGAACACGTTCTGGACGATCTGGCTGTCGCACGCGATCTTCGGCCTGCCGCTCGCCATCTATCTGCTGCACAACTTCATGCGGGAGATCCCGGCCGGTCTGCTCGAGGCGGCCCGGGTGGACGGCGCGGGGCACGTGTCGATCTTCTTCCGGGTGCTGCTGCCGCTGATGCGGCCCGCGCTGGCCGCGTTCGGCATCTTCCAGTTCCTCTGGGTGTGGAACGACCTGCTGGTCGCGCTCACCTTCGCCGGCGGCGGCAGCAAGGTCGCCCCGATCACGGTGGCCCTGGCCAACCTGAGCGGCACCCGGGGCACCGCCTGGCACCTGCTGTCAGCGGGCGCGTTCGTGTCGATCATCGTCCCGGTGACGGTGTTCGTGCTGGCCCAGCGCTACTTCGTCCGTGGCCTGCTCGCAGGCAGCGTCAAGGGCTGAGACACCACCACCCGGGCCCGCGGCCGTCGCCTGCAAGGCGGCAGTCGCGGGCCCGTGTCGTGCCCGGGCCGTCCGGCCCTACGGGCCGGGCCGTCGGTCGTGCTAGGACGGTGGGGACGTCAGGAGGACACCATGGTGACCAATGCCCCGGCCGGCGCCGCCCAGGCGGACCGCATCCACCCTTCCGGCGTGGTGCTGGTCCGCAGCGGCGACCGCACGATCGGCGCGTACGTCACCGGCCCGGACGGCATCCGCTACCGGCCGGTGATCGACGTGACCGTGCTCGGGGTCGCCGCGCTGGCCACGGTCGCACTGACCGCCACGGCACTCGGGGCCGCCGTGGCGCTGCGGCGGCATCCGACCATCGGCTCGGTGAGCATGGGCCACGGCGGCTGGGTGAGCCTGCGAACCACCGCCGCGCCGCCGCTGCGGTCCGCCACGCCGCGGCCGTGGTGGGCCCGGGCGCTGAAGGCGAATCGCCTCGTCGCACAACGCTGACACGCGAAAAGGGGACGCCGCACGGCGTCCCCTTTCGTGATCGTGCCGGCGGTCAGGCGGTCGGCTCGACGGTGGGCTCGACGCTCGGGTCGTCCGACGGGTCGTCGGTCGGCTCGGTCGTGGGATCGTCCGACGGCTCGGTCGTCGGCTCGACGCTCGGCGTGGGGGTGGGCGTGACCGACGGGCGCGGCGCCGGCTTCACGCCCTTGCCCGACACGCGGACGACCTCGGCCGTGTAGACGCTGCCGGAGCGCCGCCCGACGACCTCGACACGCTGGCCGGCGGCGACCGCGGCGAGGGTGGCCTTCTTGCCGTTGACCCGCAGCGAGGCCTTGGCCGGGACGGCCACGGTGACCGTACGCTTGCGCACGTCCTTGGTGCCGCCCTTGGCGAGCAGGGTGACGGTGCCGGCCTCGGCGTTCACGGCGGTGACCGTGCCGGACGCGGTGAAGCGGACGGGCTTGGGCGCCTTGGTGGTCTTGACGGGCTTCGGGTGCGCCTTGAACGCGCTCGCGGAGCCGGGCGCCTTGGCGGCGGGCTGGGCGGCCATGGCGGCGGCGGAGACCGCGGGAACGACGATGCCGGCGGCCAGCAGGGCGGCGACGGCGGTACGACGGATACGCATCCGATGAACTCCTTGGTCCGGGGGTACGACTCGATGCTTCGCCCGGACGGTTGCCGGACGGTTGCGCACCCCCTGCAACCCGGTTGCGCACCTACCCCCTTGCACCCCCGGCCACCGCTGCGACGCGCTGCCGGTCCGCTCCCCCGCCGATCTCACACCGGTCCGCCCCTCGGGCACCGGCGCAACCGCCGGGTGGCAGGCTCTGCAGACGACACCGCCGCCGCGTCCGGCTCGGATCGACGGCGGCCTGGGCGATGAGAGGACGACGTCGATGCGCTACGTGGCGATCGGGGACAGCTTCACCGAGGGCCTCGGCGACGACCTGCCGGACGGCACACCGCGCGGCTGGGCCGACCGGGTCGCCGCCGGGCTCGCGGCGGCCGGCGACGAACCGGTCGAGTACGCCAACCTGGCCATCCGCGGACGCCTGCTCGAACCGATCGTCACCGAGCAGCTGGAGGCCGCGCTCGCCCTGACGCCGGCGCCCACCCTGATCACCCTCAACGGCGGCGGCAACGACATGATGCGCCCCGGCGTGGACCTGGACCGGCTCATCCGGCTGACCGAGCAGGCCGTGCAACGGTGCCTGGCCACGGGCGTCCAGCTGGTCCTGCTCAGCGGCGCCGACCCGTCGCAGCACCTGCCCTTCGGCGCGATGATGCGCCGCCGCGGCGACGTCCTCACCACGGCCGTGGCCGGCCTCGCCGCCCGCCACGGCCTCGTCTTCGCCGACGTCTTCCACGACACCGAGATCCGCCGCGCCCCCTACTGGTCCGCGGACCGCCTGCACCTCAACGCCGCGGGCCACCAGCGCGCCGCAGGCCTGGTCCTGGCCGCGATGGGCCACCCGACGGCGGCCCACGTCGTCGACCCGGGCCCCGCCCCCGGCCGCCGCCTGGCCACGGAGGCGCGCTACTACCGCGAACACGTCCTGCCCTGGATCAGCCGGCGCGTCCGCGGCCGCTCGTCCGGCGACCACCGCACCGCCAAACTGCCGCAGTGGACACCGGTCACCGCCGGCTTGTGAACCCGAGAGCCGCCTCGGCTCGGGCCGGGCGCGGTCACAGTCACGACCCACCCTGACGGCGCCCGCTCCCCGGCCGCGGACCCACGATGACCATCGAGCGCAGTACGGACGAACGTTCTCTCCGGCAGAGCCTCTCCGCCGACCTCCATCCGTCGAGGGAGGCCACCATGTCCGACGAGTCCGCGGACCGCGGTAGGCGGCCGTACTGCCCCGCCGTCCCGGCGCCATCACAGCGGCGGGGGCCTCCCAGTCCCGGCGGCACCGCGGCGGCTGCGGGCCCCGCCCGGCGGGCTCGGGGTCCTGCTCAGGCGGCATGCGTACGCGGTCCTGGGGTAGGCAGTGCAGTACCCGCAGGATACCCACCGGGGTTGTTCGCGCGCCCGCGTCCTCACGAACGGTGACGTCGAATCCGCCCCGACGTATGAACCGGGTCGAATGCGGGCACCAGGGTGGCACCGGCCGAAGGCGCCGGGACACGCACGACCACCTGGGAGGGCCCGATGACATGGGCACGTACGGTCCGTGAGCGGGCGCGGAGCCGGCTCGCCGCGGCGGCGAGCCGCAGCGCCCCGCCGCCGTTCACCGCGGGCCCCGAGTTCCAGGATCCGGCGCCGCCGGTCATGGTGGTGCAGCCCACCGGCCCCGACGACCTGCTGCCGCGGGGTGTCCGGACCGCCGGCGCCTGGGCGTGGCGGTTCATCCTGCTGGTCGCGGCGGCGTACGTCTTCCTGCGGGTCGTCAGCCTGCTGCGGGTCGTGGTCATTCCGGTGATCGTCGCGGTGCTGCTCGCCGCACTGCTCCAGCCGGCCGCGGCGGCGCTGACCCGGCGCGGGGTCAAGCGGTCGCTGGCGGCGGCGATCGTGCTCATCTCCGGCCTGGTGGTCGTCTTCGGCGGCCTCAGCCTGATCATCAGCACGTTCATCTCGCAGATCGACACGCTGTCGGCGAAGGTCAGCGACGGCATCACCGAGGTGCAGAACTGGCTGGCCAAGGGTCCGTTGCACCTCAGCGACGCCCAGCTCAGCCAGTACGTCGACCGCGCGCAGCAGGCGATCACCGAGAATCAGGGGGCGCTCACCTCGGGCGCGCTGAGCACGGCCACCACGCTCGGCGAGGTCGTGACCGGATTCTTCCTCACGCTGTTCACGCTCTTCTTCTTCCTGCGCGACGGGGGCCAGATCTGGTCGTTCCTGTGCCGCCTGCTGCCGCGGGACGCGCGTGTGCCCACCGCCCGGGCCGGTCACTACTCGTGGCACACGCTGGTGTCGTACGTGCACGCGACCGTCCTGGTGGCTCTCGTGGACGCGGTCGGCATCGGCATCGGCCTCTTCGTGCTGCAGGTGCCGCTGTGGCTGCCGCTGGCCGCCCTGGTGTTCCTCGGCGCGTTCATCCCGGTGGTCGGCGCCACGGTCACCGGTGCGGTCGCCGTGCTCGTCGCCCTCGTGGCGAACGGCCCGGTCAGCGCGCTGATCGTGCTCGGCATCGTCATCGCGGTGCAGCAGCTCGAGGGGCACGTGCTGCAACCACTGATCATGGGACGGGCGGTCGCGCTGCATCCGCTCGCGGTCATCCTGGCGATCGCGATCGGCATCGTGGTGGCGGGCATCGTCGGCGGTCTCGTCGCCGTACCGCTGCTCGCGGTACTGAACACCGCGATCCGTTATCTGGTACGCCATCCCGCGGGTGAGCCCACCGCGGACGGGGAATCGCCGGGCACCGAGCCCGCGGACGACGACGAGGCGGAGGCGGAGGACGCGCGGGCCGACGCGATGCGCAGCGTGGACCCGCAGAATCCGCCGCCGGCGGACACCTCGCTGGCGAGGGACCCGGAACCGGCCGCGAAGACCGGCTGAGATCCTCCCTAATCGAGTACGGCGGCACGCGGCAGCCGGACGGTGAAGGTGGTGCCCTCGCCCAGCTTCGAGTCCACCGCCACTGTGCCGCCGTGCTCGGTGACGATCGTGCGCACGATGGCGAGCCCCAGCCCGGAGCCCTGCACCGCCCGATCCATCGCGTTCGCCGCCCGGTGGAACGGGGTGAACAGGCCGGGCTGGTCCGCCTCCGGGATGCCGATGCCGGTGTCGCTCACCTCCACCACGGCCGTGTCCCGGTCGGCGTGCACGCGGTAGCCGACGTGCCCGCCCGCACCGGTGAACTTCACGGCGTTGTCGAGCAGGTTGCGCAGGACGTGCTCGAGCCGCCGGGCGTCGCCGTGCACCCACAGCTCGGCGGCGTCGCCGGTCAGCCCGATCCCGCGGGACCGGGCGACCGGCTCCATCTCGGCGTGCACGGTCGCGGCCACGGCGGCCAGGTCCACGGGTACGGCGTCCGCACCGGGCGCCGCGCCGGTGCGGTCGAGCAGCAGCAGGTCGGAGACGGTGTCGTGCAGCCGGTGCGCGTTGCGCAGGATCGCTTCGATGCTGCGCCGGTGCATCGGCGGGAGCTCACCGCCGTCGCCGTCGGCGAGCATCTCCGTGTAGCCCATGATGCTGGTCAGCGGCGTCCGCAGCTCGTGGGTCACGGTGGCGACGAAGGCGTCCTTGCGCTCGTCGAGGACCCGCAGCTCGGTGATCAGCCGGGCCTGGCGGTGCTGCAGGCGCTGCTGGCGTACGGCGTGCTCCACCTCGCGGGCGGCGCCGGCGAGCAGCCGGCGCTCGTGGGCGGTCCACTCCCCCGGCTCGCGGCGCACCACGTAGATCAGGCCCGGCGGGCAGTCGGCGTCGCCGCCGAGCGGCACCGCCAGTGCTCCTTGCACATGCGGCACGGTCATGACGGTGCCGGGTTCGCCGGCGAGCACGTCGCGGACGGTACGCGGCGACAGCGACGGCGCCTCCGGCGGCCAGCAGGCGCTGATGCCGTTGGACGAGTCGAGCGAGATACGGCTGTGCACGGCGTCGGAGCCGAGAGCCTCGCCGATGAGCCGCGCCACCCGGACGGCGCCGGCGGTGGCGTCCGGGCTGTCCCGGACCGCCGCGGCGACGGCCTGGCGCAGATCGGCGCGGACCAGACGGGCCTCGTCGGCGGTGAGCAGCCGCTCCACCTCGTCGGCGAGCCGGTTGACGGACGTGGCCACCGCGCGCATCTCGGGGTCGCCGGCGGGCACCGCCCGGGCCTGCAGCTCGCCCGCCGTGAGCCGGTGCAGGGTGGCGCGGACGTGCTCCAGCGGGGCGAGCAGGGACCGGCGGGCCCACCCGGCCAGTGCCAGCGTGACCACGAGGAAGGCCGCGCCCAGGCCGGCGAAGAGCAGCTGGGCCAGCCGGGACTCGCTGCGCGCGGCGGCCGCGGCGTCGGCCTGCTCGGCGCGTACGGCCCGGTCCACGGCGGCGTTGGCGGCGCGCAGCTCGTCGAAGAGCTCCTTGCCACGCTGGGTCTGCGGGAAGCGCGGGTCGGCTTCGCCCGCGTTGACGATCGGGGTGGCGTACGCGTACAGCCACTGCGCGGCGGCCGCGCGTTCGAGCGCCACCAGCCGCAGCACGCCGGGGTCGGAGGCGTTCGCGGTGATCTCGTCGAACGACGTGAAGGCGCCCACCCGGCCCTGCTCGTACGGCTCCAGGAACAGCGTGCGCCCGGTGAGCTGGAAGCCGCGTACGCCGGTCTCCGCGTCGGTCATGTGCTGCAGCGCGGCGGTGTTGGCGTCGCGGGCCCGCTCCAGCCGCTCGGCACGCTCGGCGTGCCGGGTCTGCAGCCGGTCGCCGGCGACGAGCTGCACGGTGACGACGGCCAGGAACAGCAGGATGAGGGTGACCAGGCCGGAGACGGCGCGGCGCCGCATGGAGTCCATGTCAGGCCCCCGGCAGGGTGAAGGTGATCGTGGTGCCGCCGCCGGGCGCCGGGCCGGCCCAGATGCGGCCGCCGTGGCGCTCGACGATGCGCTGGCAGGTGGCCAGGCCTACGCCGTACCCCGGGTTCCCGGCCTCCACCTGGGCGAACATGTCGAAGACGCGGTCGCGCTGGGCCGCGGGGATGCCGATGCCGTTGTCGGTGACGTGCACCTGCCACTGTTCGTCGCGGCACTCGGCGGCGATGGTCACGACGCTGGGCAGCCCGGGGCGCCGGTACTTGACCGCGTTGCCGATCAGGTTCTGCAGCAGTTGGCGCAGGAGCGTCGGGTCGACCGCCAGCATCGGCAGGCCGGGGTCGACGGTGACCGTGGCGCCCGCCGCGGTGATGCTGTCGCGCAGGTCGGTGATCGCCAGCTCGGCCACCTCGCGCAGGTCGGCCTTGTCGCGCCGGCACGGTTCGCTGCCGGCCCGGGCGTACGTCAGCAGCGCCTCGATGAGGGCCTGCATGCGGGCGACCGCGCGGGTGCCGGCGGCGATCCACCGCCGCCCCTGCTCGTCGAGGACCTGGTCGTACGTGTCCTCGAGCAGCTCCAGGTAGCCGTTGACGACGGCCAGCGGGGCGGCGAGGTCGTGGCTGACCACCCCGGCGAACTGCTCGAGCTCGGTGTTGGAGCGCCGCAGCTCGGCGATGGTGTCCGCGAGGTCGGCGTGGGCCTGTTCGAGGGCGCTGCGCTGGGCGCGGTCGGCCGTCACGTCGGTCATCGCGACGACGGCGCCCAGCGGCGTGCCGCCGGCGGTGCTGAGCCGGCGGCCGCCGGCGACGACGTGCCGGGGCGCCCGGCCGGCGGGCTGGATCACCATCTCGGCGCCGCGGACGGTGCCGCCCCGCAGGGTCTGCAGCAACGGGATCTCGTCCACCGGGAGCGGCGTGACGCCGTCGGTGCGGAACATCCGATACCGGTCGCTGAAGTCGCCGGGCTCGAGGCCGGGGTCGGCGTCCAGGCCGTGCCAGTCGCGGGCCGCCCGGTTGAAGAGGGTGAGGTGACCGGAGGGGTCGGCGGCCGCGACGGCGACGTCGATGGTCTCCAGCACGGCGTCGGTGAACTGCTGGCGGGCATCCGCCTCGGCGGCGAGCTGCGCGTTGAGGCGGGCTTGGCGGCGGCGCTCGAACAGCGCCAGGACGACCTGCGCGAGGTCCTTGAGCCGGGCGATCTGGCCGGCGGTCAGCTCGCGGCGCTGCGAGTCGAAGACGCAGAGCGTGCCGAGCGCGTGTCCCTGCGGCGTGACCAGCGGGGCGGAGGCGTAGAAGCGGACGTCGGCGAGCAGCCCGGTCACCCAGGGGTTACGGGCGTAGACCGGGTCGAGGCTGGCGTCGGGCACGTACACGAACTCGCCGGCCTCGAACCGGATGGCGCACATGGAGTCCGCACGCGGTGAGTCGCCGCCGACGAACCCCGTGGTGGTCAGCTGGCACTGGCGGTTCTCGTCGATGAGGTTCAGCGTGGCGGTGGGCACGCCGGCGACCATCGCCGCGACCCGGACGACGGCTTCCAGCTCGTCGTCGGCGGGCTCGTCGAGCAGCCGGTACTCGTGCAGCGCGGCCAGCCGTTGCCGCTCGTCTGCGCTCACCGTGCAGTCGCCCTCCGTCGTTGTGCCGACGTGAGGTAGTTCGGCCGGAATTGCGACGATCTGAACACCAAGACCCCGCACGCTGAGTGCACAGTCCTGTGAGCTTCCTGAAAGTTGTTACCTATCCGTAACCTTGGATCGGTGCGTACGTGTGGTGACGGTCACACCATGACCCGCGGGCCGATGTGTCCTTTACCGACGCATTGCATGGGCCACATTCTCGTCATTCATCACGCTGCGTAAGCGATCTTGTTTCAGGAACGTTACCGGCCGGTAGCCAGACCTCTTGTTCCCACCCGGCGGGACAGGCAACATTCCTCGCACGTCAAGACCGGCCGCATCGACGGGTCTCACTTGCAGGAACCGACCTGGAGTCGACCGCGGTGCGAGCCGCATGGCGGTGCGGCCGAGCCGTTACCCCATCAGTACGTAGGAGGATCCGTGAAGGATGCGCAAGGCGGTCCGGCATACGGTCGCACCAACTGGCGCCGTTTCGCCGTAGCGGCGGCGGTGCCCGTCGGCGCGGTCGTCGCCTTGACCGTCGGGATGGCCAACGGGGCGTTCGCCGCCTCGTTCGCGGTCTCCGGTCAGTCGTTCAAGATCTCTGCCGACAAGCTCGAGGGCACCGGCTTCGCCCAGTACGGTGACAAGGACACGACGAAGGACGGCACCGAGATTCCGGTCGCCGTCTCCGGCATCTCCTCGGCGAAGCTCTACAACCTCTGCCAGTCGGTGAAGGTTCCCGGGCTGCCGGTCAGCCTGACCATCCGGGCCGGCCGCGAGTCCGGCAAGCCGGCCGAGGCGACCGATCTGCTGATCGGCATGAGCGAGCTCAGCGGCGACGCCGAGTTCACCGACATCAACATCGGCCAGGACGCCTCCACGCTCGGCCTGGGCGGCGAGGGCGCGAAGGGCACGAAGGGCATGTTCGGGCAGGAGGCCAAGAGCGTCACGATCACCGGCCTCAAGCAGACGTCGACGTCGACCTCGGCGGGCACCTTCAAGCTGAAGGGCCTCAACCTCAAGGTCAACGGCCCCGGCAGCGACGGCAAGCCGGCGGAGTGCTTCTGACGCACGACCCGAGGCCCGCGGATCGCACCGTCCGCGGGCCTCACCCATGCCGGTCACGCCCGGCACCACCCGAGTAGGAGGACGTACGTGGCACCACCAAGCACGCCGCCCGGCGGCTTCCGTCTCTGGCGGCGCAGCCGGCCTTTCTGGGGCGGGCTTCTGCTCGTGCTCGCCGGGCTGGAGCTGTTCCTCAGCGCCAATCTGACGCTGGGCGACCTGCAGGTGCACTTCGGGCCGCAGGGTTTCCTGTCCTACCTGCTCCCCCTGATCCTGCTGCTCTGCGGCGTGCTGACCTGGGTGAGCCCGGGCCAGCGGCTGTTCTACGGCATCCTCGGCCTGCTCACCGCGGTGTACACGCTGATCGGCCTCAACTTCGGCGGCTTCGGTCTCGGCATGCTCCTGGGCATCTTCGGTGGCGCGCTGGTGCTGGCGTGGTCGCCGGCCCGGCCGCAGCCGGAGGTTCCGATCCCGGCCGACGTCGCCGAGACCCGCGACCCCGACGACACCGCGCCGCTCGACGGCGCCTCCAGTCCGGGTGCGGAGCTGCCGTACGGCGCCCCACCCGAGGAGGAGGACCTGCGCCCGTACCCGGCGGCCCCGGACGAGGCGCGCCCCGACGACACCGCCGTGCTGCGTCCGGCGAACGGCTCCGGCCTCGTACCCGGCTTCTCGAGCGACGGGATGACCCCCGCGCCCGACGACCCGGAGCAGCCGCCCCGCTCGTCCGGCGGGTACCGCAAGGCGTTCGTCATCACGCTCGTACCGCTCGTGGTCACGACCGCGGTCCTGGTCGCGGGTGGCCGTACCCCGGCGCGCGCGGACAACGAGTGCCCCGAAGGGCTGCCGTCCCGCTCGGTCGCGGCCGCCGGCAAGGAGAGCGCCAAGCAGTCGCCGGCCGCCGCGAAGGCGCGGGCCAAGACGCAGGCGTCGGCCAAGGCGGTCAAGAAGAGCGCCGCACCCGCGGCGGCGGCCACCAAGAGCTCACCGGCGAAGGCCGACGAGCCCGAGGAGGACGACCCGAGCAAGAGCAGCAACCCCATCGTCGACGGCTGGAACGGCCTGGTCGACGGCGTCGGTGACCTGCTCGGCATCGGCGACGACGAGACGGCGGAACCGTCGGCGAGCGCTTCCCCCAGCGTCCCGCCGGCGGACCCGTCCACGCCGGCGACCTCCGCGCCGGCCACCGAAGGGCCGTCCGCCCCCGCACCGCAGCCCAGCGGCGAACCGTCGGCGGACCCCTCCGGGTCGTCGGCGGGCTCGGCGTCACCGTCCCCGGCGCCGAGCTCGTCCGACATCCCGTGCCTGGGCCCCCGGGTCTTCAAGGAGGCCGGCCCGGACGACGTGCCGCAGGTGTCGCTCAAGGGCGGCACGCTGGAGACCGACCGCCTGACCATGTACAACTCCACCTATGACGGCGTGGCGGAGCTGCCGACCGCCGAGGGCACGATCAAGGCGCTCAAGTTCAGCATGGACAAGGCGGTGAACAAGCCGTTCAAGCTGACGATCGCGGAGCGGGGCGGCGCCACCACCCTCATCAAGAGCAACGAGCTCACGACCGACGGCAACGTGCGCTTCTACACCCCGCGGTTCGAGGGCAAGTTGTTCGGCCTCATCCCCGTGGTCTTCACGCCGGATTCGCCGCCCCCGCTGACCCTGCCGGTGCTGTGGTTCACCGACGTGACGATCAACCTGGCCTTCGTCCGCTGCGACACGCTGACCGCCGATCCCCTGGACCTCAGCGAGAAGAGTTAGGACGCGCGCGCCGCCCGGCGCTCGCGCCAGCCGTGGACGACCTCGTCGGCGTCCAGCGGCGGCAGTAGCACGGGCGGCCCGTCCATCAGTCCGGCGCGAGCCTTACGGAGCTGCTCGTTGAGGGCCGCCACGTACGCCCGCACCTCCGCCTCGGAGCCGCGCCGGTCCACGGTCTCGCGCAGGTCCTCGGCCTCACGCCGCAGCGCCAGGGTAGGCGGCAGCGCACCGGCGGTGGCCCCCTCGCGGCGCAGCCAGTCCTTGACCCACCAGTCCTCGTCGTACTCGTGGCCGTGGTCGCTCAACGGTTTGCCGGAGCCCGGCAGGTTGTCGAACTGACCCTGCTCCTGCGCCTCGCGGATCTTGCGGTCGATGTGCGACTCGTACCAGCTCGCCATGGACCCGAGTCTACGACCGGTCACGACGGGCCCGGCCCGACGAGCAGGCCGGCCGGGACGCCGGCGGCGTCGCTTCACAGCAGCCCGGCGAGACGAGCAGGCCGGCCGGGACGCCGGCGGCGTCGCTTCACAACAGCCCCCGCGAGACGAGCAGGCCGGCCAGGACGCCGGCGTGGTCGCTGAGCCCACACCACGGACCGGCCGGTCGGCGATCAGCCGGACGGCGCCGCACCTCCTGCAACGCCACGAGATCCGGGCGACACCGGGCGATCTCCCGGCGGAGCAGCGGCGTCCAGCGCGGGTCTCCCGCGTCGTTCTGGACGTTGAGGGTCAGCACGCACAGCCGGATCCCACCGATGATCCGCCACCTCCGGCCCGCCGGCCATCGAACCCACAATTTCTATCGGTGAGGTAGGCTGATGCCCCGCCTCGACGAGGGAGCACGCCATGTTCACCCTGACCGAACGGGCCCCCGGCTGCTCATCGCCGACACCGCGGCGTACGCCCGGGCCTGCGCGGCGAACGCCTGCGGCTCGTACGACCGCGGCCTGGCGCTGGCCGGCCGTGCGGTGGACGAGCTGCGGCCGCACGCCGGACGCCCGGGCGGCACGGAGATGCTCGGGTCGCTGCTGCTGGCCGGCGCATACGCGAGCCGCGGCGGCCGGCGGCCGCGATTGGGCGGACGAAGCGGCCGCGCCGGCCCGGCGCACCGGCGAGACGACCGCGCTGGGGATGTACTTCGGCCCCACCAACGCCGGGATCTGGCGGATCGGCATCGAGGTCGACGGGGGCGATCCCGGGCGCACCGCGCAGATCGCCCGGACCACGAACCTGGCGGGCGTCCCGGCCGGCCTCCGGCAGGTCTTCTACTACGCGGACACCGCCCGCGCCCTGGCCCGGATGCGCGGCCGGGACCGGGAGGCCGTCCGCTACCTGCTCACCGCGGAACGGCTCGCGCCACAGCACGTGCACACCTCGGCGGTGGCGCGGGAGACCACCCGCGCCCTGCTGGAGCGGTCACGCCGCGCGGCCGGCGGTACGGAGCTGCGCGGCCTGTGCGAGCGTATGCAGGTGGGCTGAGCTCAGTCCGAGGCCGGCCGGAAGCTGTCGAAGACAAGCTGCAGGTCGTCGCGGGCCGCGGCCCAGTCGGCGTCACGGGTCTGCCAGTAGATGCCGTACGCCTGATCCGCGGAGGTCACGACCCCGCGGTTGTTGACGTGCTGACGCGAGCCGCCGTCGAACGTGAACTCCCAGTCGGCGGCCTTGCGGAAGTAGCGGACCTCGCGGATGTGGATCTCGTGATAGCCGGGGAAGTCGCCGCGCGCCACCCGGTAGTCCGCCTTGCCGCGCCAGTCGGCGACCGGGTCCCACTTCGGCTGGTCGGTCTGGTCGATGCCGAGCGTGCGGCCGGTGCTGCGGTCGCGGAAGTACACCATCGAGCCCTCGCGGGATCGGGTCCAGCCCTCGGGCACGTAAAGGGCGAAGCCGGTCTTGTCGCGGTAGTCGCGCCACCCGGCCGGCCGCGGCGGCAGTTGCCGGCCGGTGGTCGTGGCTTTCGCGGTGGGCGGCGAGGTCGTGGTGGAGGGACGGCCACCGGAAGGGCTGGGCGCCGGGGCGGCCGGCGCGCTGGTGGCCGGCGCGCTGGTGGCGGGAGCCGTCGCCGGCGGTGGCTTCCGGGTCTCGGTGTGCTCGCCGCGGCGGGTGGCGAACCAGGTCGCGACCGCGCCGGCCAGCAGGACGAGCACGGTCACCACGGCGGCGATCGCCACCGGCCGACGTCGCCGGCCGGTGGAGGAAACGGCGGCGGCCGGGGACGCCGCCGGGGACGCCGGGGATTCCAGGGCAGGAGCGGCCGCCGGAGAAACCGGGGACGCAGCGGCCGTCGGGGAAGGCGGGGACGCGGCGGGCTCGGCCATCGCGGCTTCGAGCAGGCGGCGCGTCCCGGCCGCGTCGATGCGCTCGGCCGGGTCCTTGCGCAGCAGGCCGTCGAGCACCGGCCGCAGCGGGCCCGCCCGGCGCGGCGGGTCCGGCTCGTCGGCGGCGAGGGCGGTCAGCGTCTCCACCGCGGACGGCCGCTCGAACGGCGACCGTCCCTCCACGGCGGTGTACAGGGTGGCGCCCAGCGACCACAGGTCCGAGGCGGGTTCGGCCGTGCCGTAGCGCGCCCGTTCCGGGGACATGTACTGCGGGGAGCCGAGAACGAGCTCGGAGCTCGTCGTGACGACGCTGTCGCCCTCGATGGAGGCGATGCCGAAGTCGGTGAGCACCACCCGGCCGTCGTCGCCGAGCAGGACGTTGGCCGGTTTGACGTCGCGGTGCCGTACGCCCCTGCCGTGCGCCGCCTCGAGCGCCGCGAGGATCTCCAGCCCGAGCGCCGCCACCCGCCGCGGTTCCATCGGGCCGTCCTGCTTGACGACCTCCTGCAGCGACCGGGACGGCACGTACTCCATGACGATCCAGGCGCGGCCGTCGTCCTCGAAGATGTCGTACACCTGGGCCACGTTGGGGTGGCTGAGCCGGGCCGCGGCCCGGGCCTCCTGCAGCATGCGCCGGTGCACGGCGTCGCGTTCGGCGGCGACGAGGTCCGCCGGCAGGATGATCTCCTTGACCGCCACGTCGCGCTGCAGGATCTCGTCGCGGGCCAGCCACACCCGACCCATGCCGCCCACGCCGAGCGTGTCGCCGAGCAGATAGCGTCCGGCGACGGCCACGGATCCGGCAGTCATGCGGGCCGGTATACCCCCCTCGGCCGGCTTCTGAACCGTTTGCCGGTCAGACCTTTACGCGGCACGGGATCGACACGTGAGGATGGCCCGCAAAGGGGGTAGCCATCCGGGATGACGACCACCATCCGGACCATCCTCGGCTCCGGGCCGGCCGGCGACCTCGGCGCCGACGAGCTGGCCACGCTCGCCGAGACCGTCATCGCCTGCGGGCAGACCTGCGCGGCCTGCGCGGACTCCTGCCTGGGCTCGGGCTTCGCCGCGGGCCTCACCGAATGCATCGGGCTCGACCTGGCCTGCGCGGACATCTGCGCGACCACGGCCCGGGTCCTCGCCCGGCCCGACGGCCGCGACACCGCGATCGTCCGGGCGTTGCTGCAGGCCTGCGCCGTGGCGTGCGCCGCGTGCGCCGACGAATGCCTGCGGCACGTCGACAGCCACCGGCACTGCGGGACGTGCGCGCAGATGTGCCGGGTCTGCGAGGAGCAGTGCCGCAGCGCGCTGATGGCGCTCGGCTGAGCGGCCGCGGCGCCACGCGCGGCCCGGGCGGCCGCGGCGCTACGCTTCCCGGCGTGGATGACCTTGGGTACGCCCGCAGCCGCGTGGCCGAGCTGGGCGAGCGGTTCTGCCTGACCTTCGTCAAGGGCGTCGACGAGCGCGAGGCGCTGGCGCGGATGGGTGCGTACCCCGACACCGTCGGCGAGCGTGCCGGGCCGGAACCGGCGGGCCACGCGGCCGCCCTGACCGCCGGCGCCTGGACCCTGGTGATCGAGCCCGGTGGGGCGGCGGGGTCCGATCACGTGCTGCTGGAGGCGGTGTCGCGCGGCACCGAGGCGGTGTCGGTGCTGCGCGACGATGCGGCCACGCCCCGGTTCACGTACGCGGTGAAGGGCACGACCACCGTCGCCTTCGACCCCTCGTTCCCGGCCCCCGAGGTGACGTGGGGTTCCGACCCGGGCCTGCTGCAGCACCTCATGCAGGCGGTCGGGCTGCGCGAGCCGGCCGGTGAGGACGAGGAGACGTGGCGCGACGCCGAGGCGAAGTCGCTGGTGCTGGCGCAGCGGCTCACCGGCGTACGGGTGCCGGAGGACGCACTGGCCGGGCCGCGGTTGTCGGCGCGCATCGAGCCGTGGTTCGTGGGCGGGCCACGCCCCGCCGACCTGCTGCGGCCGGGCCCGCGGTTCGCCGATCTGTTCGCCGCCGCGCAGGCCGCGCCGGACGAGCGCAAGCGGACGGTCGCGGTCGCCGAGGTACGCCGCCTGGCCGGGCTGCTCGGCGTCGCCGGCACGCCGGGGCTGGCGACGGCCCTGGACGAGGCCGCGCGCGGGGCGGGCCGCCCGGTGCCGATGGACTCCGAGCTGGGCCGCCACGTACGGACCTGGCTGGAGGCCGCCGACCCCGGTGGTCTCGGGCTGCTCACGACCGCGTTGCGCGGAGTGCTGGACCGCGACGCCGACGTGGCGTTGCGGGCGGCGCTGCGGCCGTTGCGGGCCGGCGGATCGCTCTTCGACCCGGACACGGCCCGCGAGGCCGTCACCGCCGCGCTGCGGGCCTCGTGACCTAGGCGGTGGGCACCTTCACCGCGCCGCTGAGGATGCGGTAGCGGGCCTTCTCCAGCCCCGCCTGGTACGGCTTGATCGCCGGGTTCGAGGTCGCGTACCCGAGACCGTCGACCTTGAGGTCGTACCGCTTGACACCGCCGGAGCGGTCGCCCTTGATGAACGCCTGGATCTCCTGGAAGACGCCGTTGTCCACGCGCTTGAGCATCGACGTGAGGATGCGTCCCTTCACGCCGGCGGCGGCGCTCGCGTACTGGTCGGAGTCCACGCCCACGGCCCACGCGCCCGCCGCGGCGACCGCTTCGATCGCGCCGCCGCCGGAGCCGCCGGCGGCCGAGTAGACCACGTCGGCGCCCCCGGCGAGCAGCGCCAGCGCCGCTGCCTTGCCCTTGTCCGGCGAGCTGAAGCCGCTGAAGTCCGGCGGCCTGCTCAGGTAGCGCGCGTCGACGCGGATGCCCGGGTCGACGCTGTGCACGCCGGCGGTGTACCCGACCTCGAACTTGTGGATCAGCGGCACGTCCACGCCGCCGATGAAGCCGACCCGCCCGCTCTCCGACGCCAGGCCGGCGGCCACCCCGACCAGGTACGAGCCCTGCTCCTCGGAGAACAGCAGCGACACCACGTTCTTCGCCTGCACCGAGTCGTCGTCGATGATCGCGAACAGCGTGCCGGGGAACTCCTTGGCGACGGTGCCGACCGCGCCGGCGTACAGGAACCCGACCGCGATGACCGGGTTGCTGCCGCCCTTGGCGAGCTCCCGCAGCACGGCCGCGCGGCCCTCGTCGGTCTCCGCCTGGGTGGTCGCCTCGGTCGCCTCGATGAGCAGCTCCTTCTTCGCCCGGTCCAGGCCGGCGCCCGCGGCGTCGTTGAAGCTCTTGTCGCCGCGGCCCGCGCTGTCGTACGCGATGCCGACGTGGACGGTCTCGCGGCCGAGCCCGGTCATCGCATCGGTCGAGACGGTGACCGGCGCCGCCGTGCACGCCGACAGGGTGGCGAGCGCGGCGGCGAGCAGCGCTGCGGTGATCCTCGTGCGCATCTGCATCCTCAGTACCGGAACTGCCCGACGGCGTCGCGCAGGGTGGTGGACATGCGGGTCAGCTCGGCGGCGGCCTCGCGGGCGCGGGCCACCTCGGCGGAGGTCGCGGACGTCGCCGCCGCCACCGCGCGGATGTTCTCGGCGATGCTCGCCGTGCCGCTGGAGGCGGCGACCGCGCCGCGGTTCATCTCGCCGGTGGTCGCGGTCTGCTCCTCCACCGCGCCGGCGATGCTGGTCTGGTAGTCGCTGATGCGCCGGATGACCCCGCCGATCTGGGCGATCGCTGTCACGGCGGCCTCGGTGTCGTTCTGGATCGCCTTGACCAGCCCGTCGATCTCCTCGGCCGCCCGGGCGCTCTCCTGGGCCAGGTCCTTGACCTCGCCGGCCACGACCGCGAAGCCCTTGCCCATCTCGCCGGCCCGGGCCGCCTCGATGGTGGCGTTGAGCGCCAGCAGGTTGGTCTGCCCGGCGATGGTGGTGATCAGGCGTACGGCGTCGCCGATGGCCGACGACGAGGTGCCCAGGTTCGCCACCGTGCCGTTCGCGGTCTCGGCGCCGGCGACCGCCTGGGCGGCCACCTCCGCGGCGGCGACGGCGGAGCGGGCGATCTCCTCGATCGAGATGCCCATCTCCTCCGAGCCCGCGGCCATCGTGTCGACGTTGCGGTTGACGTCCTCGGCGGCGCCCGCCACCAGGTCCGCCTGCAGCGACGTGTCCGTGACCGCCTGGGTGAACGCGGCGGAGACGGCGTCGAGCTCGGCGGAGGTTCGGGCCAGCCCGTCGGCCTGTTCGGCGACGTCGGAGACGATCGCGCGGACGGACGACACGGCCTGGCCGAGCGCGGCGGACATCTGGGCCACCTCGTCGCGGCCGCCGCTCGCCGGGACGACGGTCAGGTCGCCGTCCGCCACGCGGCGCAGGGCGTCCCGGGCGGCGTGCACGGGGCGCACGATGCTGCGGGTCACGACCAGCGCGGAGGCGGCGCCGAGCAGCAGGGCCAGCCCGGTGGCGATGCCGATGGCCCACTGCGCGCGGGTGGCGTCGTCGGCGGAGGTGCGTACGGCCTGGACGCTGCGCGCGTCGACCGAGCCGGCCAGCTTCTGGGCCGCCACCATGATCCGGTAGTAGCTGTTCCAGCTGTCGTACATGGCGATCTGGTCGGCGTTCCACAGGGCCTGCGGCGTACCCGGCTTGTACGCGGCCACGAGCTTGTCGTTGACCTGGACGTACGTGCCCAGCTCCGCGCTCACCTGCTGGAACAGCACCCGCTCGGCGGCGGTGAGGGCGCCCGCGTCGACCTGCCGCAGGAACTGCTGGAACGTGTCCCGCTCCTGCTGCCACGCCTGGTACGCGACCGAGTCGCCACCCAGCGCCCTGGCCGCCCCGAGCCGGTAGATGTCGTTGATGTAGCTTGCCTGCCACCCGTTCAGCGTGGCGGCGTGGGTCTTGATCTCCTCGGCCTGCCGGGTGAGGACCTCGAGCCGGCGGACCTCGTTGGCGGAGGAGCGCTGCTCGACGATGGTCGCGAAGGCCATCGCCGCGACGCCCAGCAGCAGCACGAGAACCGCGGCGAAGGCCCCGACCAGCCGGGTGCCGATGGTGAACCGCCGCACGTGGTGATCCCTTCGGACGTTCCGGTGCGACCCTGGCGCCGCCCGGGAGATCCTTCGGCCTGCGGGCGGTGGTTCTGAGGTCTTGCCGGCTGTGACGGCCGACGCCCGGGGTCGATCACGCCGAGGATCGCGTTGCCATTACCTCACGCGCCGTCACGGGGTCGGCGGAAGTTGCCGATTTCCGCCGGGACAACACCCCCTGGGAGATCGCCACCCCGGCCAGCACGATCAGCGCGCCGACCGGCTGGTGCCATCGCACGTGCTCGCCGAGTACGGACACGCCGACCACCGTCGCGACCACGGGCATCAGGTAGGTGACCGACGCGGAGGTGCTCGCGCCCGCCATCCGGATGACCCGGAAGTTCAGCACGAAGGCCAGGCCCGTGCCCAGCGCGCCGAGCGCCAGCACGCAGAGCACGACGTCCGCCGACAGCGCGGCGGGCCGCGGAGGGGCGCCGGCGATCAGCGGCGCCACGACGGCCAGCTGTGCCAGCGCCACCAGCAGCTGCGCGGCGGCGATGGAGACCCCGGACCCGGTCCGGCCGGCGACGAACTTCTTCTGGTACGGGATGGCGACGGCGTAGCACATCGCCGCGGCGAAGCACAGCAGCTGCCCGGTGAGCTCGGTGCCGCCGACGCCACGCCAGACGCCCAGCACGACGAGCACACCGGCGAACCCGATCGCGATGCCGGCCGCCCGGCGGCGGGTGAACGACTCGGTGCGGAACACCAGCACCGCCAGCGGCAGCGCGACCAGCGGCGTGGCGGCGTTCCAGATCCCAGCGAGCACGGAGGACACGCGCTGCTCGCCGTACCCGAAGAAGGTGAAGGGCATCGTCACGCCCAGCGCGGCCACGACGATCAGATGGGCCCACAGCCGGCCGTCGCGCGGCAGCCGGTCGCGCGTGAGCGCGAGGATCACCAGCAGCGTGACCGCGCCCGCCGCGACCCGGGCGAAGGTGAGCCACAGCGGCGGCAGCTCGCGGACGCCGACCTTGATGAACAGGAAGCTGGTCCCCCAGATGGCGGCCAGCGCCAGGAAGCCGGGCAGCCAGGCGCGCACCGGGATGTCAGGGGCGGTTCTCGTCTCCACCCGTGACACTCTGCCGGAGGGGTACGACATTTCTCCGCGCATTTTCTCCGACCGCGGTCGGATGCCCGGCCCGCCGGCGATGACTAGCGTGACGGCGTCATGCCTGGATCCGTCACGCCCGCCCTGCTCCGCGACGCCGCCCTCGCGCTCGGCGCCGCGCTGGTGTGCGCCGCCTTCGCGTGGCCGTCCGCACCCGCCGTCGGCGTCGCGGCCGCGATGTGCGCTCCCCGTGGGCGCGGGCCCCGCCGGACGCCGACATCACCCGCCTGCGCTCGCAGCTGCGGGCCGCCGTCGCACCGGTGGCCGGGGCCGAGGTCGGCGGTGGGCTGACGGCCAAGGCGAGCTACCGGGAGTTCCTCGACCGGCTGCCGGCCGTCACGACCGCGCTCGTGGGCGTGGCCGTCCTGATCGCGCTGATCGGCGTGGGCAACACGCTGGGCCTGTCGGTGCTGGAACGCACTCGCGAGTCCGCGCTGCTGCGCGCGCTGGGCCTGCACCGGCGGCAGTTGCGCTGGATGCTCGCCGGCGAGGCGGTCCTGCTGAGTCTCGCCGGCGCGGTGATCGGCACGGCCGCCGGCGCGTTCTTCGGCTGGGTCGGCACGCGCGCCGTCAGCGACGAGATCGATTTTCGGACGGCCGTGTTCTCGGTACCCGTGCCGCAGCTCTGCGCCGTGACAGCCGTGGCCCTGGTCGCCGGGGTGCTCGCCTCCGTGTTGCCGGGCCGCCGGGCCGCCCGGGCGCTGCCGGTCGAGGCCCTGGCCGAGCCCTGACGGGCCGGCGCCGCATGCCGAGGTGCCCACGCCTCGGCATCCGGCAGGTCGGCTTCGCGCCGGCGGATCTGCTACGGTCGGCGGTGGTCATGAGTGCCAGCGCGTAGCCCCGGCTTGCTGGCCGGCAACCCTTGCGTTCGCGATGGGGTGCCCCGGGTGAGGACCGGGCCGGCGTCGATCCCGACGCGGGCAAGCGCGGACCCCCGGGCGGGTCCCCGACCTCCCGGAGGCTTCCGTGACGCTGACTCTCCAGCACGACCTTGACGTGGTGGGCGCCGACCTGACCACCCCCGCGGGCCTGCGCTTCGCGCATCTCGACTACGCCGCCTCGGCCCCGTGTGTGCGCGCCGCCGCCGACGCCGTCGCGGAGCTGCTCCCCCGTTACGGCAGCGTGCACCGCGGCACCGGCATCCGGTCGCAGGCCTCGACCGCCGCCTACGAGCACGCCCGCCACGTGGTCGCGGGGTTCGTCGGGGCCCGCGCCGGGGACACGGTCGTGTTCACCCGCAACACCACGGACGCGCTCAACCTGCTGGCCCGCGCGCTGCCGCCGGGCACCACCACGATCGTCTTCGACGGCGAGCACCACGCCAACCTGCTGCCCTGGCCGCGGCAGCTGCGGCTGGCCACCCCGCGCAGCCCCGAGGCCGCCGTCGCCGCGGTCGACGGCGCGCTGCGCACCGTACGCGGGCCCGCCGTCCTGGCGGTCACCGGCGCGAGCAACGTCACCGGCGAGGTGTGGCCCGTCCGCCGGCTCGCCGACGTCGCGCACGCGTACGGCGCCCGCGTCGTCGTCGACGCCGCCCAGCTCGCCCCGCACGCCCCCGTGGACCTGACCGCCCTCGGCGCCGACTACCTCGCGTTCAGCGGGCACAAGCTGTACGCCCCGTTCGGCGCCGGGGTGCTCGCGGGCCGCGCCGACTGGCTGGACGCCGCGCCGCCGTACCTCAGCGGCGGCGGGGCCAGCGCCGCGGTCGGCGCCGACGCGCACGACGTGCACTGGGCCACCGGCCCGGCACGGCACGAGGGCGGCACCCCCAACCTGCTCGGCGCGGTGAGCGTCGCCGCCGTCTGCGCCGCGCTGGAACGCACCGACCGCGTGGGATTGCACGAGCGCGAGCAGAGCCTGCTGCGCCGGCTGCGGGACGGGCTGGCGGCCGTGCCGGGCGCGGTGGAGGTGAGCTGTTTCGGCCCGGACCACCCCCGCGTCGGCATCGTCTCGCTCGCCCTGCCCGGGCACGATCCGGCCGTCGTGGCGGCCCGGCTCGCCGACCGGTACGGCATCGGCGTGCGCGCGGGACAGTTCTGCGCCCACCCGCTGACCCGCCGCCTCACCGGCTCGGCCGTCGTGTCCGGCTGCGGCGCCGGGCCCGCGAGCCTGCTGCGCGTCAGCTTCGGGCTGGGCACCCCGGACGACGACGTCGACCGGCTCGTCGCGGCGCTCGCGGAGCTCACCGCAGGGTGATCCCTCAGGCCGCGGATCAGGGACGGATCCGGGTGGTTCCCGATGCCGCGGCGGCGTCCCTGGGCGGAGTCTGGAATCACCAGTTCCGCGTACGGAAGGCGCAGACCATGACCTCGTTCTCCGACTCCATGACCCGCCAGGGCCTCACCCGGCCGCGCGAGGGTCGCATCCTCGGCGGCGTGTGCGCCGGTCTCGCGCGGCGCTTCGGTCTCGACCCCTGGCTCACCCGCCTGCTGTTCGTGCTCGTCCTGCTGGCCGTGCCGGGCAGCCAGATCCTCGTCTACCCGCTGCTGTGGGTGCTGATGCCGGCCGAGCGTCCGGGCTTCGGCACCCCCTCCACGATCTGACGGCTCCCCGGGCGATCACCACGCTCGCGCACGGACGGTAGGGTTCCACCGGTGTGCGCGGGCGGGGTGAGGTGAACGACGGATGAGCGGGCCGCTGTTGCCCGGGGACCCCCGGCGGCTCGGCGGGTACGCCCTCGAGGCCCGCCTCGGCCAGGGCGGCATGGGAGCCGTCTTCCTCGGCCGCGCGAGCGACGGCCGCCGGGTCGCCGTCAAGGTCGTCCGCCCCGAGCACGCCCACGACCCCGAGTTCCGCGGCCGGTTCCGCAGCGAGGTCAACCGGGCCCGGCAGGTGCCGCCGTTCTCCACCGCCGAGGTCCTCGACGCCGACCCCGACCACGAGCCGCCGTACCTCGTCGTCGAGTACGTCGACGGCCCCTCGCTGGCCGCCGTGGTCCGCGACCGCGGCCCGCTGACCGGCTCGGCGCTGCACGGCGTCGCCGTCGGCATCGCCACCGCCCTGACCGCCGTCCACGGCGCCGGCGTCATCCACCGCGACCTCAAGCCCGGCAACGTGCTGCTCGCCCTCGGCGGTCTCAAGGTCATCGACTTCGGCATCGCCCGCGCCTTCGAGGCCACCAGCCACCACACCGCCACCGACCAGATGATCGGCACGGTCGCGTACATGGCGCCGGAGCGTTTCGACGCCGACAGCGCCCGCACGACCGGGTTCGCCGCCGACATCTTCTCCTGGGGCGCGGTCGTCACGTACGCCGCGACCGGCCGCACGCCGTTCGGCGCGGACTCCGCCCCGGCCACCGCCATGCGGATCCTCACCCAGCCGCCCGACCTCACCGGGGTTCCCGGGCCGCTGGCCGCCCTCGTCCGGCAGAGCCTCGCGAAGGACCCCGCCGACCGCCCCACGGCGCGCGAGCTGCTCGACCGGCTCCTGGCGACCCAGCCGCCGGCGCAGGAGCCGCCCGTGCCGCGCGAGACGGCGGCCGTCCCGCCGCAGGCATGGCAGCCCCCGCCCGCCTTGCCCGTGACCGGCCCGCCACCGCGGCGGCGCGGCCGCGTGGCGTCGTTCCTCGGCGCGCTCGTGCTGCTCGCCGCCGTCGGGGTCGGCGGCGGTCTGCTCGTGGCCAACGCGGACAGCGGCGACCGCGGCGCCTCACCCACCCCGGCCGCCTCCGGCGGCGCGCGCCCGTCCGGCTCCCCGGCGCCCGCGGCGGCGCCCACGAACCCCGAGGCCATCCTCGCCGGCAGCCGCCGCACGCTGCTGCACATGGCCGAGATCGACCGCGACCTGGCGCTCCCGGCCACCGGGGCCGCCCGGGCCTCCGACGGCACCAGCGAGGACGCGCAGTTCGTCCTCGAGCCGTACGGCGTCGACTACCTCATCAAGTCGGTACGCCCCTCCGCCGGCGGCCGGGAGCGCTGCCTCGGCGTACGCGCCGACCCCGACGGGCCGGCCTCACTGGTCGCGACGGAGTGCACGTCCGCCAAGGCCACGATCTTCGAGATCGGCGAGGCCGGCGGCAAGGACGACAAGGGCCGGCCGACGTACGTCATCAGCAACGACACGTACGGCCTGGTGCAGTGGAGCGAGAGCAGCCGGACCGTCTACGTCCAGGAGATCGGCGACGCCGAGGTGGACCTGACGTTCAGCTTCGTGGACCGCGGCCCCCGCTGACCCCGGCGCCCCGGGGTCTTGCCAGGGTCCGCCCGGCTGTGATGGCCTCGGATGGCCGTCTTCGAGGGGAGCCCTACGATGTGCACCGACGAGTGTCTGCACCAGTCCGCCGACGGCCCGGGGGTGACCCGGCGTGCCGCGCTGGCCGGAGCGGCCGCGGCCGGCGTCCTGGCCGTCCCGGGTACGGCGCAGGCGTCGCCCGCCGCCTCCCCGCTGACCGGTGAGCGCCGCGGCCTGCAGGACCTCACCTACCCGCTGTCCCCGTCGTTCCCGGCGTTCGCCGACGGCGAGGAGGCCCGTCGCCGCACGTACGTGACGATCGAGGACGACGGGTACTACATGCAGGAATGGCGGATCGTCGAACACACCGGCACGCACGTGGACGCGCCCGGCCACTTCACCGCGGGCGGGCGGCTGTCGACCGACCTGACCCTCGACGAGCTCATCGTGCCCGCGGTCGTCGTCGACATCGCGGACAAGGCCGCCGCCGACCCGGACGCCGTGGTGACGGTCGCCGACCTGCGGGCCTTCGAGCGCCGGCACGGCCGCATCCCCCGGGGCGCGGCGGTGCTCATGCACTCCGGGTGGGGCGCCAAGGTGGGGTCGGCCACCGCGTACCGGGGCACCGACGCCGACGGGGTGCTGCACTTCCCGGGCTTCAGCGCCGACGCCTGCGAGTGGCTGCTGGAGCGCCGGGCGATCCGGAGCCTGGGCGTCGACACGCTGAGCATCGACCCCGGCGTCTCGGCGGACTTCCCGGTGCACGTCACGCTGACCGGCGCCGACCGGTACGGCATGGAGAACCTGGCCGGCCTGGCCGCTGTCCCGCCGCGGGGCGCGACGGTGGTGGTCGGGCTGATCCCGTTCGAGCAGGGCTCCGGCGGGCAGGCCCGGATCTTCGCCGTGTGGTGAGCGCGCGGCGTCCGTGCGGATGCCGCATCCCCGGGTGGCGGCTATCCTCGGGCAGATGTCCAGGAACACCTTGGTCGCGTACGAGCCGGTCACCACGGACGGCCTGCTCGTCGCGGCGCTCGACGGAGAGCTCGACCTCGACAGCGCCGACGAGGTGCGCGACAGCCTCGCCTCGGCGGCCGTCGGCACCGGATGCCGCTACCTGCACGTCGACGTCGGCGGGCTCACCTTCATCGACTCGTACGCGATGGGCGCGCTGGTCAGCGCACGCAACAGCGCCGCGGCCGCCGGGGTGACGCTCACCCTGACGAACCCGTCGCCGCCGGTGCGCAAGGCGATCCAGGTGACCGGCCTGGCCGACGTCTTCGGGCTTCCCCCGGGCGAGTGAATCCGCGCCGCGCCGTCACGCCCGGTGCGGGTGGGTCACCACCACGACGGGGCGCGCCGATTTCCTGATCAGGTCGAGCGGCACGCTGCCCAGCAGCCGTTGCGCCACGGCCGGCCGGGTGCTGGAGCCCACCACGATGAGATCGGCCTCCAGCTCGTCGGCGAACTCCAGGATCCGGTGCAGCGGGCGTCCCGGCAGCACGGTCCGGGTCACCTCCACGCCGGCCGCCACGAGCCGGTCGGCGGCCACCGCGACGGCCCGCTCGGCCCGTTCGGTGAAGACCGCGCGCGGGGCGGCGGCCAGCCGCTCGATCTCCACCTCGTCGACGGCGACCACCGCGACGGTGGCGCCGGTCTGCCGGGCCAGGTCCGCGGCCGCGTCGGCGACCCACGGCTGATCGGCCTCCGGGTTCGCGGCGAGCACGATACGCATGCGTCGATCCTGATGCACGACGCGCCGGGGAACAAGGCGGCTCGACAGGGCGGCCTTTGTGTACGACGCTCGAACCGGACCCGACGCCGGAGGTGGGCCGCAGTGGCGGAGGCAGGCACGGACGACGCGGTACGGACCGACGGGCAGCCGGCCCTCAACCGGGTCATCGGCCCCGGCCTGCTGCTGCTGTTCGTCGTGGGCGACATCCTCGGCACCGGCGTGTACGCGCTGACCGGCAAGGTCGCGGCCGAGGTCGGCGGCGCGGTGTGGCTGCCGTTCCTGCTGGCGTTCGTCGTGGCCCTGCTGACGGCGTGCAGCTACCTGGAGCTCGTCACCAAGTATCCGCGGGCGGCCGGCGCGGCGCTGTACACGCACAAGGCCTTCGGCATCCACTTCCTGACGTTCATGGTGACCTTCGCGGTGATGTGCTCGGGCCTGACGTCCGCGTCCAGCGCGTCCAAGGCGTTCGCCGGCAACTTCGCCGAGGCCTTCGACCTGTCGCTGGGCGAGGGCACCGGGCTGACCGCCGTGGCGGTCGCCTTCATGACGCTGATCGCCCTGGTCAACTTCCGCGGCGTCGGCGAGAGCGTCAAGATCAACGTCCTGCTCACCTGCGTCGAGCTGACCGGCCTGCTGATCGTCATCGGGATCGGCGCGTGGGCCATGGGCGGCGGCGACGGCGACCTGTCCCGGCTGGTCGAGTTCCGGTCGCCGCCGGGCGAGAACGCGGTGCTCTCGGTGACCGCGGCGACCGCCCTGGCGTTCTTCGCGATGGTCGGCTTCGAGGACTCGGTGAACATGGCCGAGGAGACCCGCGACCCCGTACGCATCTTCCCGAAGGTCATGCTGACCGGCCTGTGCATCACCGGCCTCATCTACGTGCTGGTCGCCGTCTCGTCGATCGCCCTGGTCTCCCCCGAGGACCTCGGCGAGGGCGACGCACCGCTGCTCAAGGTCGTCGCCGCGGGCGCGCCGGCGTTCCCCCTGACGATCTTCGCGTTCATCACCATGTTCGCCGTGGCCAACTCCGCGCTGATCAACATGCTGATGGCCAGCCGCCTGCTGTACGGCATGGCCAACGAGCGCGTACTGCCCCGGGTGCTCGGCCTCGTGCACCGCACCCGGCGTACACCCTGGGTCGGGATCGTCTTCACGACGCTCGTGGCGTTCGGGCTGATCTGGTTCGCCGACCTGACCGCGCTGGGCGGGACGACGTCGCTGCTGCTGCTCTGCGTGTTCACAGTGGTCAACATCGCGGTCCTGGTCCTGCGCCGCGACCGGGTCGAGCACCGCCACTTCCGCGCGCCGACGGCGATCCCGGTGGTGGGGGCGGCGCTGTGCGCGTACCTGGCGAGCCCGCTGTCGGGCCGGGCCGGGAGCGACTACCGGGTGGCGGGGGTGCTGCTGGTGATCGGGGTGGCGCTGTGGGCGGCCACGTACGCCCATCACCGCATGACCGGCGAGCGCGCCGCACCCGGCCGCGGCTGACGATGGCCGACCGGCTCGTCCTGGTCAACGGCCTGCCAGGCGCCGGGAAGACGACCCTGGCCCGGCGCCTGGCCCCGGCTCTGGGCGTGCCGTTGATCAGCAAGGACGCGCTCAAGGAGGCGATGGCAGCCGCGGCACCCGGCCTCCCGTCGCGGGCCCTGGGCATCGCCGCCGCGCAGGCCATGTGGGAACTGGCGGCGGCCACGCCCGGCTGCGTCGTCCTGGAATCGTGGTGGTTCCGGCCCCGGGACCTAGGGTTCGTCACGGCCGGCCTCCGGCGGTGCGGTGCACCGGCCATCGTGGAGGTCTGGTGCGACGTCCCTGCCGACGTGGCGCTCGCCCGGTACCGCGGCCGGCGGCGCGCCGCGGTCCACGACGACGAGCGCCGGGCCCGCGAGTCCTGGCCGCGGTGGGTCGCGGAGGGCAGGCCGCTGGGGGTCGGGACCACCCTCGTCGTCGCCACCGGCCGATCGGTGGACCTCGACGAACTGATCGGGCGGGTCCGCGCCGTTCGCAGCGCGGGGGCGGGGGGCTAGACTGCCGTCCACATCGATTCCTTAGGGGTGAGGATCGTGACGGATCCCGAGCTGCCGGCCACGCTGAACACCGAGGTCGCGCACTCCGCGCGGCTGTGGAACTACCTGCTCGGCGGCAAGGACAACTTCGCCGCCGACCGCGAGGCCGCCGAGTACGCGCTCGCGCTCATGCCCGAGCTTGTGCAGTCCGCACGAGCCAACCGGGAATTCCTCGGCCGGGCCGTGCGGCATCTGGCCGGCGAGGCCGGCATCCGGCAGTTCCTCGACATCGGTACGGGCCTGCCGACGGCGAACAACACGCACGAGGTCGCGCAGCTCGCGGCCCCCGACAGCCGGATCGTGTACGTCGACAACGACCCGATGGTGCTCGTGCACGCCAGGGCCCTGCTGACCAGCACACCCGAGGGCGCGACCGACTATGTGGACGCCGACGCCCGCGACGTCGAGCGGATCCTCGCACGCGCCGAGGCCACGCTGGACTTCACCCAACCGATCGCGATCATGCTGCTCGGGATCGTGAACTTCCTCGTGGACGACGAGGAGGCGCACACGGTGGTGCGGCGGCTGCTGGCGGCGGTCCCGCCGGGCAGCTACCTGGTGATGTCACACCCGACCGAGGAGGTCAACGGCCCGGCCGTCCGCGAATCGATGCGCCAGTGGAACGAGAGCGGCGCCGCGCCGATCGCCGCGCGGACCCCCGCGCAGATCGCCACCTTCTTCGACGGCCTGGAGCTACTCGAGCCCGGGATCGTCACCTGCACGGCGTGGCGGCCCGACCCGCGCCACCCCGGCATCACCGACAAGGTCTCCGAGTACGCCGGGGTGGGCCGCAAGCCCTGACCGGTCACGGTCGGCCGTAAGCCCCAGCCGGGCATGCCCAGCCGCAAAACCTGACCGGTCACGCGCGGCGGACATCCATGACCATGACCGGGTACGGACCGGCGACCTCGTCGCCGGAGGCGTGCTCGGCGGGGATGACGTTGTCCATCCCCATCCGCAGGTTCTCGGGGTCGGTGGCGTCGAACCGGATCCGCCAGCCCCAGCCGCCGCCGTAGTCGCCGGCGAACACGAAGCTCGCCTCACCGGCCGGCCCGCCGGGCAGGGACATCGTCGCCGGCTTCTGGTGCCAGGAATCGCCCCAGACGGCCACGAGCGAACCGTCCCGGGCATCTTCGCCGGCCGCGGCGATCATCAGCAGGCCGTCCTGCTGCCCGTCCCCGGGGTGCGCCCACGTGTACGCGACCAGGGTGAGGTGCCCGCCGGCGGCCGTCGTCACGGTGACCGTCGCCGGCGCCTCGGCGAGCGGGTCGCCGGGCATGAGCCGGAAGCCGTTGGTGCCCGCCCAGGAGCCGGCGAAGTCGCAGAGAATCATCCGGCAACCGTAGGCGAGCCGCGGGTCGCCCTCAACGACGACCCGCTGACCCTGCTCAGCGGCCGGCGGCGCCTTCCCGACGGCCGGCCACAATCCGCCAGCCCCTCCCCGGCCGCCGGCCCTCCTCTGCCGCCGGCCCTTCCTCTGCCGCCGGCCCGCCGGAAACCGCCAGCCCTTCCTCTGCCGCCGGCCCGCCGCAAACCGCCAGCCCTTCCTCTGCCGCCAGCCCGCCGCAAACCGCCAGCCCTTCCTCTGCCGCCAGCCCGCCGCAAACCGCCGGCCTTTCCTTTGCTGCCGGCCCGCCGCAAACCGCCGGCCATGTCCCGCGGCCGGCCCTGACCCGCCCGCGCCCTCCCCGCGGCCGACCCCGAACCGCCCGCGCCCTCCCCGCGGCCGACCCCGAACCGCCCGCGCCCTCCCCGCGGCCGACCCCGAACCGCCCGCGCCTTGCCCGACGGCCGGCAGCGGCCCGGCGCGCTTCGACGGCTCAGCGGCCGGCGGGGACCCGGCGGGTGTTGGCCGTGATGGCCTCCACCATCGGGGGCCACAGCTCGCGGGGCAGGTCGTGGCCCATGCCGGGGTACGTGAGTAGCTCCGCGCCCGGTACGGCGGCCGCCGTGGCGTGACCGCCGCTGACGTCGACGAGCGGGTCGTCCTCGCCGTGGATGACCAGCGTGGGCGCGGTGACCCCGGCAAGGGCCGGCGTACGGTCCGGCGAGGCGAGGATCGCCGCGTACTGCCGCAGTGTGCCCAGCGGGTGGTAGCCGCGGTCATACTTCGCCGAGGCTCGGCGCACGAGCTCGTCCTCCGGCGCCGGGAACCCGGGCGAGCCGATGAGGCGCGAACCGGCGACGGTGCCGGCGATGGCCTCGTCGCGGCTGCCCGCCGGCGGCCGGCCCAGCGCGGCGGCTGCCTCCGGGGTGGCGCGGCCCACGGAGAAGTCGCCGGTCGTCGACATGATCGAGCAGACGCTCGCGACCCGGTCGGGCCGGTCGACGGTCAGCTGCTGGGCGATCATGCCGCCCATGGAGGCGCCGACGACGTGTGCCCGGTCCACGTCCAGGGCGTCGAGCAGGCCGGCGGTGTCCGCCGCCATGTCGGCAAGCAGGTAAGGCGCCTGCGACCGGTCGCCGCCGCGCAGTGCCGCGATGTCCGGTACGCCGCGGTCGTGCAGAACCGTGGACAGCCCGGCGTCGCGGTTGTCGAAGCGGATCACCCGCAGCCCCTCGGCGGCCAGGAGCTCGCAGAACTCCTGCGGCCAGTCGATCAGCTGGGCCCCCAGCCCCATGATCAGCAACAGGGCGGGTGCGCCCGGGTCGCCGAGGGTCTCGTACGCGATGTCGATGCCGTTGCTGTGCGCCACGGGCACGATGCCACCTCTTCTTCATCGATGGGCGGGCGTCTCTGCGAGCTTGCCAGATCTTGACCCCGGCATCGACAGGAGTCGCCTGTCTCATACAGCTGTCCCGGCCAGAACAGGAGACCCATGGTGACCTCTTTCAGGACCCGACGAACGTGGTGGGTGCTCTGAACAAGGCCGACCAGACGCCTGCCCGATCTGATGGTGTCGGAGCGATGACGCCCGGGGACCGCTCGATCAACCGGAACGCCGGCCCGGACCACTCGCCGATAGTGCCTATTTCCGTCCCGTGATTCAACGTGGCGAGCGTCGCTTTTTCAGGGTGATCGTTTAGTGGTGCCGGCAAGCGGCTGGCGAAACAATTCATGGGTGGGACAGCTGCAATTCTTCTCGGTGACGGAATTGGCCACGATGCGTGACCGGACCGCGTCGCGGAACCATTCCGCAGCGCGGGAGGAGTTTCGCCGCGAGCACGCTCGTCACCGAGCTTGGGGCTTGGCGCAAAGGCACGCCACGAAGCTGCGCCGCCTGCACGCCGAGCGCAGCCCGGAGCGGCCGCCAGACGCGGGCGGCCGGCGATACCCGATGACCCGGCCCAGGCCGACGGCGCCAGCGGACGGGGCGGCGACGACCTCCCACGCGGTGGAGGCTTCCGCGTCAGAGGGCGCCGGGGCGAGGACCGCGCATGCGAGCTCCGCGCACGCGAACTCCACGCACGCGAACTCCGCGCACGCGAACTCCGCGCACGCGAACTCCACGCACGCGAACTCCACGCAGGTGAACTCCACGCACGCGAGCTCCACGCACGCGAGCTCCACGCACGCGAACTCCACGCACGCGAACTCCACGCACGCGAACTCCACGCACGCGAGCAATCCGCACACGAGCAACTCGCAGGGCAGGACTGCACAGCAGGCAGCTGCACCAGATACCACGCAGCCGGCAAAATCGCGGGCCGCCACATTTCCGGCGCGCGGGTTCGCTACTCGCACATGTCGGGTGGAACGTCGGAGCGTACTCGCCGCGAAAGACACCACATCAATACTGATCGCATCGACAGAGTCCCGCCCAACGGAATTGCCGGCTCAGAAATACGTCGGATCAACCAGGCGGGTGCGTTTCCGCTGTCCGGTGCGGCACCCTCATTCACTGCTCGGTCCGCGGGCGAGACGGACAGACTGGTCGGTGGTGCAGACGGCCGTGTGCGACGAGGGAGAGACACCAACGGCGAAGCCCACCGCCGACATCAACGGCGAGGGCGACCGCCGGCCCCCGACGCGAAACGCCACCGCGAGCCCAGGACGCGAACGCTGCCCGAACCCGAAGGCCACCGCCAGCCCAGGACGCGAACGCCGCCCCCACCCGCCCGAACCCAAAGGCCACCGCCAGGCCAGGACGCGAACGCCGCCCCCACCCGCCCGAACCCGAAGGCCACCGCCAGCCCAGGACGCGAACGCCGCCCCCACCCGCCCGAACCCAAAGGCCGCCGCCAGGCCAGGGCGCGAACGCCGCCGCCGGCCCCGAACCCGAAGGCCGCCGCCGGTTCAGAGGGCGTGGGCCAGGTGCTGCTCCACCCGTGCGGCCGCCGCGGCCACGTATGGGAAGCGCACCTCGTCCACCTGTGCGTTCCACGATGCCGGGCCGTGCCGGCGGAGCATTTCCTGGTGCCGGTCGGCGACGGTCACCCGGTCGCCGCACGGGCCCACCGTCTGGTCGGCGTACGTCAGGGCGTCCGAGAGGAGGTCTTCCGTGAACGGGTAGGCCGCGAGGCGGTCGGCGAGGCCGCGGGCGGCGGCGACGAAGCGGGCGCCGGAGTGGTGGGCCACCTGGGTGGCGACCGTGAGGGGCCAGCCGTGGGCCGCCAGGTGGTCCGCGCCGTCGAGGGGGTGGAAGCCGGTGACGACCGTCGGTTCGGCGTACCCGATGTCGTGGAGCCAGGCCGCCGCGACCAGGATGTCCGGGTCGAGGTCGAGCGCGGACGCGAGCTCGGCGGCGCGGGCGGCGACGCCCGCGGTGTGCCGCCAGCGGTTGGGCAGCGGCGCGAGGAGGTCGTGGGCGATCTCCCGCGCGGCGACCACGAAGGCCCTGGTCCGTACGCTCATGGCCGGATCGTCGCCGGTGAAGATGAACAGCAGGCGACGACGATCTTGCAACGGCCTGAACGGGGACGCCTGCGGGACATATCGGGGACCGTCGGCCCGGGGGCGGGGCGCCGAAGTCCCCGGCCGGGACGGGACCTTCGGCCGCGCCAGAGGGGCCCTTCCGCATCTCGGGTTGGGCCCGGGCCCGCCGATCTGTCCTGGCGCAAGAGGCGGTAGCGCACCAACCGGGCAGCACACCGCCACAGGGAAGGGGCAGGACGATGCTGAGGTCGCGGAAGATCGCCAGTGTGCTCATGGCTCTCGTCGGGGCCGGGATGGTCGCGGCGGGCCCGGTCATGGTGTACGAGGGCGTGCACGGGCAGAGCATGATCAAGGACGAGCTGAGAGCTCAGAAGATCGAGTTCCCGGCGGACAAGGCGCAGCTGCCCGACGACCTCAAGGGGTACGCCGGCCGGCACGTCACCACGGGCTCCGACGCGAAGGCGTACGCCGACCTGATCGCCACGCACATCGCGAAGGCCACCGGCGGCCGGACGTACTCCGAGGTGTCCGACGAGTGGATCGCCGGCGGCCGCAAGGACGAGCAGCTCGCGCAGACCCGGCAGACCGCCTTCATGGGTGAGACGTTGCGCGGTTCGCTGATGAGCGCCTACCAGGCCGAGCAGGTCACCTGGCTGGTCAGCGGGCTCGGCGCGCTGTTCGTCGCGCTCGGCGCCGTGTTCGGGGTCACCGCGTTCAGCTTGCGTACCCCCAAGGTCGTGGTGCCCGCCTCGCCCGAGGCGCTGGCCAGCGGACATCTGCCCGTGGCCTGATCCACGGCTCGGCGCACCGAGGGTTGCCCCGGCGGGCGGCCCTGGTTGCGTGTCCGGCCTTCGTGGACCGAAGCTTCGCGGGCCCGGTCCGGGCCGGGCCGGGCCGGGCCGGGGACGATCCGGCCCGGAGCTTCGCGGGCCCCGTCCGGGCCGGGGACGATCCGGCCCGGAGCTTCGCGGGCCCCCTCCGAGCCGGGGACGATCCGACCCGGAGCTTCGCGGGCCCCCTCCGAGCCGGGGACGATCCGACCCGGAGCTTCGCGGGCCCCCTCCGAGCCGGGGACGATCCGGCCCGGAGCTTCGCGGGCCCCGTCCGGGCCGAACCGGGGACGATGCGAGAGACCCGGTTCACAGGTGGAGTCCCTCCTCTTCGGAGCGAACCTGCCGATGAGCTGTGTGGACACTCCACGAAGAGGTGGGGTCACTCAGCCCAAGGAGTCTCATCATGAGCACCCGGGTTCACAACGCCGAGCTTCTCGACACCCTCCTGCACGGCCGGATCGCCACTCTCGGCACCGAGATCCGCCGTACCCGAGCCTTCTCCCCTCTGAAGCTGCGCCTGCGCGCGGAGAAGGCCGGGCTGCTGGCCGTTCACGCCGGCGAGATCCCCGATCACGCCCTCCCCGCCGTGCGCGGCGCGGTCGCCCGCCGGCTGGCCTCCCTCACACAGTCGCTGCGGCGCGCCGAGAACCCGGACTTCAAGAAGCGGCTGCGGCAGGAACTGGCCGAGGTGAACGAGCTGGCCGGTGCGCTGGGCACGGACGTGTCGACGGTGCCCGCGTAACCGACCGCGCCGCGCCGGCGAACGGACCTTGCGGCCGTCCCGGGGCCGGGTGTGTGCTGGCGGTATGCCTCAGCGTGGCGGGCCACTGGCCGGTGTCCGGGTCGTCGAGCTGGCCGGCCTCGCGCCCGGGCCGTTCGGCTGCATGGTGCTGGCCGATCTCGGCGCCGACGTGGTGTGCGTGGACCGGCCGGGCGGGCCCGGGCTGCCGCAGTCGGCGGCGTTGCGGCGGGGCCGGCGGGTCGTGACCGTCGATCTGCGCTCGCCCGGCGGGGTCGCCGACGTGCTGCGGCTGGCCGGGCGGGCGGACGTCTTCGTGGAGGGTTTCCGGCCCGGCGTGGCCGAGCGGCTCGGCCTGGGCCCGCAGGAGTGCCGGGACCGCAACCCCCGCCTGGTGTACGCGCGGATGACCGGCTGGGGTCAGGACGGCCCGCTGGCCGGGCGGGCCGGGCACGACATCGGCTACATCGCGGTGGCGGGTGCGCTGGAGCCGCTGGGCCGGGCCGGGCAGGCGCCGCACGCGCCGATCAATCTCCTGGGCGACTTCGCCGGCGGCGGCATGCTGCTGGCCGTCGGGGTGCTGGCGGCGCTGCTGGAGCGGGAGCGCTCGGGGGTGGGGCAGGTCGTCGACGCCGCCATGGTGGACGGCTCGGCGCTGCTCACCACGTTCCTGCACGGGATGGCCGCCGAGGGCCGGTGGCCGGGACCGCGGGGCACGAACCTGCTGGACGGCGGCGCGCCGTTCTACGACACGTACGCCACCGCGGACGGCGGGTTCATGGCCGTCGGCGCGCTGGAGCCGCAGTTCTACGCCGCGCTGCTCGCCGGGCTGGGGCTCGACGGCGACCCGGAGCTGCCGGATCGGGACGACCCGGCCGGGTGGGACACCCTGCGGCGGCGGTTCGCCGAGCGGTTCGCGCAGCGTACGCGCGACGAGTGGAGCGAGGTCTTCGCCGGGGTGGACGCGTGCGTCACGCCCGTGCTGTCCCCGGCGGAGGCGCCCGGGCACCCGCACAACCGGGCGCGGGGCACGTTCGTCACGGTCGGCGACCAGGTGCAGCCGGCCCCCGCGCCGCGCTTCAGCCGTACGCCCGCCGCCGAGCCGGTGCCCGAGCGGGACGCCGGTGGCGTGGCCGCGGTGCTGCGGGAGTGGGAGGCGCCGCGATGAGGTCAGAGCTCGTCGTGGTGGTGCCCGAGCTGCCGCTGGCAGTCCTCCAGGCGGCGCCGGGCGGACTGCAGCCGCTCCCCCATGACCCTCAGGAACCGGCTGTTCAGCTCGTACCCGAAGGCGGGGTCCTGCTGGCAGAGGGCGCGCACCAGCGCGCCGTTGAAGGTGATCGCGTGGGTGGTGGTGACGGCGACCGCGCCGAAGTGCCAGCGGTACGGCGGGAACAGCCACGACCAGCCGAGCACCGAGCCGGACCGCAGCGTCTCGAGCACGAAGTTGTCGTAGCCGGGGACCTCGCTGTCGAGGTAGACGGAGCCGTCGGTGATCAGCCAGAACTGGTCGGCGGGGGTGCCCTGGCGGAAGATGCGGTTGCCGGCGTGGAACATGGTGCGGCTGGTCAGCGGGGTCAGACGGGCGAGCTGATGCTCGGTCAGCCCCTCGAGGAACGGCTGCTCGGCGAGCATGTCGGCGGTGACGAACACGACTTCCTCCTCGGGGGCGGGGATGACACCCTCAGACAACGCGACCCGGGGCCCGTCGTTCAGGGCCATGCGGCCGGGCGGACCGGGGTCCATGGGCCCGGGCCTCGCATAGGTATGGGCCACGCGGGTAGCTGAGCAGGCGAGGACGAGGAACTGAGGTGGGATCAATGCCGATCGCGACGACGAACCCGGCCACCGGCGAGGTGGTCAAGACGTTCGACGCGCTGCCGCCGGAGCAGATCGACGCGGCGATCGGCCGCTCGGTGGCCGGCTTCCGCGCGCTGCGGGACACGACCTTCGCCGAGCGGGCGGGCTGGATGCGCGCCGCCGCCGGCCTGCTGGAGGCCGAGCAGGACGACGTCGGGGCGCTGATGACCCTGGAGATGGGCAAGACGTACGCGGCGGCCAAGGCCGAGGTCGTCAAGTGCGCCAAGGCGTGCCGGTTCTACGCCGACCACGCCGAGACGTTCCTGGCCGACGAGCCGGCCGACGCCGAGGCGGTGGGCGCGGTCCGCGCGTACGCCCGTTATCAGCCGCTGGGCCCGGTGCTGGCCGTAATGCCGTGGAACTTCCCGCTGTGGCAGGCGATGCGCTTCGCCGCCCCGGCGCTCATGGCCGGCAACACGGGTCTGCTCAAGCACGCCTCGAACGTGCCGCAGACCGCGCTGTACCTGGGCGAGCTGTTCACCCGGGCGGGCTTCCCGGCCGGCGCGTTCCAGACGCTGCTGGTCGGTTCGGACGCGGTCGAGGCGATCCTCAGCGATCCCCGGGTGCGCGCCGCCACGCTGACCGGCAGCGAGAACGCGGGCCGCTCCATCGCCGGGATCGCCGGGCGGGAGCTCAAGAAGACCGTCCTCGAGCTGGGCGGCAGCGACCCGTTCCTGGTGCTGCCGAGCGCCGACCTGGACCGCGCCGCCGAGGTGGCCACCACCTCCCGCTGCCAGAACAACGGCCAGTCGTGCATCGCGGCGAAGCGGTTCATCGTGCACACCGACGTCTACGACCGGTTCGTCGACAAGTTCGTCGCCCGGATGTCCGCGCTGACCGTCGGCGACCCGATGGCGGACGGCACCGACGTCGGGCCGCTCGCCACCGAGCAGGGCCGCGCCGACGTCGAGGAGCAGGTGGCCGACGCCCGCGCCAAGGGCGCCACCGTGCGCTGCGGCGGCACCCGCGGCGACGGGGCCGGCTGGTGGTACCCGCCGACCGTGGTCACCGACCTCACCCCGGACATGCGGATGTACGCCGAGGAGGTCTTCGGCCCGGTCGCCGGCGTGTACCGGGCCGCGTCGCTGGACGAGGCGCTCGAGCTGGCCAACAGCACGTCGTACGGGCTGGGCGCCAACGCGTGGACCAGCGACCCGCAGGAGCAGGAGCGGGTGATCGCCGGGCTGGACTCCGGCGCGGTGTTCGTCAACGGGATGACGACCTCGTACCCACAGCTGCCGTTCGGCGGGGTGAAGAACTCCGGGTACGGCCGCGAGCTGTCGGCCGCGGGCATCCGGGAATTCTGCAACCTGAAGACGGTGTGGGTGGGCGAGAGCGGCGGCGCCGACGTGGATTCCGCCACCGAGTGAGTGAGCCGGCCGTGCCCGGAGGGTCTCCCCCGGGCACAGCCGCACGTCTCAGCCCTGCAGGCCGCGCTCGATGGCCTCGATGATGCTCGGCCGCAGCTGCGCGGTGCTGATGATCGCGTCCACCGAGCCGACCTCGACGGCCCGCTCGATGCTGTGCACCCGGTCGAACTCCGCGGCGACCTCGCCCAGCTTCTCGGCCCGCACCTGAGACTGGACCTCGGCGAGGCGGGCGTTGAGCGCCGACCGTTCGGCGCCGCTGGCCCCCGCGATCTGCGCCTGCAGCTCGGTGACCCGCGGGTCGGTCGCGGTGCGGTTGTTCACCTCGCCGGAGAAGACCACCGCCGCCGCCGGCGCGCCGCCGAGCACGGAGGCGAACGAGCCCTCCAGCGCCAGCACGGTCATGGCCGGGTTGAGCGCCTTGGAGAACACCACGAACGCGCCGCCGTGGTAGCGCGAGATCACGCAGAACACGATCGGGCCGCGGAAGTTGACGATCGCGCGGCCGATCTCGGCGCCGTACTCCAGCTGCAGCTTGCGCATCGACTCGGGTGAGCCGTCGAAACCGGACAGGTTCGCCAGCACGACCAGCGGGCGGTTGCCGGACGCGGCGTTGATGGCCCGCGCGGTCTTCTTCGACGAGCGCGGGAACAGCGTGCCCGCGGTGTACGTGTCGGGTCCGTCGGTGGGCGGGAACCCGCGCCGCGGCACGGGCTTCGACTCGATGCCGATGAGGCACACCGGTCGCCCGCCGATGTGCACGTCCTGCACCACGGAGGTGTCCGCGTCGGCCATGCCGGCCCAGCGTTCCAGCACCGGGTGGTCCTGGTCGGACAGGGCGCGCATCACCGTACGGATGTCGAACGGCTTCTTGCGGTCCGGGTTGTGCTCGGCCGAGAAGATCTGCCCGACCGTGGCGAAGTCGCTGCCGGCCACGGTGTGCGGGAAGCTCGACACGTCCCGGTCGGCCGGGTCGGTCGTGGCGGCCTTGCGGGGCGCCGTCTCGCCCGGGACGACGTACGTGTGGTCGTAGTGCGCCATCAGCACGTCGCGGGCCGAGGGCAGGTCGGGCGCCCAGTACTGGGCCTGGCCGTTGGGTCCCATCACGCGGTCGTAGCCGCCGATGCCGAAGTTGTCCTCGGCCGACACGCCGCCGGAGAAGTCCAGCGACTGCTTGCCGGTGAGCACCATGGCCGAGTCGGGGGTCATGACGAGGATGCCCTTGGTGTGCATGAGCATCGTCGCCTCGGCGTTCCAGTACGGCTGGGCGCCGACCGTGATCCCCGCGACCACGATGTTGATCTCGCCGCCGGCCTGGGTGAACGTGACGATGCGCTTGAGCGCCGCCGCCACCCAGTCCATGTTCTCCGTGCCGGACGACATGGAGATCCGCGCGCCGGCCGACAGCGCGAACCATTCCAGCGGCACCCGCATCCGCTCGGCCAGGTCGAGCGCGGCGATCACCCGGGAGCACTCCGGCTCCGACAGCGCACCGAGCGCCTTGGTGGGGTCGCCGAGCAGCACGACCCGCGTGACGCCCTCGGGGTGCCGTTCGGTCGGGGTCGTGACGACCCCGGCGACGATCGCCGCGGAGTTGCGGCCCTTCGGGCGGTCCACCGGCACGAGCGCGCCGGTCTCGTCGAGGTCGTGCTCGACGAAGCGGCCGCCGGCGCCGGCGAGGATGTCGGTCAGCTCATACGGGTACACGGTGCCGCGGCGGGCCGCGCGCAGCACCTTCTGGCGGTAGTCGTCCAGCGGCTGGATCGGCTCGGTGGACGGCTCGCCGATGTGCAGGCGTACGCGGTGCCCCGGGTCCATGCTGATCCGGACGGCGACCTCGGTGAGCTCCCCGCCGTTGACGCGCTGGCGGGCCACGAACTGGACCTCCTCGAGCCCGGCCCCCGCGGTGGTCGGCAGGATCCGGTCCACCACGGTGCTGAGCTCGTCGGTGCTGAGCTCGGTGGCCGGCCACACGTACATGAGGATGCGGTTGGTGTCGAACCGCTTGTTGTGCGGCCGCTGCGCCTGGATGTTGCGGATCGCGTCCAGGCCGGCGGTGATCGCGTTCTCGACCGCGGGCAGCGCGACGAGCCGGCCGTCGGCCTCGCGCAGCGGGGTCAGGTCGCGGACCTGGCCCAGGGCGACGAGCCGCTCGTCGGCCGGGTTGTCCCGGGCGACCGCCTTGAACAGGTAGATCTCCTCGTCGGGCGACGGGAGCCGGGTGAGCTCGAAGTCGCGCAGGCGGTGCAGCTGCAGGCGCTGGGCGATCTCGGGGTGCAGGCCGCGGATCAGCCGGTCCTCGGCGATGCCGTTCTCGCCGGGGCGGAACGTGAAGTGGTGGTGCATGACCGCGCCGCTGGTGCCGGCCACGGTGGTGGTGATCCGGCGGACCGCGGCGGGCAGCGGGTGCTCGGCGAGCATCCGGCCGAGCCGGTCGGCCATCTCCTCGGCGTCGGGCTGCCCGGCCCAGGTGACGTAGAGATCGGCGACCAGGCCCTTCTCGGGGACGCCCTCGGCGAGGGTCGCGAGCGCGCCGATCGCGGCGGGCAGCGCGCCGATGTCGACGGCGGTCGTCACCACGCGGGTCGTGCGCTCCGCGCCGGTGTGCTCGGCGGTGACGAAGCGGCAGCCCCCCGCCTCGCGCACGGTGATGTCCGAGAGCCGGCGGTTGCCGTAGTAGCGGCGGGTCAGCACCTCCAGCAGCGGCGCGTGGTCGCGGCCGGGCCGCCCGATCCGCTGGCCGATGAGCCGGACCAGCGGCTCCGCGCTGTTCACCATCGCCCGGATGCGCTGCGCGCGGTCCGGCGCGCCGGGGTTCTGGTCGAGGTGGCTCAGGTGGCTGCGCACGTCGGCGTACACCTCGGCGCGGTTGCGGCGCAGCAGCGGCTGCGCGAACCAGCGGAAGACCAGGCCCCGGGCCAGGTCGGAGACCGCCGGGAAGCGCACCTGGGTGGCCTCGATGAGGTGCTCGAGCACGAGCCCGGCCCGCTCCTTGAGCTCACCCACCGGCGCGGAGCCCGCGAGCCACTGCCGCAGCACCTCGGACACCACGGCGACGTCCGTGGACATCCGCTGCTGGGCGAGGAAGAGCCGGAAGACCGCCGCCTCGAGCTGCGGCGTACGGTCCAGGTCGGACACGCCGTAGTGGGCCAGCACGCGCCGCAGCCGGGCCTGGAAGTCGGCGCTCACGCCGGCCCGCTCGACGTCGAGGCTCTGCAGGTAGCTGTGGAGGAACTCGCGCGGGCTGTGCACCGGGTTGCCCGGCTCGACGTCGAGCTCCCCGCCGGGCTTGTTACGGCTGAGCTCGCACAGGTCCGCGAACACCGTCAGCAGGTCCAGCTCGCCGGGCTGGGGCCGGTCCCCGGCCTGCCCGCGAACGGCCAGGTAGCCGGCCAGCAGGCGCCGCGGGTCGTCCGGGTCGCCGTCGAAGCCCAGCAGCAGCGCGCGCAGGTCCTGCAGCCCGCGCTCCACCAGGTCGGCGGCGGAGACGCCGGCCGGCTCGTCCGGCAGGTCGATCTCGACGGTACGGGTGTCCTCGGGCGTCTCCTCGGCGGCGCCGTCGGCCAGCGGCTCGAGGCGCATCAGGGCCGCGCCCGTCTCCACCTGACTGCCCACCGACACGGGACACTCGCGGACCCGGGCCCGGAACGGCGCGCGCAGCACCGTCTCCATCTTCATGCTCTCCAGCACCAGGATCGGCGCGCCGGACTCGACCTCGGCGCCGACGGCCACCGGGGTGGCGACCACGAGCGCCGGGGCGGGCGAGCGCACGACGCCGCCCTCGTCGCGGCTGATCCGGTGCGCCACCCCGTCGACCTCGACCAGGTGGATCGGGCCGTACGACGCGGTCACCAGCCGGTAGCGGTGGCCGTTGACCACGATGCGGCCGCTGCGCGAGTCGAACCGCTCCAGCTCGATGTCCGCCGTACGCGTGTCGGCTCCGGAGGAGACGCTGACCCGGAAGCGCGCCGGTCCCACGCGGGCGGCCCGGACGCGGTAGCCGACCCCGCGCAGCTTGAGGTCCAGCGGCCGGCCGCTGTCGTGCCGGGCCTGCGGGCGTCCGCCGTGCGCGGTGGACAGCAGCCGCCCGCGGCTGACCTCCTCCTCGTCCTCGTACGCCTCGATCGCGGCCGCGGCCAGGGCGATCGCGGAGTGCCGGTGCCCGACGAGGCGGCCCTCGGCGCGGACCCGGTCGATCCAGCCGGTGTCGGCGCTGCCGTCGATCACCTCGGGCTGATCGAGCAGGTCGAGCACGAAGCTCTTGTTGGTGGTGCCGCCGTCGATGATGACGGTGGTCTCGGCCATCGCCCGGCGCAGCCGGCCGAGTGCCTGCTCACGGTCCCGGCCGTACGCGATGATCTTGGCGATCATGGAGTCGAAGTCGGCGGGGATGGTGTCGCCCTCGCTGACGCCGGTGTCCACCCGGATGCCGGGGCCGGCGGGCAGCACCAGCCGGGTGATGTGCCCGGGCGCCGGGGCGAAGTCGCGGTCCGGATCCTCGGCGTTCAGCCGCGCCTCGACGGCGTGACCGGCCTCGACCGGCGGCTCCCCCTCGAGACGGCCGCCGCCGGCGACGTGCAGCTGCAGCCGGACCAGGTCGGTGCCGGTGGTGATCTCGGTGATCGGGTGCTCGACCTGCAGCCGCGTGTTGACCTCGAGGAACGCGAACAGCTTGTCGCCCGGGTGGTAGAGGAACTCGACGGTGCAGGCGCCGCGGTAGCCGACGGCCACGGCGAGCCGTTCGGCCGCCGCCTTCAGCTCCGCGACCTGGCCGGGGGCGAGCACCGGCGACGCCGACTCCTCGATGATCTTCTGGTTGCGCCGCTGCACCGAGCAGTCGCGCACGCCCAGCGCCCACGCGGTGCCCTGGCCGTCGGCGATCACCTGAACCTCGACGTGCCGGGCGCCGGTGACCAGGCGCTCGAGGAAGACCACGCCGGAGCCGAACGCGCGCAGGGCTTCCTGGCTGGTGCGCTCGTACGCCTCGGCGAGGTCCGCGCCCGAGGCCACCATGCGGATGCCGCGGCCGCCGCCGCCCGCGGTGGCCTTGAGCATGAGCGGGTAGCCGATCTCGTCACCGGCCTTCAGCGCCGCCTCGAGCGTCGCGACCTCGCCGCGGCTCCAGGGCGCGACCGGGACGCCGACCTCCTCCGCGATGAGCTTCGCGCCGATCTTGTCGCCGAGCCGGCGCATGGCCTCGGCGCTCGGTCCGACGAAGGTGACGCCGATCTTGTCGCACAGCTCGGCGAAGGCGGGGTCCTCGGCGACGAAGCCCCAACCCACCCAGGCGGCGTCGGCGCCGGTCTCCACCAGCGCGCGCTCCAGCACGGCCAGGTCGAGGTACGGCCGCGCCGAGGCGGGACCCAGCGGGTATGCGATGTCCGCCTCGCGCACGAAGGTGGCCGTACGGTCGGCGTCGGTGTAGAGCGCGACCGTCTCGATCCGCTTGCCCGTTTCCGCCGAGAGGTCCCGGACTGCGTGGATGAGCCGCATCGCGGCCTCTCCACGGTTGACGATCGCCACGCGACTGAACACCGGCCGAGCCTCCCAGGACATGTCGACGTCAGGCGCCGCCCGATCGGAGCGTCGCCTGTCTCCACCCTCTACCTTGCTGGATGAGACCCCGTCACACCGATGTCCGGCGCCACCATGCCCCGGGTCGCCCCGTTGTAGGTTTCCTACAAACGCGATTGGCCGAAGCCTACGGCCGGACGTCGCCTCGAGTCAGCGGAGACCGGCCACGACCAGCCCTTCGGCGGCGACGCGGGCCACCGCGGCGTCCCACCAGTAGGCGGTGCCGTTGACGTAGAGGCACGGCGCCTGCGCGGTGAGGTCGTCGCGCAGCCGGGCGACGTCGACGCCCGGCAGGAGCAGCCGCAGCCGGCTGCCGTCGGTGAACGGCAGATCCCAGCCGAACCGGCCGTCGCGGTCCGCCGCCGGGTCGCGCGCCGGCTCGCCCGTCAGGTCGCTGACGCGGACGGCGGGAGGGCCGCCCATGCCGGCGACGCGGGTCCGTACGGCGTCCAGGAACACCGTCAGGTTCGCGGCGGCCGTCTGCTCGTCGGCGTCCTCGACGGGGGCCGTACCCGGGTTGATCATGGCGGCACGGTAGGCCCGCACGGCCGCCACGCGGGCCGGAAGCGGGCAAATGCTGACCGCTCGGGTGATATACGCCAGACTCATATATGAATACTTTTCAGGCTCCCATGTCCGGCGGCGGGTGACAGCCCGGCCGCAGAAGCCAGGAGGAACCGGTGTCGCTGAGCTCTCGTACGACAGGAGCGGTGACCGCGGCACTGATGGTCGCCGCCTCCCTGGTCATGCCCACCGCGGGACACGCGGCCCCCGCTTCTGATCAGACCAGCGCGCTGGAGGCGCAGCGCGTCGACAGCGTGCCGGCTCCGGACTTGGCCTGGTTCACCTGCTACGGCACCGCGCAATGCGCCACCGCGCAGCTGCCGCTGGACTACGACGAGCCGCAGGGCGAGACGGTGCGGATCGCCGTGGTCCGGGTGAAGGCCCGCAAACCGGCGAGCCGCATCGGCAGCCTCTTCCTCAACCCGGGCGGCCCCGGCGGCTCCGGCACCGACATGGCGCTGGCCGCGTCCGGCTTCCTGAGCGACGCGGTGCTCGACCGCTTCGACATCGTCGGGTTCGACCCCCGCGGCGTCGGGTCCAGCGACGCGCTCAAGTGCTTCCCCACCACCCGCGACCAGAGCGTCGCCCTGGCCCGCATGAACGTCTTCTTCCCGTACGGGGCCAAGGAGGAGAGCGGCTACATCAGGTCCGCCCAGGCCCTCGGCCGCGGCTGCTCGGGCACCGGCGCGGCCCTGGCCGGGGCGATGTCCACCGCCGAGGCCGCCCGGGACATGGACGTGCTGCGGCGCACCCTCGGCGACGCCAAGCTGACGTACCTGGGGTTCAGCTACGGCACCGCCCTCGGCCAGTACTACGCCAACATGTTTCCCGACCGCGTCCGAGCCCTCGCGCTCGACGGTGTCATCGATCCGGTGTCCTGGGTGGGCACCGACACGACGGGCGGGCAGCTCCAGGACGACCGGCTGCGGTCCGCGGACGGGGCGTACCGGGCGCTGACGAAGCTGCTCGAACGCTGCGACCGGGCCGGGGTCAAGCGGTGCGAGCTGGCCAAGGGTGACCCCGCCAAGCGGTTCGCCGCGGTCGCGCGCAAGCTGCGCGCCAAGCCGCTGGTGCTCGGCAAGGACCCGGTCAACGGGACCGTGCGCCTCACGTACGCGCTGTTCATCGGCCTGACGCTCAGCGCGCTCTACACCCCGATGGCCGGGGACATGGTCACGCAGATGACGGCCGAGGTCGAGACGATGCAGGCCGGCTCGGCCGCGAAGGCACGGCTGCGCGCCGCGGCCGGTACGGCGCTGCTGGACCGCGTCACGCAGCTGCGGACGCCGGCGCGGGACTTCCCGTACGACAACTCGCTCGAGGCGTTCGCCGGGGTGATGTGCACCGACGGGAGGCACCCCGCCGACGCGACCCGGTGGCCGGCGCTGACCGCGGCGGCGGACCGGCGGGCGCCGTACTTCGGCCGGGCGTGGGGCTGGAGCAGCGCCCCCTGCGCCGGCCAGACGTGGACCGCGCAGGACGAGGACGCCTACCTGGGCCCGTTCGACCGGCGTACCAGCGCGCCCGTGCTGTTCGTCGGCAACTACTGGGACCCGGCCACCAACTACCGGGAAGCCGTCTCGGCGTCGAAGCTGCTGCCGAACAGCCGGCTGCTGACCAGCGACAACTGGGGGCACACCGCGTACGGCACGTCCACCTGCGTGAACCGGGCCGTGGACGCGTACCTGCTGCGCGGCGCCCTGCCCCGCGCGGGCACCCTGTGCCGCTCGCCGATGCAACCCTTCACCGGCGACAACGGCATGTTCTTCGGCCGGAACGCCGCCGCGGCGGACGCGGGCAAGCAGCTGCCTCCGATCGCCGGACCCCTCGGGGCCGGCCCGCGTCTCTAGGCCGCGATCGTTCACGGACATCGGCGGCTGCGGGGTCGATCCCGGAGGCGTGACTGAGAAAGATCACATCGGCGCGTCCGGCGGCCTCGGATCCCGGTCGGCCACCGGCCGCCACCGGCGGAGGAACCCGGACCGGCCGTTGATCCGTTGATCCCCGCGATCACGTATGGACAGAGGAGCACGCTCGCAGGCTCCGGACGTCCGTGCCGGGGCACGACGCCTCATGCCGCCGCCACGCCAGGAGGAAGCCGATGCCCGACGTCGACCCGTACGGTGATCATCCTCCGGCGCCGGCCGGCTGGCCGAAGGTGTCGGACTACTGGCCCGACCTGCCGCACCGCATCGCCCCGGCCGCGGACTTCTACAGTGGCGACGCCTCCGTCGCGGCGACGGCTCCCGCGGCCGGAGCCGGCACGGCGGAGATTCCGGCCGGGCCCCGGACCGTCGCGGCACCGCCGTCGCGGCCCCGCCGGCGCCGGGCCGTCCCCGCGATCGTGGCCCTCGTCCTCGTGGTGGGCGCGGCCGTGTACGCCGGCTCCCGGTGGCACCGGCAGACGTCCGGCCAGGCGGCCGGCCGGCCGGTGCCGGTGCCGGTGCCGACCTCGGCCGGCCCGGCGCCGCGCTTCGCCGAGCCCGTCGTCCTCACCGGCCCGAACCAGAACGTGCGGGAGGCGAGCTTCCATCTGACCGGCGACGCCGCCACGGTGGTCGTGCGGACCGCGGACCTCGACGACACCCTGTACCGCATCAGCGCGGCCGCCGACAGCGCCGTCCTCCCCTCCGCCACGCTGGGCGCCGGCACGGTCCGCGCGACGCTTCGCGACAGCGGCCGGCGCGGCGAGGCCACCGTCACGGTGACCCTCGCGGAGGGCGTGCGGTGGTTCCTCGACATCGGCAGCGACCTGCGGCTGGGCGACATCGACGTCTCCGGCGGGGAGGTCACCCGGGTCCTGCTCGCCGGCGACGCCGCGGACATGCAGCTCGTCCTCCCGCAACCGGCCGGCACCCTGCCCGTCCGGGTCTCCGGCGGGATCAACCGGCTGCGGATCACCGTGCCCGGCGAGGCGCCGGTGCGCATCCGGGCGCGCCGCGGCGCCGGAAAGGCCACCCTGGACGGCCGGACCGTGGCCGGGGTGGCCCGCAACACCTCGTTCGAGTCGCCGCGCTGGCGCCAGGGCGGCCCCGGCATCGACGTGGACGCCGTGCACGGCCTCGGGGCGGTCACGGTGCACCGCGACCGGCCATGATCGCCGGGCTCTGATCAGTAACAGCCAGCGGCGGGCGAATCACCCCTTGCTTTCCGGCCGCGCGGCCCCGAGTATGACGGGGCCCGTTCCGGCACGCCCCCGCTGACCACCGTCGGAGAGATGGCCCCACCATGCCCGCAGAGCCGCACCCGGCCGACTCCCGCACGAACGATCCCCGCGGCAGAGCGCTGCTCCTCGGCTCGCTCGCCGCCACCGGCCTGCTGATGGTCCTGGCCGCGTACGTGGTGCTCAAGGACGAGGGGGCCGCGCCGATGACCCCGCAGCCGCCGATCGCCTTCTCGTTTGAGCCGCTGCCGTCGGCGATCGAGCTGCAGTCGGCTGCCCCGCAGCCCGGCACGGGCCCGGACCGGGCGGCCGGGCCGCCCTCCCGGCACACCCCCGCCGGCCGGACCTTCTCCCCCGTCGCCGAGCGCACCACCGCACCGCCCCGGACCGCGGCCCCGGTCGCCGATCTGACGGTCGGCAGCACGGTCGGCCTCGAGCTCGCCGGCCGCAAGGGAGTCCGCGTACGGCACCGCAACTTCGTGGGCCGCGCCGACCCCATCACCGCAGCCGGCAGTGCCACGGACAAATTGGACGCGACGTTCACCGTCCGCGCCGGACTGGCCGGGCGGGGCTGTGTCTCCCTCGAGTCGGTCAACTACCCCGGCCGTTTCCTGCGCCACCGCGACTTCGTCATCCGCCTCGACACCCGGCAGGACACGCCGCTGTACGCCGCCGACGCGACGTTCTGCGCGGTCCCGCGGGGCGGCGGGCGCACCATCTCGCTGCGGGGCTGGAACTACCCGGACCACTTCGTGAACGAGGAGCGGTCGGCGCTCGTGCTCACGGCCCGTCGGCCGGCCGACGCGACCGCGTACGTCGTCCGGGCGCCGCTGTGACCGCGTACGTCGTCCGGCCGCCGCTGTGACCGCCCTCGTCGGGACGAGATGAGCGCGCGCTGCCCAGCCGGGCGACCCGCCCGGCCGAGGGCCGGATGCGGCTGCGGTCGCCGCCGTCGGGCAGGATCGCGATCATGGATGCCACGCCGATGCTGCGCGCCGACGCCGTCGAGGGCGCCGGGGTCCGGATCCGGCGGTTCCGGACCGAGGACGCCCCCGCGGTCCGGGCCGCCTGCGACGATCCGCTGACCCAGCGGTTCCTGCCGGCACTGCCCAGGCCGTACACCGAGGCGGATGCGCTGTGGTGGGTGGCCGAGGGTTCCGCCGCGGGATTCGCCACGGGCGGCGGGAACTTCGCCGTCGCCGATCCGGCGACCGACCGGCTCATCGGCGGCATCGGCCTGATGCACATCCAGGAGGATTACGGCAGCATCGGTTACTGGGTCGCGCCAGGCGCCCGTGGACGCGGTGTCGCGACGGCGGCGACCCGGACGCTGAGCGAGTACGCCTTCACCTGCGGGTACGGCCGGATCGAGCTGCGCACCGAGTTCGAGAACGCGGCCAGCCAGCGGGTCGCGCTCGCAGCCGGGTACACGCGGGAGGGCGTGGCGCGCGCGGCGGGGCCGGACCGCGGCGGCCGCCGCCACGACCTGATCGTCTGGGCCCGGGTGGCCGGCGACCCGCCCGGCCCGACCCCGCGACACCTGCCCGACCTGCCCGGCGGCGAGCTGACCGACGGCGTCGTGCGCCTGTCGCCGATGCGGGCCGCCGACGCCGCCGAGGTGCACCCGGTCCGGTCCGCGCCGGACGTCGTCGGCAACACCGTGACCGGGATCGCGCCGGGCCCCGAGGACACCGCCCGGTACTGCGCCCGCGCGCAGGCCGCCTGGCTGGCGGACCACGACGTCCGGCTGACCGTCCGGGACGCGGCCACCGGCGCCTTCGCCGGCAAGGTGGGCCTGCAGCTCCAGGACCCGCAAGCCGGACAGGCGGAGATCGACTACTACCTCGCGCCGACGTGGCGGGGACACGGGTACGCGGCCCGCGCGGTGAACCTGCTGTGCGGGTGGGCGTTCACGCGTACGGCCGTCGAGCGGCTGGTGGCCGGCGTGCACACCGCGAACCTCGCGTCCCAGCGCGTGCTGGAACGCTCGGGCTTCGTCCGGGAAGGACACGAGCGCCGGCGCATCCCCGACGGCAGCGGCGGGCGCGCCGACATCTACACGTACGCGCTGCTCCGGCCGGGGGTGTGAGGCCGAGCGTCTGGCACCCGCCGGAGCCGCTGACCTGCCCGGCCGCCGCTCAGACGGGCGCGGCCGACACCGGGGACAGCGGCTGCTCCAGCACCCGGCGCAGCAGAGCGGCGAGGTGGTCGAGATCCTCCTCGCCCAGCCCCGCGAACGACTGCGTCAGGACCGCGCGTACGCGCTCCTCCCCCGCCGCCCGCAGCTGCTCGCCGCGGGTCGTGAGCCGGTGCCGTACCGCGCGGCCGGGGCCCGGCACCCGCTCGATCAGCCCGCGGTCCACCATCCGGGCCGCGAGCGTGCCGAAGGACTGGTCGGTCTGGTACGTGAGCTGCGCCAGATCGTGCAGCGACGCCTCCGGTTGCCGGTGCAGGTGTCGCAGGGTGTCCCACTGCACGAGCGAGATGCCGAGATCGGCGAGGGCGGCGGTCAGGGCCCGGTGGTGCCGGTGCTGCGCGCGTTTGACCAGCATGCCGAGTTCCTCGGCGGTGGTTGCCATGCGGGCAGCCTAACCCAGGTTGCTTAAATCAACGTCCTTATCCAAGGTTGCTTATATCAGGTTGCTGATTTAAAGTGTGCTCGCCGGCCGCCGCTGACGTCCCGGCGCGCTCCCGCGCCGCCGGAACCCCACCCCTGCCGCAAGGAGAACCCGATGACCGTCACCCTCACCGAGACCGGCTCCGGCCACCCGTTCCTGCTCCTGCACGGCGGCGCCGGCCCGGTGTCCGTCGCCGGGTTCGCCGAGCGCCTGGCCGCGGCCCGGCCGGCCCGCGTGCTCGTACCGACCCACCCGGGATTCAACGGCACCCCGCGGCCCGGCGGGCTGACCGACGTCCCGGGGCTGGCCCGGCTCTACGCCGGCCTGCTCGAGGAGCGCGGCCTGAGCGACGTCACCGTGGTCGGCAACTCGATCGGCGGGTGGATCGCCGCCGAGATGGCCCTGCTGGCGAGCCCCCGGGTCAGCAGCGTCGTCATCGTCAACGGGGTGGGGATCGACGTGCCCGGCCACCCGGTGGCCGACTTCTTCTCCCTGACCATGGACCAGCTGACGGACCTGTCGTACCACGAGCCGGACAAGTTCCGGATGGACCCCGCGAGCCTCCCCGAGGCCCAGAAGGCCCTCATGGCCGGCAACCGGCAGGCCATCGAGCTGTACGCGGGCCACGCCATGGCCGACCCCACCCTGGCCGGCCGGCTCTCCGCGGTCACCGTCCCCGTCCTGGTGCTGTGGGGCCGAAGCGACCGCGTCGTCGACCCGGACTACGGGCGCGCGTACGCGGCCGCCATTCCCACCGCCACCTACCAGCCGCTGGAGAACACCGGCCACATGCCCCAGATCGAGACCCCGCAGCAGACCCTGACCACCGTGTGGGACTTCGCCGAGAAGCACGCCACCGCCGGCCCCGCCCGCGCCTGATCAGCGCCCCCGGACGTCCGGCCCCGCCCGCGGGCTGGACACTGGGGGCATGGGGCCGGTGCGAGGACGGGCGTTCCTCGCGCCGCGCTTCGCCGCGTACCGCCGGACCAGCGAGGTCGTCATGGCGCTGCTGCGCGACGTGTCACCGCTGGTCGAGCAGGTCTCGATCGACGAGGCGTACCTCGATCTCGCGGCGGGCGGCCACGACCTGTCCGTACCCGCGGTCACCGCGCTCGCGGACCGGCTGAGGGCCGCGATCGCCGCGGCGACCGGCGGGGTGACCGCCTCGATCGGCGCCGGCACGTCCAAGCTGGTCGCCAAGATCGGATCGGACCTGCGCAAACCCGGCGGGCTGACGGTCGTCGCGCCCGGCGACGAGCAGGCCGTGCTGCACCCGCTGCCGGTGACCCGGCTGCCCGGTGTCGGCCCGGCCACCGACGAACGCCTGCGCCGCTCCGGCGTACGCACCATCGGCGACCTCGCGCGGGTGCCGCTGCCGGACCTGCTCGACTGGTTCGGCCAGGCCCACGGCGCCGGGCTGTACCGGCTGGCGCGCGCCGACGACGACCGTCCGGTCATCGGCGAGCACGAGGCCAAGTCGTTGTCGGCCGAGGAGACGTTCGATGTGGACCTCACCGACCGGGTCCGCCTCGGGACCGAGATCGATCAGCTCGCCGGCCGGGTCGGGGCCCGGCTGCGCGCCGCGGGCCTGTCCGCACGCACCGTCACGGTGAAGATCCGCCACTACGACTTCACCACGATCACCCGCTCGCTCACCCGCTCCCAGCCCACCGACGACCCCCGGCTCGTCGCCCAGCTCGCCCACCGGCTGCTCGCCGAGGTGGACACGTCGGCCGGCATCCGCCTGCTCGGCGTCGGGGTCACCACGCTGGCCGGCTTCGTCCAGGACGACCTGTTCACCACCCCCGCCACCGCCGAGGCGGACGGGCCGCAGGAGCAGCCGCAGACGGCCGGCGAATCACCCCCGGCGCCGGCGGCCACCGCGGGATGGCGGCCGGGCCAGGACGTCCGGCACGACACGTACGGGGCCGGCTGGGTCTGGGGCAGCGGGCTCGGACGGGTGAGTGTCCGCTTCGAGGGCCCCACCACCCCGCCCGGCCCGGTACGCACCTTCGCCGCCGACGACCCCGCGTTGCACCCGGCCGGGCCGCCCGACTGGGCCCCGGCCGTCCCGGAACGACCGGTATGAAGGCCTGCCCGGGCCACGACTCGCGGGTGTTTCCCGCAGCCCCTGGTCGGGTAGGATCTGCGGCACTCACAGCTTGATCACAGCCGGTGCGAAGACGACGGCGGGGAGGGGTCACGATGCGATCACTCGCCGGTCGCTACCGGGTCGAGGAGGCCGTCGGGCGGGGCGGCAGCGCCGTCGTGCACCGCGGCTACGACCGCACGCTCAAGCGCCGCGTGGCCATCAAGCTGTTCTCGCCGTACCGGCCGGACAGCACCGCGCCCTCCATCGACGTGCTGCGCGAGGCCCGCACCGCGGCGGCGCTCAACCACCCCCACGTCGCCCGGGTGTACGACTACGGCGAGGCGACCGAGGGCAGTCAGCGGGTGCCGTACCTGGTGATGGAGTTCCTCGAGGGCGACACCCTCGCCGACCGGCTGGCCGCGTCCGGCGCGCTCGACTGGCGCGAGGCGGCCGCGATCTGCGCCGACACCGCCGCCGCGCTGGCCGCCGCCCACGAGCGCAACCTCGTGCACCGCGACGTGAAGCCGCGCAACGTCATGCTCACTCCCGGCGGCGTGAAGGTCCTCGACTTCGGCATCGCCGCCGTCGCCGGGCAGAACAGCTTCGACGCCCACGGACGGCTCTGGGGCACCCCGGCCAACCTCGCGCCGGAGCAGCTGCGCGGCGAGCCCACCTTCCCGGCGGCGGACGTCTACGCGCTCGCCCTGGTGCTCTTCGAATGCCTCACCGGCGCGCGCGCCTGGCCGGGCACCAGCGTCGGCGAGGTGCTCGCCGCCCGGCACGAGCGCCGCACCCCGCGCCTGCCCGGCATTACCGGCCTGCCCCGCGAGATCATCCGGCTGTACGAGGCCTGCGTCGCCGACGACCCGGCGCGGCGTCCGACGGCCGCGCAGGTCGCCGAGGGCCTGCGGCGCGCCTCGGGCACGGCGCCTGCCGTACGCCCCGCGGCGCTGCTCACCCGCAGCGTCCCGGCTCTGACCCGCAGCGTCCCGTCCGCGCAGCGCACCCGCTCCCGGCGCCGCGCCGCGGTCACCGCCTCGGCCGCCGTCGCCGCGGCGGTCATCAGCGTCCTCGGGCTGCAGGTGGCCAACGGCTACTCGACGCTGCGCGGCCGGCAGGCGGAGGCGGCCGTCGAGGGCGCGCCCGGCGCGGGCGCCGGCGTCCCGCCCCGCACGCCGCAGCCGATGACCACGCCGCCGGTCACCTCGGCCGCGCCCGTGAAGATCGCGCCGGCCGAGACCGATCAGCCGGTCCGCGCGATCACCGAGACCCCGGCCCGCGAGACCACCCGCCCGCACCGGCCCGCCCGGACCACCGCCCCGGCGCCGTCGACCACCGCCCCGGCCACCCCGAGCAAGCCGCCGTCGACGCCGCCGCACACCCCGAGCAGCCCGCCGCCGACCTCGTCGAAGCCGGACCCGGAGCCGACGCAGACTCCCCCGCACACCACGCCGCCGCCGGAGTCCACCGAGACCCCGCCCCCGCCGGACCCGACCGACCCGCCGGCCACCACAGCCCCCGCCGAAGAGGTCGTCCTCGCCGGCGGGAGCAGCTGACCGCCGCCGCCCGCAACGCCGCGACCCGGCCGGCCGTCACGCCGGGCGGCCCGCCGGCCCACGTCACGTCACCGTCGGCATCGATCCGGGGACGTGACCGCCGCGCGCCGGCGCCCGAACCCCGCGCGACCGGCGGAGCAACGTTCTCGCCCTCGGCAGCGTCATGAAGGTATGAACAACCACTGCCGCAGATGCGGCCGGGCCAAGCCGGCGAATCGGCCGGCGCGCTGGTTCGTCTGCCCGCGGCCGGCGGCCGTCACCGTCCCGGACGATCCGGACGGTGGCGCCTTGGCCTACCTGCGCGGGCAGCTGCTGGACGCGATCCGCGAGCCGAACCGTGAGCACGTCGAAGCGATCCTGGTCCGCGCCCGCCGCAGCGTACGGCGGCGGCGCCTGCGGGACGCCACCGTGATCGCCGTCCTCGTGGTGGCGGCCGCGCTGCTGGGCCTCGGCGTGGGAGCGGGACGCTGATTGAGGTTCTGCTGAACCGATCTTTAAAGGTTCCTAAAAGAATCGCCGCGCGCGTCCGCCCAGACCGTCCACCGGCCGCACGCCGTCCGCCACGCCGCCCCGCTGCTCGGCTCCGCCACCAGCGCGGACCACCACGCCCGGGGCCGGCACTGGCCGCGGCCCACCACCTCGGCGAGCACCGCCCCGACCGCGGCTCCCACCACCGCGGCCCCCACGACCTCGCCGGCCACCCGGCCGGTCACGCCGCCGCCCACCCGGGCGACGACCCCGCCGGCCACCCGGCCGCCGGTGACCACCGCACCTACCACCACGCCGCCGGCCACCGCGGAGCCGCCCGCGGGTGACGCGGTCGTCACCGCCGCGCTGCAGCACATCAATGCGGCGCGTACGGCGAACGGCCTGCAGCCGCTCACCCTCAGCGCCGAGCTGACCAAGGCGTCGCAGGCCCACACCGCACTGATGGCCGGCGGGTGCGGGCTGTCGCACCAGTGCCCCGGCGAGGCGGGCCTCGGCGACCGGTTCACCGCCGCGGGTGTCTCGTGGCGCTCAGCGGGCGAGAACATCGGTCAGGGCAACGCGCGCGACAACGCCACCGAGATCATCGCCGCGGCGAACGGCCTGACCGATCTCATGCTCGCCGAGACACCGCCGGACGACGGGCACCGCAAGAACCTGCTCAACGCGGGCTTCACCCGGGTCGGCCTGGCCGTCACGCGGGACAGCGGCGGCAGGGTGTGGTTCACCCAGGACTTCGTCAACTGACGGTCCCGCCCCGGCCCGTCGTGAGGACGATCTTGCCGCGGAGGCCGCCCGCCTCCACCCTCCGGTGCGCTTGCGCCGCCTCGGCCATCGGCAGCACCGCGTCCACGACGGGCCGGACGGCGCCCTGCTCGGCGTACCGGGTCAGCGTGGCGAGATCGTCCGCGGACGGGTTGTTGCTGAAGCTCGTCGTCCTCGGCGCGGCACCGGACAGCACGGACCGGACCAGATGATCGGGGTCGACCACCAGGGCGATGAGGCGTCCGCGGGGCGTCAGCAGCCGCCGGTACGCGCGCAGCCCGGTGCCGACCAGGTCGAGCACCACGTCGAAGCGGCCGAGGTCCGCCGGGGCTGTCGTGCGGTAGTCGTACGCCTCGTGCGCCCCGAGCTCGGTGATCCAGGCGAGGGCGCGGGCGCCGGCCAGGGCGGTGACGTGGGCGCCGAGGGCCCGGCCCAGCTGCACAGCGACGCTGCCGACCCCGCCGGCGGCGCCGCGTACGAGCAGCCGGTCCCCCGCAGCGAGCTGCACCTTCTTCGTCAAGGCGGTGAGCACGGTGGTCCCGGCGGTGGGCAGCGCGGCGGCCTCGACGAGGTCGAGGTTCGCCGGCGCCGTGGCGAGCAGCCGTACGGGGACAGCCACGTACTCGGCGGTGCTGCCGAACCTCAGGTGCGGCATCACGCCCCACACGCGATCGCCGGGACGGAACTCCTGGACGCCGGGGCCCACCCCGGCGACCCGGCCGGCGAAGTCGTTGCCGATGCCGCGCGGCAGCCGGCCCCGCACGACGCGGCGCAGCCGCCCCGCCCGGATCGGCATCTCGCCACCACCCACCCCGGCGGCGTGCACCTCGACGAGCACCTGCCCGGGACCGGCCACGGGCGTCGGCTTCTCGACGAGCCGGAGCACGTCAGGGGGTCCGTACCGGTCGTACTCGATCGCGCGCATGGCACATCCCGTCGGTAAAGCGGGGTGGTCCCCCACTTCCTTCGGGAAGGATATGGGGGGCCACCCCGCTCGGCAACGGGCAGGGGTCAGCGCAGCGAGGTGACGTCGATGACGAACCGGTAGCGCACGTCCGACTTCAGCACCCGCTCGTACGCCTCGTTGACGGCGTCCGCGTCGATGAGCTCGACCTCCGGCGCGATACCGTGCTCGGCGCAGAAGTCGAGCATCTCCTGGGTCTCGGCGATGCCGCCGATGCTGGATCCGGCGAAGGAGCGCCGGTTGGAGAACAGCGAGAAGACCTGCACCGGCAGCGGCTCCGGCGGGGCGCCCACGCTGACGAGGGTGCCGTCCAGGCGCAGCATGCCGAGGTACGCGGCCATGTCGATCGGCGCGCTGACCGTGTTGAGGATGAGGTCGAAGCTGTTCGCCAGCGTCTCGAACGTGGCCGGGTCGCTCGTGGCGTGGTAGTGCTCGGCGCCGAAGCGCAGGCCGTCGTCCTTCTTGCTCAGCGTCTGCGACAGCACCGTCACCTCGGCGCCCATCGCGGCGGCGATCTTGACGCCCATGTGACCGAGGCCGCCCATGCCGACGACGGCGACCTTCCGGCCCGGCCCGGCCTTCCAGTGCGCCAGCGGCGAGTACGTGGTGATGCCCGCGCACAGCAGCGGCGCGGCCGCCTCGTACGGGATGCTCTCCGGCACCCGCAGCACGAAGTCCTCGTCCACGACGATGTGCGTCGAGTAGCCGCCCTGCGTGACCGTGCCGTCCCGGTCGACGCTCGCGTAGGTGCCGGTGTTGCCGTTGGTGCAGTACTGCTCGTACCCGGCCTGGCAGTTGTCGCACTCGCGGCACGAGTTGACCATGCAGCCGACGCCGACCCGGTCGCCGACGGCGTGCCGGGTGACCTCGGCGCCGGCCTCGGCGACCCGGCCGACGATCTCGTGGCCGACGGTCAGCGGGTACGGCACCGGGCCCCAGTCGCCGCGCACGGTGTGGATGTCGGAGTGGCAGATCCCCGCGTAGGCGATCTCGATCAGGATGTCCCGCGGCCCGACGTCACGCCGCTGCACGGTGGTGCGGACGAGGGCGTCGGTGGCCGAGGGGGCCGCGAGGGCGTTGACGGTGAGAATGGTGACCCTCCAAGGTCGTCGGAACGTACGGTGAATCCTTACGGGCGCAGCAGGGTCTTGATCGCGCGCCCCTCGCCGACCTGCCGGGCGGCAGCTCCGGTTCCTCGTACCCAGAAAAGCGGACGGGATTGCTGTGAGCGAGTTCTCGATGACGGGTGGGGCCGCCGTAGAGTCGCTTCCATGAGGGCGATCGTGTTCAGCAGCACCGGCGACAGCTCCGTCCTGCGCCTCGCCGAGCGCGACGTTCCCGAGCCCGGCGACGGCCAGATCCGCGTCCGCGTCATCCGCTCGGGCGTCAACCCGACGGACTGGAAGCGGCGGGCCACGGGCGAGCTGGGCTTCGCCGAGGTGACGCCCGACATGGACGGCGCCGGCCTGGTGGACGCGGTCGGCCCGGGGGTGCTGTCGCACCACATCGGCGACCGGGTGTGGGTCATGCTCGCCGCGCACGGCAGCCCGTACGGCACCGCCGCCGACTACGCGATCGTCCCGGCGGCCCGCGCCTTCCCGCTGCCCGACGGCGTCTCGTACGACGTGGGCGCCGCGCTGGGCGTACCGGCGATCACCGCGCACCGGGCCCTGACCGTCTCCGAAGCGGGATCCGGCCGGCTCAGCCCCGGCGCCCTGGACGGACGCACCGTGCTGGTGGCCGGCGGCGCGGGCGCCGTCGGGCACGCCGCGATCCAGCTCGCCCGCTGGGCCGGCGCGACGGTCGTGACCACGGTCAGCAGCCCGGAGAAGGCCGCCCTGGCCACTGCCGCCGGCGCCCACCACGTCGTCGACTACCGGCACGGCGACGCGGCCAAGGAGATCCGCGCGGTGGCGCCCGGCGGCGCCGACATCATCGTGGAGGTCGCGGCCGCGCGGAACGCGCAGCTGGACCAGGAGGTCGCGGCGAACCACGCGAGCATCGCGATCTACGCGAACAACGGCGGCGACACGGTCTCCCTCGACATCCGCCCGAACATGATGCTCAACACCCGGGTGCAGTTCCTCATCCTCTACACCCTCGGTGAGCCGGCCCTGCAGGCCGCGGCCGAGGACGTCGGCGCGGCGCTGCGCGACGGCGCGCTTCCGGTCGGCGAGGAGCACGGCCTGCCCCTGCACCACTTCCCCCTCGACCGCACCGCCGAGGCCCACGACGCGGTCGAGCGCGGCGTGGTCGGCAAGGTCCTGATCACCGTCGCCTGACGGGGGTCTCCCGCCCGCCGGACAGGATTCTTCGAGTTTTCCCAATTCCGCGCGGCACGCTCGCCGCGTGAGTGTGACGACGACGAGCGGGGTGACCGGACGGGTCCGGCTGGCCGGGCCGCCGCACCGGATCCCGGCGCCGCGGCCGCCGCGGCGGTGGCGTGATCTGGCCGGGTCGGCCGCGATCCTCAGCGTGCTGGCCGTGGTGGCGTTGTGGCTGGCCGACGGCGGGGTACGTGACCTGCAGGGCGCGGGCGAGCCGGCGACCACCCTGGGCCGGCTGACCGGGCTGGTCGCCTCGGACCTGTTGCTGCTGCAGGTGCTGCTGATGGCCCGGATCCCGTGGGTGGAGCGGGCGTACGGGCAGGACCTGCTGGCCCGGCGGCACCGGGTGCTCGGGTTCGTGTCGTTCTGGCTGATGGTCGCGCACGTCGTGCTGACCACAGCCGGGTACGCGCAGTCCGAGCCGGCGAGCGTGCCGGGTGAGGCTTGGAGCCTCGTGGTCACGTACCCGGGCATGCTGCTCGCCGCGGCCGGAACGGTGCTGCTGGTCCTGGTGGTGGTGCTGTCGGTGCGGGCGGCGCGGCGCCGGCAACGGTACGAGACCTGGCACCTGCTGCATCTGTACGCGTACCTCGGGGTGGGCCTGGCCCTGCCGCATCAGATCTGGACCGGCGCGGACTTCACCGCCTCCCCCGTGGCCCGGCTGTACTGGTGGGGTCTGTACGCCGCGACCCTCGCGGCCGTGCTGGCGTTTCGCGTCGCGCTGCCGCTCTGGCGGTCGGCGTACCACCGGCTGCGGGTCGACACCGTGGTCGCCGAGGCGCCCGGGGTGGTGTCGGTGTACCTGCGCGGCCATCGGCTGGACCGGTTGCCCGTGCGCGCGGGGCAGTTCTTCCTGTGGCGCTTCCTCGACGGGCCGGGCTGGTCGCGGGCGAACCCGTACACGCTGTCGGCGGGACCGAGCCGGGACCTGCTGCGGATCACCGTGAAGGAGCTGGGCGACGGCAGCGGCCGGGTCCGGCATCTGCGGCCGGGGACCCGCGTGCTGGTCGAGGGGCCGTACGGGGCGCTGACCGCGGAACGGTCGACCGGCCGGCGGCCCCTGCTCGTCGCCGCCGGGGTGGGCATCACGACGATGCGCGCCCTGCTCGACGACCTCGGCCCGGCCGGGAACGGCGCCACGCTGCTCTACCGGATCCGTACGCACACCGAGGCGGTCTTCCGTGCCGAGCTCGACGACCTCGCCCGCCGCTACGGCGTGCGCGTCGTCTACCTCGAGGGCAGCCGTCCGCGCCACGGTTCCTGGCTGCCGGCCCGGTACAGCCGCGGCGACGACGCGGCCGCGTTGCGGTGGCTGGTCCCCGACGTCGCCGAGCGGGAGGCGTACCTGTGCGGGCCGCCCCCGTGGATGGCCGCCGTCCGCACGAGCCTGCGCGAGGCGGGCGTACCCGATGATCTGATTCACGCCGAGGAGTTCGCATGGTGAGGCCCGTATGCGCCGCCTGACGCTCTGGATCGTCTCCACGATCGCCGCCGTCGTCCTGCTGTTCAGCTATCGCACGAGCCTGGGCGGCCCGGCGCCCTCCGCGGCCGTCGGCGCCGCCGCGCCCGGCATCGTGCCCGCCCCGGCCCCGCCCCAGGGCTCCGCGCGGCCCACGCACCGGACGAAGAGCGTGACGGTCAACGGCACGGTCGCGCAGACCCGCTGGGGGCCGGTCCAGGTGCAGGTCACCATCACCAACGGCAAGATCACCGACGTCCGCGCGCTGCGCCGGCCGACGGGCAACGACCGGGACGACGAGATCAACGGGTACGCCCTGCCGCAACTGCGCGCCGAGGTGCTGCAGGCCCAGAGCGCGCGGATCGACGCGGTCAGCGGCGCCACGGTGACCAGCGGCGGCTATGTCGAGTCGCTGCAGGCCGCCCTCGACGCGGCGCATTTCGGATGAACCGAGCCACCGGTGCCGGCCGTACCTGCCGTAGGAAACGATCAGCGACCGGAAGGTGGAGCTCGTGCGTGAAGCGGTGGTGGCCCGTCGCCTGCGGCTGACGGGGAACGTGGTCGTGGCACTGGCCCTCTCGGCGTGCGCGCCGACGGCCGGCGCACCTGCGCCACAGCGGACGGGGGCGGCCGGCTCCGGCCGTACCGGATCGGCGCATGCCGGGGCGACCAGCGCGACCTGCACCCGGGCCCGGAAGGTGGCCATCGTGAAGCGGGCGACGGCCGGCGGTCAGCGGTTCGCGTTCAGCCCCGACACGCTGACCATCCAGCGCGGATCGTTCCTGGCCGTGACGAACCGGTCCGGCCGGGTCCACGAGCTGGTCGCCGAACCGGACGCCGGCCTGGTGACCAGCGTCCTCGACGTGGACGAACGGCAGGTGATCCAGTTCCCCGAGACGGGCAGCTTCACCGTGCAGAGCGCGGGAACGACGCACCGCGCGGTCCTGCACCTGAAGGTCTCCGGGGACAGCGGCTGCGAGACCCCCGAGCCGACACTCACCGTGACCGGCGCGCGCACTGTCAACCCTGCTCACCTGTCGGTGGCGGCGACCCAGAACTTCACCGTGGTGAACGAGTCGGCGACCGCCCGGACAGTGACCTGCTCGCCCGACCCCGGCGGCAACGGGGACAACAACCGGGTCGACCCGGGCGAGACGCAGATCCTGGCCATCGACAAGCCGGGCCGCTACAAGTGCCTCGAAGCCACCGTCACGGTCACGGGCAAGTGACGCTCAGCCGGTGGCGACGCCGACGGCCTGACCGATGCCGTACGTGATCGCCATGGCGAGCGCGCCCCCGCCGACGAGCCGGGCCATCGCGCGTCCGACGCCGGCGGATCCCAGCCTGGCGCTCACCGCACCGGTCAGAGCGAGGGCCAGGACCACCACCACGAACGTCACGGGTACGCGGGCGCCGGCCGGCGGCAGCAGGATCGCGATCAGCGGCAGCAGCGAACCGACCGTGAACGCGGCCGCCGACGCGCCGGCCGCATGCCACGGGTTCGCCAGCGCCTCGGGGTCGATCCGCAGCTCGACGTCCGCGTGCGCGGCGAAGGCGTCCGCCGCGGTCAGCTCCTCGGCCACCAGCCGCGCGGTCGCCGCCGACAACCCCTTGGCCTCGTACAGGGCGGTCAGCTCGTCGAGCTCCTGTGCCGGCATCTCGGCGAGCTCGGTGCGCTCCTTGGCGAGCAGGGCCCGCTCGGTGTCGCGCTGACTGCTGACGGAGACGTACTCGCCGAGTGCCATCGACACGGCGCCGGCGACGAGCCCGGCGACGCCCGCGGTGAGGATGGCGCCGGTGGACGCGCTCGCCCCGGCCACGCCGACCACCAGCCCGGCCGTCGACACGATGCCGTCGTTGGCGCCCAGCACCCCGGCGCGCAGGCGGTTCAGCCGCCCGGACATCTCCCCGGCGTGCGGCTCACCCGGATGCTGGCTCATCGTCGGCTCCTGCCGTCACGGTGTGTGCGGATCGGGGACGAGGCTGAACGCGCCCTCTTCCTCCTGCGCATTGTGCAGCCGCAGGATCGCGTACAGGCCGTAGAGCAGCCGCCGTACGTCGGTGACGTCCTCCGGCTCCGCTTCCTCGACCAGGTCGTCCACCGTCCGGCGCAGCCGCCCCACCTGGTGGTCGATCTCGGCGTGGGTACGGCTCAGCCCGCTGGTCACCTCGGTCCCGCCGAGCGCCCGCGCCATGATCGGCAGCAGCTCGGCCTCCTCGGCGTGCTCGTGGGCCAGCAGCTCGACCTCCAGGTGCTCCAGCAGGTCGCGCACCGGGCCCAGGTCGTACGGCGGGGTGTTGAGCGCGTCGGCGACCGTGCGTACCTGCTCGACCAGCGGGCGCATCTCGCGGTGTTCGGCGTACAGGCGCTGGGCCGTCGCGACGTCGGCCGGCGGCATGGCCACGGTGTGCGACTTGCCGGGCAGCAGCGCGGTCAGGGCGATGGCGATCGCGGCGACGTCGATGCCCTCCTGCAGCAGCGCGCCCGCGGCGGGTGGCAGGTAGCCGGCCGCTGCCACGATCATCGCCGCGGCCGACAGACCCATCCCCACCGCGACCGCCCACACCGCGATGCGGCGGCAGCGCCGGGCGACGAGGATCGCGTCGGCGAGCGCGTCGAGGCGGTCCACGGTGAGGACCACGTCGGCGGCCTCGGCGGAGGCGGTGGCGCCGCGGGCCGCGAGGGCCACTCCCACGCCCGCGGTGGCCAGCGCGGGCGCGTCGTTGATGCCGTCGCCCACCATGATCGTCGGCGCGTGCTCCTGTTCGGCGCCGACGAGGACCAGCTTGTCCCCGGGATCGCAGTCGGCGTGCACGGCGTCGACGCCGACGATCCGCCCGACGGCCTCGGCGGTGTCCGCGCGGTCGCCGGTCACCAGCACCACCCGGGTGATCCCGGCGTCGCGCAACGCCCGGACCATGCGCGGCGCCTGCGGCCGTACCGGATCCTCCAGCAGCAGCACCCCCGCCGGCTCGCCGTCGACCGACGCGAACACCGTCAGCGAGCCGTCGAGCGCGGCCCGCCGGCGCGCGTGCCGTACCCATGCCGGAAGCGCGCCGGGGACGACCCACGCCGCCTTGCCGAGCCGGACCTTGTGACCGTCCACGAGGCCTTCCACCCCGTACCCGTGGCGCTCGCGCACGTCGGTGGCCGGAGACAGCCGCAGCTCGCGGTCGGCGGCCGCGGTGACGATGGCGCCGGCCAGCACGTGCGCGGAGATCTGGTCGAGGCTCGCCGCGAGACGCAACACCTCGCCCGCGGCCAGGCGGGCGTCCGCGGGGGTCACCACGTCGGTGAGGACCGGACGGCCGGCGGTCAGCGTCCCGGTCTTGTCGAACAGCAGGACCCGGCCGGCCGCGAGCCGTTCCAGCGCGCCGCCGCCCTTGACGACGACACCGGAACGGGCGGCCCGGGACAGCCCGGACATGATCGCGATCGGCGCCGCGAGCAGCAGCGGGCACGGCGTGGCCACGACCAGCACCGCGACCGCGCGTACCGGGTCGCCGGCGACCGCCCACGCGGCACCGGCCAGCGCCAGCGTCACCGGGACGAACGCCACCGCGAAGCGGTCCGCGATCCGGACGAACGGCGCGCTCGCCGCCTGCGCCTGCTCCACCAGCCGGACGACACCCGCGTACGTCGACGCCTCGGCGGTCGCGGTGGCGGTCAGGCGCATCGGCGCGCCCGCGTTCACCACGCCGCTGCGGACGTCCTCGCCGGCCCGCCGCTCCACCGGCAGGGGTTCGCCGGTCAGCGCCGATTCGTCCAGCACCGCCGGGGTGAGCAGCCGGCCGTCGACCGGGACGATCTCCCCCGAGCCGACCACGAGCGGGTCACCGGGCAGCACGTCGGCGACCGGCACCTCGACCGGCCCGGAGGCGGTGTCGCGCCGGGCGGTGCGCGGCGCCCGGGCGACCAGCGCGCTCAGCTCGCGGCGTGCCCGGGCGGCGGCGCGGGCCTCGAGCAGCACGCCGCTGGCGAGCATGACCGCGATCACCGCGCCCGCGAACGCCTCGCCGACCCACAGCGCACCGACCAGCGCCAGCCACGCGATCACGTCGACACTGGGCTCGCGCCGGCGCGCTGCCGCGGCGAGGGAAGCCGTCGAGTACGCCAGGCCCAGTGCCGTCGCCGTGATCCACACCGCGTCCGCGGCGTCCCGGGCGCCCGCCGCCGCGATCGCCAGGCCCGCCAGGACCAGCAGGGTCGTGGCGGCGAACAGGATCTGCTCGCGCCGCTGCCATGACCACCGCATCGCCACCCCCACCGGCTGCCGGCGGATCGCGCGCCCACCGGTGCGCTTCCATGATCGCCGGATCGGCCGGGGCACCGGCAGGGCCGCAAGACCCGAAGTCCCGGCGGCGGGGTTCATAGCGACTTCATAGGTGGGCCATAGGTTCCGGGCCCGGTTTCCTCAGCTACCCCACCGATGGTGGGGTCATGACCGCAGCAGCGATGCCCAGGACCTCACCGGCGCCGGCCGTCCACGCGCCGCCGCGCCGCGTCACCCCGCGCTGGTGGGCGGACGCGGGCGGCCTCGGCGCGGGCGTGAGCCTGCTGATCGTGACCGCGCTGTGGGTCGGCAACGGCGGCGTGCAGCAGCTCGCCGGCGGCGGCCCGGATGCGATGTCGGCGATCGGCCGGCTGACCGGGCTGTGGGCGTCCGACCTGCTGCTCCTGCAGGTCCTGCTGATGGCCCGGATCCCGCTGGTCGAACGCGCCTTCGGGCAGGACCGGCTGGCCCGCTGGCACCGCTGGACCGGGTTCACGTCGTTCTGGATGATGATCGGCCACATCGTGCTCATCACCCTCGGCTACGCCGGGGCCGCCCACGCCGGCGCGGTCGCCGAGCTGTGGGACATGATCCGGACCTACCCCGGCATGCTGCTGGCCACGGCGGGCACGGCCGCGATCCTCATGGTGGTCGTCACCTCGATCCGCGCCGCCCGGCGCAAGCTGCGCTACGAGTCCTGGCACCTGCTGCACCTGTACGCGTACCTCGGCGTCGGCCTGGCCCTGCCGCACCAGCTGTGGACCGGCACCGACTTCGTCGGCTCCGCCGCGTCGACCGCGTACTGGTGGACGCTGTACGCGGTGTCGGCGGGCGCGGTCCTCGTCTACCGGGCCGGGGTGCCGGTGTGGCGCAACTGGCGGCACCGCCTCGTGGTCTCGCACGTGAAGCCGGAAGGCCCCGGGTTGACTTCGGTCTACCTGACCGGCCGCGCGCTGCACACCCTGCCGGCCCGCGCCGGGCAGTTCTTCCAGTGGCGTTTCCTCGACGGCCCGGGCTGGAGCCGGTCGCACCCGTACTCGTTGTCGGCCACACCGAACGGCCGCATGCTGCGCATCACCGTCAAGGACCTCGGCGACGGCAGCGCCCGCGTGGCCTCGCTGCGGCCCGGCACCCGGGCGCTCATCGAGGGGCCGTACGGCAAGCTCACCGGCGAGACGTACACCGGCGGGCCGGTCGTGCTGCTGGCCTGCGGCATCGGGGTCACCCCCCTGCTGTCGCTGCTCGGTGACCTGCCGTACGCGCCCGGCGAGGCGACCCTGATCTACCGGGCCCGCACCGGGGCGCAGGCGGCGTTCCGGTCCGAACTGGACTGGTTCGCCGCCCACCGCGGGGTCCGGATCGTCTACCTGCTCGGCCCGCGCGCCACCCGGGCGTCCTGGCTGCCGGCGCAGTACGCCGATCACGGTGACGCCGAGGCGCTGAGCCGGATCGCCCCGCGGATCGCCGACTCGCACGTCTACGTGTGCGGCCCGGACGCGTGGACGCAGGCCGCCCGCACCGCCGCGGCCGGCGCCGGCGTGGCCCCCGGGCGGCTGCACACCGAACTCTTCTCCTGGTGACCCGAAAGGATCCGGCGATGCGACGCATCAGCATGTGGCTGTTCTCCACCGTGGCGGCCCTGGTGCTGCTCTTCAGCTACCGCACCAGCACGAATTCGGCGGCCGAGGCCGGCGCCGCGACCTCCTCCGTCACGACTTCCGGAACGACGTTCGGTACTTCGTCCGGGGGCAAGACCTACACCGGCGCGGTGGCGTCGACCCGCTGGGGCGACGTGCAGGTCGCCATCACGGTCGCCAACGGCAAGATCACGGATGTCGCGGTGCCGGTCTACCCGTCGGAGAACGGCCGGGACCGGGAGATCAACGCGTACGCGCTGCCGGTCCTCAAGCAGGAGACCCTGGCGGCGCAGAGCGCGAGCATCGACACGGTCTCCGGTGCGACGGTCACCAGCGAGGGCTACCTCCAGTCGCTGCAGTCCGCCCTCGACGCCGCTCACCTCTCCTGAGCGGGCCGGACGGCAGGCGTACGCGAGCACACCGCCTCTGCCCCGGCCCAGCCGGGGTTGCCAGCATGGAGCTGTCGGGCGAACGGCGACCTGTGCCGTCGATCCGAGCCTTCGCGTCGCCGCTCGTCCACGGGACACACCTCGCGAAGGGAGATCGCAGTGAAGCGACCCCGAGTACTCATCAGCGTCATCGCCGCCGCCGTCCTCGCGGGGGCCGCGGCCGCGACCGCCGGAGCGCCGCCCGCCGCGGCGCAGCACCGGTCCACGGGCCTCGCCGGCGTCGTCCACGACACCGGCGGCGCCGCCGTCAGCGGTGCGACGATCATCGTGTACCCGGCCGACCTGTCCGGCCCCGAGGTGGCCAGGACGACCACCGGCGGCACCGGCGCGTTCCGCGTACCGGGCCTGCAGCCGGGCAGCTACAAGATCCTCATCGACCGGGACGGCTGGTCCGAGTGGGCCCCCGGCCGGATCACCGATCCCGCCCGCGCGGCGTCGTACCGGGTCGTCACGGGACACACCACAGTGGCGAACAGCGTTGTCACGGCGCCCGGGTTCATCGCCGGGCGCGTCACCACTGCCCGGGGTGGACCGGCCGCGGGCATCACCGTCACCATCGGAGACCCCACCGCATCCGCGTGGGACACCACCACGGCCCGCGACGGCACCTACTCGGTGAGCCTGCCGCCGGGCACCGGCTACACCGTCAGCTTCACCAACGGCGAGCTGACGCAATACTCGCGGCGCACCCTGGACTGGGCGAAGGCCGAGAAGTACACGGTCCGGTCCGGCCACACCACGCGCGTCGACGAGCGGCTGCTGGCCCCGGCGGTCCTCACCGGCCGGCTCGTCGACGAGTCCGGGACGCCGGTCGCCGGCGCGAGCGTCACGGTGAGCATGCTCGCCACGGCCGGTGAGGCGACAGCCACCACCGGCGCGGACGGCCGGTACCTGCTCGACACCATGCCGCCCGGCGAGGTCGTCGTCGGGTTCACCACCGCCGACGGGCACGAGCAGTGGGCGTACCAGAAGAGGTCGATGGAGACGGCGGACCGGATCACCCTGCGGCTGGGGACGGTGACCACGGTCAACGACAAGCTCCTGCCGCCCATCCCCGCCGGCGCCATCGCCGGTACGGTCACCACCGCCGCGGGCGCGCCGGCCGCGGGGATCACCGTCACCGTCGAGGACGTCACCACTGCGTCGTCGTGGAGCACGACCACGGCCGCCGACGGCACGTACTCGGTGAGCCTGAAGCCCGGCACCGGGTACGTCGTGGTCTTCACCAACGGTGAGCTGAGGCAGTACTCGCCGCGCACCCTGGAGTGGTCGCAGGCCCAGCACTACACGGTCACGCCCGGGGCCACCACGCGCGTCGACGAGACGCTGCTGGCCCCGGCCGTCCTGACCGGCCGGCTGGTGGACAGCTCCGGCGCACCGGTCCCCGACGCGGAGGTCTACGTGAGCCTCTCCGCCACGGCAGGCTCGGTGCGGACCACCACCGGGGCGGACGGCCGGTACCTGCTCGACACCATGCCGCCCGGTGACGTGGTGATCGGGTTCACCGCCCCCGGCCACCCCGAGCAGTGGGCGTACGGGAAGACGAACGGTGATCTCGCCGACCACTTCATGCTGTCGCTGGGCACGGTGACGACGGTCGACGAAACCCTCCTCCCGCTCACGGCCGCGGCCCGTTGAGACCGCACCACCACGGGTCGCCTGCCGCCCCCACCGGCGGCGGCAGGCGACCCGTTCCCGTCCCGGACGTCGTAACCTCATCGCGAGGGGAGGCTCATGTGATCCGGCATCCGGCGTACCCCATCGAGCCGTGGCAGGTCCGCGAGACGTTCCTCGACCTGCAGGCGCTGGCCCGGTCCGAGTCGATCTTCGCGTTGTCCAACGGGCACATCGGACTGCGGGCCAACCTCGAGGAGGGTGATCCGCACGCGCTGCCGGGCACCTTTCTGAACTCGTTCTACGAGCTGCGGCCGCTGCCGTATGCGGAGGGCGGCTACAGCTATCCCGAGTCCGGTCAGACGATCGTCAACGTGACCGACGGCAAGGTGCTCCGGCTGCTGGTGGACGACGAGCCGTTCGACGTGCGCGACGGGCGGCTGCACCGGCACGAGCGGGTGCTCGACCTGCGCGGCGGGACGCTACACCGCGAGGTCGAGTGGGAGTCGGCGGCCGGCCGTGCGGTACGGGTCACTTCGACCCGCCTGGTGTCCTTCGCGCAACGGTCGGTCGCCGCGATCCGCTACGAGGTGACACCCGTGGACACGCCGGTACGGGTGATCGTGCAGTCCGAACTGGTCGCCAACGAGACGATGCCCGGCCCGGTCAAGGATCCCCGGGTCGCGGCGGTGCTGAAGGCGCCCCTCGTCGCCCAGGCGCACAACGCCAACGACACGGGCGCGGTGCTGGTGCACGTCACCCGCGAGAGCGGCCTGCGCCTGGCCGCCGCGATGGACCACGTCGTGTCGGGACCGCCGGGCGTGCGGTCGAGCAGCGAGGCGTTCCCGGACCTGGCCCGCACGACGGTGGTCTGCCGGCTGGAGCCCGGGCAGCGGCTGACCATCGTGAAGCTGGTGGCGTACGGCGCCTCGAGCCGGCGGTCGGTGGCCGCGCTGCGCGACCAGGTGGCCGCCGCGATCAAAGGCGCGCACATCGACGGCTGGGACGGGCTGGTCGCCGCGCAGCGGGCGTACCTGGACGCCTTCTGGGACGCGGCGGACATCGAGCTCGACGGCGACGCCGAGGTGCAGCAGGCGGTCCGGTTCGCGATGTTCCAGGTGCTGCAGGCCGGGGCCCGCGCCCAGCGGCGGCCCATCGCGGCCAAGGGACTGACCGGCCCCGGCTACGACGGGCACGTGTTCTGGGACACCGAGCGCTTCGTGCTGCCCGTGCTGACGTACCTGCAACCGGCCGCGGCCGCCGAGGCGCTGCGCTGGCGGCACGCCACGCTCGATCTGGCGCGGGAGCGGGCCGAGACGCTCGGCTGGGCCGGCGCGGCGTTCCCGTGGCGCACCATCCGCGGGCACGAATGCTCCGGTTACTGGCCGGCCGGCACGGCCGCCCTGCACCTCGGCGCGGACATCGCCGACGCGGTGGTCCGCTACGTGAACGCGACCGGCGACGAGGCCTTCGACCGCGACGTCGGCGTCGACCTGCTGGTCGAGACCGCGCGGTTGTGGGCGTCGTTCGGCCACCACGACCGGCACGGCGCGTTCCACCTCGACGGAGTCACCGGCCCGGACGAGTACACCGCCGTCGCCGACGACAACATCTACACCAACCTCATGGCGCGCCGGAATCTGCTCGCGGCGGCCGCCGTGGTCGCGCGGCACCCGGACCGGTCGCGGATGCTCGGCGTGACCGACGCGGAGGTCGCCGCCTGGCGCGCCGCGGCCTCGGCCATGACCGTCCCGTACGACGAGCAGCTCGGCGTCCACGCCCAGGTGCGCGGGTTCACGCTGCGCAAGGAGTGGGACTTCGCCCGGACCGCACCGGACGACTACCCGCTGATGCTGCACTTCCCGTACCTCGACCTGTACCGCAGCCAGGTGGTCAAGCAGGCGGACCTCGTCCTCGCGATGCACTGGTGCGGTGACGCGTTCAGCGCCGAGCAGAAGGCGCGCAACTTCGCGTACTACGAGCCGCGGACCGTACGCGATTCCTCGCTGTCGGCCTGCACCCAGGCGATCCTGGCCGCCGAGGTGGGACATCTGGAGCTGGCGCACGACTACCTCGGCGAGGCCGCGCTGATGGACCTCGCCGACCTGCACCACAACACCCGCGACGGGGTGCACATCGCCTCGCTGGCCGGCGCGTGGCTCGCCCTCGTCGCGGGGCTCGGCGGCATGCGCGACCACAACGGTGAGCTGTCCTTCGCCCCGCGCCTGCCGTCGCGGATCGACCGGCTCGCCTTCTCCCTGCTGTGGCGCGGCCTGCGCCTGCACGTGACCGTACGCCCGGACGAGGCCGTCTACTCGCTGCGCAACCACCGCGGCGGCGCTCGGCTGGACCTGCGCCACCACGGCGAGCCGCTGACGGTCACCACCGAAGCCCCGGTGACCCGGCCGATTCCTCCCCCGCCGAAGGTGGGCGATCCGCCGGTGCAGCCTCCCGGCCGCAGACCCGTCCACCGCCCGGATCTCCTCCGGTGACCGGCGGTCAGGTGAACGGCCGCGAGGACGCCCGGTGAATGACGAACATGTTCGCAACGAACGTGTTCGTGATAGCGTTCGGGCATGACGACCATCGCCATCGTGGGCGCCGGCCTGTCCGGGCTCGTGCTCGCCAGAATCCTGCAGAACCACGGCATCGCGTCCACCGTCCACGAGTCCGACATCTCGCGGACCGCCCGCCGTCAGGGCGGCTCGCTCGACATCCACGAGGAGTCCGGTCAGTTCGCGCTGCGCGAGGCCGGCCTGCACGAGGAGTTCCGCCGCCGCACGCATCCGCAGGGCGAGCACGTCCGCGTCCTCGACAAGGCCGCGCACGTCCTCGTCGACGCCGGCCCGCAAGGCGGCACGGGCGGGCGCCCGGAGATCGACCGCACGGCGCTGCGGGACCTGCTCCTCGACTCCCTCGAGCCCGGCCGCATCCGGTGGGGGCACAAGGTCACCGCAGTCGCCCCGCTGCCCGGCGGCGGGCACGAGCTCACGTTCGCCGACGGCACCCGGGCCGTCGCCGACCTGCTGATCGGGGCGGACGGCACCTGGTCGAAGGTGCGCCGGCTGGTGTCCCCGGCGACGCCGCAGTACAGCGGCATCTCGCACGTCGAGATCACCATCAGCGACCCGGCAGCGCACCCCCGGCTCGCCGCGCTCGTGGGGCCCGGCATGATTTTCGCGCTCTCGGACAACAAGGCCTTCCTCGGGCACGGTGGCAGCCGCATCGAGATCGGCGTGTCGCTGCGCGTTCCGGAGGACTGGGTGCGGACGATCGGCGTGGACTGGTCCGATACCGCCGCGGCCCGCAGCGCCCTGCTGGCGCAGGTCGCCGACTGGTCCACCGAGCTGACCGGGCTCATCCGCCACTGCGACGACACGATCACGCCCCGGCAGATCTTCGCCCTGCCGGCCGGTCACCGCTGGGCCCGGGTGCCTGGGGTCACGCTGGTCGGCGACGCCGCGCACGTGATGGCGCCGTACGCGGGCGAAGGCGCGAACCTCGCGATGCTCGACGGCGCCGAGCTGGCGCTGGCCCTCGTCGAGCACGGGGACGACGTCGAGTCCGCGCTGGCGGCGTACGAGGAAGCGATGTTCCCCCGGGCGCAGGCGGCGGCCGAGGACTCCGCGCAGAGCCTGGAAGCGATCTTCAACGCCGACGCCCCGCGCGACCTGGTCGCCTTCTTCGCCGGGATGGCAGCGGGGGCGGCGGCGCCGAGTCCCCTACCGTGATCGGTGTGGGTGGAGGGACGACGGCAACGGGGGCCTTGCTGCTGCTGCGGCACGGGCAGAGCGTGAGCAACGCGGCGGACGTCTTCACCGGCTGGTCCGACGTCCCGCTCAGCCCGCTGGGCGCCGGCCAGGCGCGCGGCGCGGCGGCGGTGTTGCGCGAGCTGGGCGTACGGCCCACCAGCGTGCACACCTCGCTGCTGCGGCGCTCGATCGCCACCGCGGAGATCGTGACACACGGGCTCGGCTGCGGATGGGTGCCGGTGCACCGGTCCTGGCGGCTCAACGAGCGCCACTACGGCGCCCTCACCGGCCGTGACAAGCGGGCCGTCGCCGCCGAGGCCGGCGCCACGGAATTCCGCGCCTGGCGCCGCTCGTACGCCGTCGCACCCCCGCCGATGAGCGAGGCCGACGCCGCCGCGATGTACGCCGACGACCGCTACGCCGCCCTCGCCCCGCAGGACCGCCCCCGCACCGAGAGCCTCGCCGACGTGCGGGCGCGGCTGCTCCCCTACTGGGCGGACGCGCTGTTCCCCGAGGTCCGCGCCGGCGGGACGCCCCTGGTGGTGGGGCACGGCAACAGCCTGCGCGCGTTCGTGATGTACCTGGAGGGGCTGGGGCCCGCCGAGGTGGAACGGCTCGACATCCCGACCGCCGTACCGATGCGGTACCGGCTGGACGGGCTCGGTCACGCGCTGGCCGAACCGGGCGGCCGCTACCTCGACCCGGTCGGCGCGGGAGAGCGGGTCCGCATCGGCCGCCCGTGACGGATCGGGAGAAGGGTCCTTCGGCCCTTCCGGGCGGCGGCTCGGCTTGGTTGCGTCGGGAGACGTCCACTGTGAGCGAGGTCCGCCATGGGATCACCGTGTGCCGCGCCGCGTGTCCGGCGCCTCTCGCACCGTCTCCTGTCCGCCATGGCCGCCACCGTCTGCGCCTCGGCCGTCTCGCTGGCCGCGGCGCCCGCGCCGGCATTGGCGGCGGCCGCCGCGCCCGGAACGTTCACCGGATCCGGGTTCGATGCCTGCACCGCGCCCCCCGACGCCACCATGGACGCGTGGCTGACGTCGCCGTACCGGGCGGTGGGGATCTACTTCGGCGGGAACAACCGGGGCTGCACCCAGGCGAATCTGACCGCGGACTGGGTCGCCCGTCAGCAGGCGGGCGGCTGGCATCTGCTGCCGCTCTACGTCGGTCCGCAGGCCTCGTGCACCACTTCGAGCAAGCCGAACCGGATCGACGACACCCAGGCCGCCGCGCAGGGCCGGGCCACCGCCGACGACGCGGTCACCCAGGCCACGGCGCTGGGGCTGGGCGCCGAGAGCACGCTGATCTACGACATGGAGGCGTACCGCACGGACGATGCCGTCTGCCGTGCCGGAGTGCTCGCCTTCATGGGCGCCTGGTCGGCGCGGCTGCACGACCGCGGTTACCTGTCCGGCTTCTACAGCAGCATGGGCTCCGGCGTGGCCGACCAGGTCGCCAACTACAACACCGCCGGCTACGTGCGGCCGGACTACCTCGACTTCGCCCGCTGGGACGGCGTGGCCACCGTGGACGACGCCGCCATCCCCGCCTCGTACTGGTCGCCGCACCGCCGGATCAAGCAGTACCTGGGCGGGCACACGGAGACGTACGGCGGCGTCACCATCAACATCGACAACGACTACGCCGACGTCGCCCCGCTGCCCTCAGCCCAGTACGCGGACTTCTCCGGCAACGGCTGGTCCGATGTGCTCGCCCGGACGACGAGCGACGGCACCCTCGTGCTGTACCCGGGCAACGGCCGGTACCTCGACACCGGCGCGGCCCTCGGCCTCGGCAGCGGCTGGGGCGCCATGAACACGATCGTGCGCATCGGCGACCTCGACCGGGACGGCCACGAGGACGTCGTCGCGCGGCAGAGCTCCACCGGGGATCTGTGGTTCTACCCGGGCACCGGCTCCGGCTTCGGCACCCGCAAGCGGCTCGCCACCGGCTGGAACGGCCTGCGGGAGATCACCGCGATCGGCGACTTCAACCGTGACGGCTACCCGGACCTGCTCGCCGCCCAGACCAGCAACAAGAACCTGTACCTCTACCCGGGCCGGACCGGCGCGACGCTGGGACCGCGGGTCCAGGTCGGCACCGGCGGGTGGGACACGATGAGCGAGCTGGCCGGCGTGGGCGACTTCGACCGCAACGGCTACCCGGACATGGTGGCCCGGCTGACCTCCAGCGGCGTCCTGTACTTCTACTCCGGGCGCTCCGGTGGCTTCGCCGCCCGCCGGCAGCTGGGCACCGGCTGGGACACCATGCGCGACCTGGTCGGCGCCGGGGACTTCGACCGTGACGGCTACCTGGATCTGGCCGCGGTGCTCAAATCGAACAACGCGGTCTACCTGTACCGGGGCGACGGCTCCACGCTGCTCCCCCGGGTCCAGGTCGCGACCGGCTTCTCCGGGCGTACGCCCCTGCTGTAGGTGCGGACCGCGGCCCGTACGCACAACGAGGTGCGTACGGGCCGCTCACCTGCGTGCGCGATCAGGTCCCGGCCAGGACGACGACCAGCGCGGTCGCGGCGACCACGACAGCCGCCGCCGTGAGCGCGGGACGTCTCGGACCGGCCTGCCGGTCGGCGCCCGCGGCCGGGGACCGCGGCCGCCGCCGTGCCAGCAGGACCGCCGCGGCGACCAGGACCATGCCGGTCACCAGCAGCGCGAGGGCCGCGCTCACCATTCCGGGGAACCACAGCCCGACCACGGCCGGAAGGATCAGCAGGGATCCCGCCGCCGCGACGATCAGCAGGACCGTGTCGCGGATCGCCACCGCCGCCGCCACCAGCGCGGCCACCGTGGCCACCGCCAGGACGGAGCCCCAGCCGACCCCGGCCACCGCGACGGCTCCGCCGGTCATCACCACCGCACCGAGCCACCGGCCCAGCGGGCCCGGACGGACGACGCCGCCCCAGGCCGCGAGACCCCACGCCAGCCCGAGCGCCCACACCGTGAGGCCCGGCAGCACACCGGGATGCGGCAGCAGCCCGGTCAGCGCCGCGCCGAGCAGCACACCCGCCGCGTACGCCGTGACGTGCTGCAGCGGGTGCGGGAACAGGGCCCAGAACGCGGCCGCGCACACCAGCATGCCCGTGGCGGCGAGCGCCAATGTCCCCTCCGCGCTCCAGCCGGTCAGCTCCTCGGTCAGCAGAAGCGCGCCGAGGAGCGCGGCGCAGGCGCCGGCCCACAGCACCGCGCGCAGCCGGGCCGCGGACCCCCGGCGGGCCGGCACCACAGCGCCGGCCACGGCGAGCAGCAGCGCGACCGAGCCCACGACGGCGGGCCGGCCCACCCGACCCAGCTCGTCCCAGAACTCCCCGGCGACGAGGCCGGAAGCGACCGCCACCAGCGCTCCGCCGAGATAGCCCAGGCCCTCCGCGACCAGCCCGGCGCGCCGCGGCGGGGCGGGCACGTCGGCCCGCAGCAGCCGCGCCTGCTCCGGCGTGATCAGCCCGGCGCTCGTCCAGTGATCGATCAACGCGCCCGTGTCGCCCGACCTCATCGTTCTGCCCTTCGTCCTCCGGCGTCCTCAGCCGGCGGCGGCCCCGGCCGGCTCCGGCGAGGCGACCGCTTCCTCCTCGGGGACGGCGAGCCCGCTGGCCGGGTCGAAGAAGTACGCCTCCCGCAGGTCCGCCGCGAGCGTCACCGGGTGCCCGATGGCCAGGTCGACGTGCTGGGTGACCTTGGCCGTCCACAGCGGGGTGGCGGCCGTGTCGTCGACGGTGAGCGGCACGTCCTCCGCGCCGGCCGTCCTGGCGGAGCTGCCCGCCGCCGGCGCCTCGAACAGCACGTGCTTCTCGTCGCCGAGCGACTCGACGCCCAGCGGGACGACCTCGAACTCGGCGGCGCCGGTCGTGCCGGACGCGGCGAACGCCGCGGGCCGCAGCCCCATCACCACGGTGGAGCCGCGGTAGCGGGCCAGGCCGGGGCGGCGGCGCAGCGCGCCGGGCACGGTCAGCTCACGCCCGGCGAGGGTCACGGTGAGCCGGTCGTCCTCCCCGCCCACCCCGACGGTCGCGAAGTTCATGCTGGGCGAGCCCATGAAGCCGGCCACGAACCGGTTCGCCGGGGCGCGGTAGAGCTCGTCGGGCGTACCGATCTGCTGCAGCTTGCCCCGGTCGAGCACCGCGATCCGGTCACCGAGCGTCATCGCCTCGACCTGGTCGTGGGTGACGTACACGGTGGTGATCCGGTAGCGCTGGTGCAGCCGGGCCAGCTCGGCGCGCATCGACACGCGCAGCTTGGCGTCCAGGTTGGACAGCGGCTCGTCCAGGAGGAAGACGCGCGGCTGGCGGACCATCGCGCGGCCCATCGCGACCCGCTGGCGCTGGCCGCCGGACAGGGCCACCGGCTTGCGTTCCAGCAGGGCCGACAGCCCGAGCAGGGCCGCAGTGTCGTTCACCTTCTGCTGGGCCTCGGCCTTGTCCACGTGCCGCAGCTTGAGCGCGAACCCCATGTTCTGCTGCACCGTCATGTGCGGGTAGAGCGCGTAGTTCTGGAAGACCATGGCGATGTCGCGCATCTTCGGCGGCCAGTCGGTGACGGTGTCCCCGTCGATGAGCACATTCCCGCCGCTGACGTCCTCCAGCCCCGCGATCATCCGCAGGACCGTCGACTTGCCGCAGCCGGACGGGCCCACCAGCACGAGGAACTCGCCGTCCGCGATCGTGAGGCTCAGGTCGTCGACCGCCGTGGTGCCCCCGGGAAAGACCTTTGTCAGATTCTTCAACCGTACGACCGCCATGGCCGCCTCCCCTGACCACTGACCGCCGGCGGGATGTGCGGCGATCATCTCCAGTACACGCCGGGCGGACGCGGGCCACCAGCGGCGACAGGCCGGTCCGATTGTGCCTTTGGACCTTCGGCCCTGACGGCGCCCGCCGGCGGCGGCCTAGCGTCGCAGGAAAGGACCGCGGACGGGAGCCGAGATGAGCATCCTGCGCAGTGCGTTGTGTGCGATGGGCCGGCACTCCGGGCGGTGGTCGTATCCCGGCCGCCGGTGCGAGGCCGAGCGGGTGTGCGAGGAGTGCGGCAGACGCGAGGAGCAGACCCGGCACACCTGGGGGCAGTTCGCCTCCATCGCGCCCGGCAAGTGCGAGCAGAGCCGCCGGTGTGCGCGGTGCGCCGCGACCGAGTCGAGGACAGTGCACGACTGGGGGCCCTGGTTCTACTACGAGGACGAGATCACCACACCTCAGGTCCACACGTGCCGCCGGTGCCACGAGAGCGAGCGGACGGCGTACACGGTGCGCTGACCCGTCGGCGCTCGTCTCCACACCGTCTCCACATCGGCTGCACGCCACGGCCATGCCGGCGAGCGACGGTGAGGGTGTCCGACATCGAGGAGGAGCCATGAAGGGAATCAGCCTCCGGGCGACCGGCGTCGTGGCGGCCGGCGTGCTCGGCCTGGGTGCGCTCGCGGCCGCGGCTCCGGCGCTGGCCGGCGCCGGTCCGTTCGCCGCCCCCGCGCCGGCGAGCAGCGCCCCGGGTCCCGGGTGGGGCGCGGGCATGGGCATGGGCTACGGCAGGGGCATGGGGTACGGCACGGGCATGGGGTACGGCACGGGCATGGGGAACGGGTACGGCATGAGCAACGGCTTCTGCCCCGGGCTCGGCGTCACGGCCCAGCAGGGCACTCTCACGACCGCCCAGCGGGCCACGCTCGCGTCGATGGCGCAGGAGGAGAAGCTGGCGCACGACCTGTACGCCGCCTTCGCCGCCCGCTCCGACGCGGGGCTCTTCGGCCACATCGCCATGTCCGAGAACCATCACCTCAGCGCGGTCCGCACCCTGCTGCAGCGGTACGGCGTGACCGACCCGACCGCGGGCCAGGCCGCCGGCAGGTTCACCGATCCCGCCGTGCAGGCCACGTACGACCGGCTGCTGGCACAGGGCAGCGCGAGCCCGGCCGCGGCGCGCACCGCCGGGCAGCAGGTGGAGCGGGACGACATCGCGAAGCTGAAGGACGCGTTGACCGGACTGACCGCCCCGGACGTCGAGCAGGTCTACACCGCTCTGCTCGCGGCGTCCGAACGACACCTGGACGTCTTCTCCCGCTGAGCGCCGCCGTCCGCCGGGCCGGACGGGACCTTCGCCCCTGACCGGGCCGCCGGGGCAACCGGCACGGTGAGAGCAGGCCGACGGACGGAGGTCGCCGTGACACCCCTCGAGCAGGCCGCACCGCGCCGGGACCCGCGGGACGTCATCACCATCGTCGAGTAGGGGAAACGCCATGGACGCCTCGATCGCCGTCGGCGTCGGCGGTGCCGGCGGGGAGCAGGCGCTGGCCTGGGCCGCCGAGGAGGCGGAACGGGCCGGCGCCCGGCTCGTCCTGCTGCACGTCTGCGCGCCGGGGTCACCGCTGGACCGCGCCGGCGGCGACGCGCCGGCGGCGGCCGTCGAGCTGGCAGATCCGGCGCTGGCCCGCGCGTACGCGAGCATGCAGACACGCCTCGGCGGGCACCGGGTCAGCCTGCGCGTCCGCGCCGGCGATCCGGTGTCGTTGCTGGTCGAGGCGTCGGCGGGGGTCCGGCTGCTCGCGATCGGCGCCGGCGGCAACGGCCGTACGGCGCGCCGGGTGCTGCGGCACGCGCACTGCCCGGTGGTGGTGATCCGCCCGCAGACGCCGCCGGACCGCACCGCGGCGCTCGCCGGCCACATCGTCGTCGGGGTGGACGGTTCCCCCGCGAGCCGGGCGGCGCTGGAGTTCGGCTTCGCGCTGGCCGACGAGCACCACTTCCCGCTGGGCGCCGTGCACGTGTCCGAGGCCAGCCACGACGACTACTTCTACGACGACGTGACGCTGTCGACGCATTTCGCCGTCGAGCCGGCCGCGCTGGATCTTCTCGCCGCCGAAACGGAACCGCCGGCCGCCAAACACCCGGCCGTGCCGGTGCGGCGGGCCGTGCTGCACGGCACCGTGGCCGGCGCGCTGATCCGGGCCGGCTCGGGCGCGCGGCTCCTCGTGGTCGGCGACAAGCGCCGCGGGGTGGTGGGGCGGGTGCGCACCGGCGACGTCCCGGCAGCCGTCGCGGCCGGAGCGCACTGCCCGGTCGCCGTCGTCCCGCTCGAGCAGCGCGAGGGAGAGCCGCTGTGAACCCGCATGCCGCGCCGGAGACGACCGTACGGGCCGAGGCGGCCGCCACGCCGGCGATCACCGTACGGAACCTGGTGCGCGCGTACGGCACCGTGCGCGCCGTCGACGGGTTGAGTTTCACGGTCGACGCCGGCGAGATCTTCGCGCTGCTGGGCCCCAACGGCGCGGGCAAGACCACGACCGTGGAGATCCTGGAGGGCTACCGGGACCGCGACGGCGGTGAGGTCACGGTGCTCGGCTTCGACCCGGCCACCGGCGGTACGGCGTACCGCGAACGCATCGGCATCGTGCTGCAGGCCGCGGGCTTCGAGGAGGAGTTCACCGTCCGCGAGTTAGTCCGCCTGCAGGTGTCGCTGTACCCGCGCCGGCACGACCCGGACGAGCTGATCGACCTGGTGGAGCTCACGGACAAGCGCAACGTCCGGGTCAAAGCGCTCTCCGGTGGCCAGCGCCGCCGCCTCGACCTGGCGCTGGGCCTGGCCGGCGCGCCCGACCTGCTGTTCCTCGACGAGCCGACGACCGGCTTCGACCCGGCCGCCCGCCGCCGCGCCTGGGAGCTGATCGAGCGGCTCCGCGGGCTCGGCACCACGATCCTGCTCACCACGCACTACCTGGAGGAGGCGCAGCGCCTCGCCGACCGGGTGGCCGTGCTCGTCGCCGGGCGGCTGGTGGCGCTGAGCTCACCGGAAGGCCTGCGCAGCGAGGGCCGGCTGCCGACGGTGATCACGTTCGAGCTGCCGGCGCGGGCCGGGCTCGCCGGGCTGCCGGCCCTGACCGGCACCCCCGAGGTCGACGGCCGGCTGGTCCGGGTACGCACCCACACCCCGCTGGTGGACACGTGGCGGCTGACCACGTGGGCCGTCGACGCGGGCCTCGAGCTGCCGGACCTCGCCGTGGAGCCGCCGACGCTGGAGGACGCGTACCTGGCGCTGACCGGTGAGGCCCAGGATGGACAGTGACCGAGCCCTGCGCCCGCGTCCCGCGCTGACGCTGTCCCGGCACGCCGTGCGCGCGTTCTTCCGCAACCCCATGGCCGCCTTCTTCACGCTGATCTTCCCGCTCGTGTTCCTGGTGATCGTGGCCTCCCTCGTGGGCGACGAGCGCACCCCGGAGGGCGTACGGGTGGTGCAGTACCTCGTCGCGCCGTTCGCCGTCTTCGGCGTGGCGCAGGCGGCGTTCAGCGTGCTGGCCATCGACACCGCGATCCTGCGGGAGAACGGGGTGCTGCTGCGCCTGCGGGGCGCCCCGGTGCCCCGCCGGGCGGTGCTGGCCTCGCGGGTGGTGGCCTCGCTGGTGGCGTCCTTCACCTCGTTCCTGCTGGTCGGCGCGGTCGGCGTTCTCGTCTTCGGCGTGACGCTGCAGTGGCGCAAGATGCCGGCGCTGCTGGTGACCCTGCTGCTCGGGGTGGCCTGCCTGGCCGCGCTCGGCATGGCGCTGACGTCGGTGACGCGGACCGTGCTGGCCGCCCAGACCGCCGCGCAGGGCCTGCTCATCCCGCTGGCGTTCATCTCCGACGTGTTCATCGTCGGCGCGGACCTGCCGCGCTGGCTGTCCGCCATCGGCACGGCCCTGCCGCTCAAACACTTCGCCGATGCGGCCGCGGCCACCTTCGACCCCGATCCGGGGTACGGCTGGTCCCCCGGCCACCTGGCCATGCTCGCCGGGTGGACGGTCGCCGGTGCCGCCGTGGCGATGTGGCGGTTCGGATGGAGCCCCCGCGGCTCGGCCGGAGGCCGCACCGCCCGGCCCGCAGGCGCCGCCGGCACCCCGGCGAGGGTCGTGCCGCAACCGTCCACGGCCACCCGTACGGGCCGGCCCACGGCCGTCGCGCTGCTCCTGGGACAGACGCGCTTCGCCCTGCTGGGCATGCGCCGGGACGCCCTGGCCACCTTCTTCACCCTGGTCTTCCCGGCGCTGATCCTGGTGCTGTTCCCGGTGGTGTTCGGCAGCGCCCGGGTGCACGGGCTGACCATGGCGCAGTACCTGCTGCCGGGCATGATCGCGTACGCGGCCGCGCTCGCCGGCTATGTGAACCTCCCCGAGTCGGTGGCGGCGGCCCGGGCGGACGGAGTGCTCAAACGCCTCGGTGGCACGCCGCTGCCGGTGCGCTGGTACCTCGGCGGCCGGGTGCTCTGCGCCCTGCTCGTGGGGCTGATCAGCGCCGTCCTGCTGGGCGTGGTCGCCGTCGCAGGGCTGGGGGTGCGGCTGGACCCCGTACGCCTGCCCGCGGTCGTGCTGGCGGTGGTCCTCGGCGGGATCTGCTTCTGCGCGCTCGGGCTCGCGCTGGCGGCCGTGCTGCCCCGGCTCCGCTCGCTCACCGCGATCACGCTGGGCACGCTGCTGCCGCTGTGCTTCGTCTCGGAGATCTTCGTCGTCGGCGACGCGCCGCTGCCCGGCTGGCTGCGGACGATCGGCGAGGTCTTCCCGTTGCGGCATCTCATGGAGTCGCTGCTGGCCGCGACCCGGCCGGACGCGGGCGGCGCCGGTTTCGCCTGGTCCGATCTGGCCGTCGTGACCGCCTGGGCCGCCGCGGGCATCCTCGTGACGGCGTGGCGGCGCGGGGCCTTCGCCGGCGCCGAACACGCCGCGACGCCGATGCGCACCGGTCGCACCGGCGTCGCCGCCCACCGCTGATCGCGGCGGGGTCAGTCCGGCAGCAGCACCTCGGACAGGTCCCGGCGGGCAGTGGCGGCCGCGGGACGGCCGTACCCGATCCGGATCACCATCTGCGCCCACAGGCCGCGGGCGCCGTCGGTGAGCCGCCGGCGTACGGCCGGCACCTCGACCGGCTGGCTGGCCGGCGTCGTGGCCAGGTTCTGCCACGTCGCGGCGAGCAGCACCCGCTGCAGCGCCTGCCCGGCGATCACCCAGTGCGCCCGGTCGTCGCCCGGCGTGGACAGCACCAGGATCGTCGGGTACGGCTCGAACGCCCCGGTCTCCGGCGGCTGCTCGGGCAGCAGCCCGAAGTCGCGCGTGGGCACGGCCTCCAGGGCGTCCCACGGCCCGACGGGCGAGAACGGCATCCCGTCGCGCCGCGGGTGCCGCACCGACCGCGACTTCTCGGCCCGGTAGCCGCCGCGGGCGCGCAGACTGCGGTCCGCCGCGTGGGACAGTGCGACGATCGCATCCCGGGTGGCGGCGTCGGCGACGGTGAGCACGGCACCCTCGCGGTGCGCGGCGTCGCGCAGCAGCTCGAGCGTCGTCGCCGGCACGGGATCCTCCGTGAACGGACCCCGGTTGCTGTGCCGCCGGGCGATGGCGTCGGCGAGCGCCTCCACGGCCGGGCTCGGCACGGCGGGACGGCCGACCGTCACCCGGGCCACGAGGTCCGCGTCGTCCGGGTCGGGGAACAGGGCGCAGCGGGTCAGGAAACCCTCCCGGCGGATCGCCAGGCGCAGCGTGAAGACCGCGGCGCCGACGCTGATGAACAACTCCCGGCCGGCCGGGTCGAGCCCCTCCAGCCTGCGGCGCGGGTCGGCGTACACGTCGACCCCGTCGCCGGTGACCCGGAACAGCCACGGCTGGCTGTTGTGCAGCGACGGCGCGGCGGTGGCCGAACGTACGCACCCGGTCAGCACGGCCGGCGGCAGCGTCCGCGGCGCGTCCGCGCCGCCGGTTCGCACTGTCATCGAGACTCTCCTTGTCGGTCGGTGCGCGGCGCCGGTCACGCGGCGACGTCGAGGTAGATGCGGCCCGGCAGCTCGCCGACGCGGTACCCGACCACGTCGTCGAGGCCGATCGCGATGGAGACGTAGCCCTCGTAGTCACCGGCGACGGCGTAGCCCCGCATCATCGGCAGGTCGAGGCGATGCGAGCCGGAGACCGTGTCGGTGCCGTCGTCCCGGTGCGCCTGCGCCGGGTTGAGGACCACGAGCAGGAAGCGCCGGCCGGGTACGCGTACCGGCCGGTCGGACGGATCCCCGCGGACCTCGGACACGTAGCGCACCGAGTAGCCCGGCAGCCCGGTGCCCTTGAGGTCGAACACGATCCGGTCGAAGCCCTCTTTCGAGTGCGCCGCGTACCGGACCCCGACGAGCACCGGGACCGGCGGCACGACCGGGTTGTGCCGGACGGTGACCGGCCCGGACGTCCAGTGGGTCGTCGTCGCCGGGGTGGACGCGCCGCCCTGGCCGCCCGGCACGCTCGGCTTGGTGGTCGGCGCCGTGGTGCCGGCCGGCGACTCGGTGGCCGTGGGTGCCGCCGTGGTGACCGTGGGCCCGGGCCCGGGCGCCGACGCGGGCGTCTGCGGCGAACCGCCGCCTCCGCACCCGCTCAGCAGGACGGCCGCCGCGGCGAGGGCGGCCACCGCCCGTCCAGAGATCCTTCTCATCGCAGTGCCCTTCGTTGCGGGAGGGGACGCCGTCGTCCCTCCCCCACGCCCAGCGTGTGCGGGCCCGGCCGGGTACGGCCAGAGGCGCCCGGCCCGTCGCGACGGGCCCAGCGGCGGCGCCCGCCGGCCATGAGTCGCAGACCATCGCCCCTGGGCACCGGCACCGCCGCGGACCATGCTGACGGTACGGCCGCCCCGGACGAGGACGGTGAGCGATGAACACGTCTCCCTCTTCCTCGACGATGCGTCCCGACGACATCGCCGCCGCCATCCGCGACCTGCTGCGCGGGCGCCGGCCGGGCGGCGCCGGACCGGTGATCGCGGGCGATGCCGTGCTGGTCCCCGGCCGGTCCCCGCACTCCGCCGCCACCGCGGTCGTCGCGGCCCTCGACGACGACGCCAACCCACGCCGCATCCTGCCGTTCTCCGCCATCGAGGCCGTACGCCGCGGCGTCCCGCTGCGGGCCGTGCACGTCTGGACGCGGCACGGCCGGCCGCCCGAGGGCGTCCGCCGCTGCCGCCACGACCGGATGACCGACGCCGACCTGCTGCTGTCCCAGGTGCTCTACGACTATCTGCCGGTCGACGAGGCCGACGCCGCCGAACGGGAGATCCTGTACGACGACGAGCCCGTCCGCGCGCTGGTCGAGCTCAGCCGCACGTCCGCGCTGCTCGTGCTGGCGGCGCGGGGTCTCGGCGGGGCGGGGCAGGCGGTGGGATCCACCGTCCGGGGCCTGGTCGGCCGCACCCACTGCCCGCTGATCGTGCTGCCACCGGTCGATCCGATCGTGGCCGGCGACCCGTCCGGCGCCTGGTGACCATCCGCGTTCGGGACCTTCGGCCCCTTGTAGGTGATCAAGCAGTCACCCAGAGTGGACCCCCGGAGGGAGCTGCCCATGCCAGGCTTCAGAACCGCGGTCGTGTCCGACGAGGACGTGGACATTCTCGTCCGAGGGCCGGTGACCACGCAGGACATCGCGTACGTGCGGCACGCCGTCGCCGGGGCGCGACTGACCGGGACCGGGGTGAGCCACATCCGGTTCAAGCTGGCGGAATACCGTGGCGGCGACCGGGAGCCGGTGGCGGTCGCCCAGCTCAACGTGGAGCTGTCGAGCCGCATGGTGCGCGCGCAGGCGTCCGCCGGCACGGTGGCCGAGGCGATCGACCGGGCCGTGGCGGCGCTCGTGCCGCGCGTCGCCCGGCTGGAGCGGCGCCTGACGCACGCCGAGGCCGGCCCGCCGTCGTTCACCGGCGAGGCGTGGGACCTGCGGACGGCGCGGACGATCCCGCCGGTCATCAAGATCGGCGGCAAGGCGCGCCGGGTCGCCCGGCACAAGGCCTGCCCCCCGGCCGCGCAGAACCTCGGGGCCGCGGCGCTGACCATGGACCTACGCGACTACGACTTCCACCTGTTCGTGGAGGGGGCCAGCGGCCAGGACGCCGTCGCCACGCGCGCCGGCGCTGCCGGTTACCGGGTCGGCGCCGACCGCCCGGATCTGCTGGAGAGTGCGCCCGACGGCGTACCGGTCGCGGATGCGCCGGCGCGCCTGCCCAGCCTCACCCTGCCCGAGGCGGTCCGGGCGCTGGACGCCTCGGCGGCCGCCTTCCTGCCGTTCACCGGGGTCGGCTCGGGCCGGGCCGCCGTGCTGTACCGGCGGTTCGACGGCCACCTGGGGCTGCTCACCCCGATGTGGTGAGCGTCGGGCGGGCCCCTTTCTGGTGCGTCTCAGGCGTGTGAGCGCACGCCGTGCGGGCGGCACTCCGGCTCCGGCCGGAACGACGCGGGCAACGGCAGCACGATGCGGGTACGCCACTGTCCCGGGTCCTCCGCGTCGTCCGGGCCGACGACGTACTCCTCCCACATCAGCGACGGGGGCGGGAACCGATGGCCGGTGAGCCACTCCGCGAGCCGGTCGTACGTGGACGGCAGCGTCTCGTACGGGCCCAGGTGGATCGCCTGCACGGCGTGCCCGCCGGGGAGCTCGTCGGCGACGATGCCCGCCTGCGCCGAGACCGGCGTGCGTACCGGGCAGCCGACGGTGACCTGGAACTCCGCGGCCGTGCGCTGCCGGAAGATCGCGACCGGTGGCCCCACCGGCCGCGCGCCGGCGCGCCGCAGCAGCGAGACGGCCTCCGGCACCGCGGCCTCGGGGATGCGCCGCAGCGCCCGGACCGCGACGGCGTGCCGGGTGCCGCAGATCTCGGTCCGTTCGACAGCCACCACCTCGGCGTCGGCGATGGCCGCCACGAGGGTCGCGGGCTCCGTCATCTCGGTCTCCCTTCGCCGCTGCACGTGTTCCCAGCCTGAGTGCCGCCGTCCGCGTGAAGGCAGGGCCCAAAGTCCCGCCGGACCACGGTAAATGACCGGCTGTGATTCACCAATTGCCGATAGTCATCATCCGGTCCGCCGCGGGACGGGTTTTCCCATGTCGCGATTTGTGCCTGTTCACCCAGAAGGCCGCCAGTGCCAGACTGGGCGGGGTCAGGAGCTCGAAGCGGCAAGGCGGGAGCGTGCCCGATGAGCGAAAGAGACGGCTTCGGCGAGCGGGCGGCGCGCGGCACGACCGCCGACGATCCGATGGATTTGGCTTTCCCCCACGCGGCCCGGCTGGAGTTCGACGAGATCCTCGAACGGCTCGTCGCCAGCGCCCGCGAGGTCCAGGCGACCCAGGGACGGCTGCGCGGGCTGCTCCGGGCGTACCTCGCGATCGCCCGCGCCGACGACCTCGACGACGTGCTGCGGCACATCGTCGAGGCCGCCAAGGTCCTGGTCCAGGCCCGGTACGCCGCCCTCGGCGTGGTGTCGCACGGCGGCCTGGTCCGGTTCATCCATTCCGGCATGGACGAGGAGACCGGCCGGCGCATCGGTCACCTGCCCGAGGGCAAGGGAATGCTCGGCCTGCTGGTGGAGGACCCGCACCCGGTGCGGCTGCGCGACATCTGCGACCACGCCGCCTCGGTCGGCTTCCCCGCCGGTCATCCGCGGATGACCTCGTTCCTCGGCGTGCCGGTCCGGGTGGGCGACCGCGTCTTCGGCAACTTGTACCTGACCGACAAGCAGGGCGGGGCGGCGTTCACGGCGGACGACGAGGAGCTGGTCCTCGCGCTCGCCGCCGCGGCCGGCGTGTCCATCGAGAACGCCACGCTGCTCGCGCAGGGACGCCGCCGGCAGGCCTGGCAGTCGGCCATGGTGGAGGCCACCAACGCCCTGCTCGCCGACGCCGACCCGGACGTGGCGCTGCTGCAGTTCGTGACCAGCGCGCTGGAGACCCTGGGCGGGGCCGGGGCGGCCGCAGCCGTGCCCACCGATGACGAGGCGACCCTGCGGGTCGCGGTCGGCGTCGGCATGTACGGCCGCTACACCGGTACGGTCGTCCGCCTCGAGGACTCGATCGTCGGCGACGCCGTGGACCGGGCGGCGCCCGTGGCCGGCGACCGGTCCCGGCTGCCGCGGGGCTGGCCCGCGCGGCAGGACACCACGATCGGCGCCTGCCTGGCCGCGCCCATGCTGGCCGAGCGCCGGCTCGCCGGCGTCCTGCTGGTCTCGCGCCGCCCGGACGACGGACCGTTCGACGACCTGGACCACGACATCCTCAGCGGCGCCGCCGGGCAGGCCGGCCTCGCGCTGCGGCTCGCCGAGGCCCGGCACGACAGCGAGCTCGTCCGGATGCTGGAGGACCGCGAGCACATCGCGGCCGCGCTGCGCGACCGGGTCATCCAGCGGCTGTTCCGGCACGGCCTGGCCCTGCAGGGCGCGGCGGGCCGGGCGGCCTCCGTGGAGGTACGGCACCGTCTCCAGGAACAGATCGACGAGGTCGACGCGATCATCCGCGACATCCGCGACACGGTGCTGTCGCTGGAGCGGGGGTAGTCCGGCGGCGACAAAGGACCTTCGCACCTGGCACGCCCGGGCACTGCCGCCCACGCTGGTGACATGGATCTCACATCTGCCGGGCTCGGCACGGGCCCGGTCGTGGCCGGCGTGGACGGCAACGACCACGACGAACGGGTGATCGCGGCGGCCGGGCAGCACGCCGATCGTCTCGGCACCAGCCTGCGGGTGGTGCACGTGCTCGATGTGAGCGGCGAGCCGCGCCGGCCCGCCACCCTGCCCACCGTCGCCCTGCGGCGCAGCGACGACCGCCGCCGCAAACTCGACGAGGCCCGCGCGGAGCTGCGGGAACGGCTGCGCGGCTTCGTCGGCGACCTTTCCGGCGTCCGTCTGCACACGACGGTGGGAGACCCGGCGACCGTGCTGCTCGCCCTCTCCCGCGACGCCTCGCTGCTCGTGCTCGGCACCCGCAGCGGGCCGGCGCGCAGCCCGTTCCTGCTCGGTACGGTCAGCCAGGACGTGGCCGTGCACGCCAGCTGCCCCGTGCTGCTCGTCCCGTGGGCCAAGGACGGCGATCTCCCGTAAGCCTCCCCCCGCGCGACGCCCCCGCAGCGCCCGGCCCGGCCATGTCCGTTGAGCGTGCGGCCCGGCGACGCCCCCGCAGCGCCCGGCCCGACCATGTCCGTTGAGCGTGCGGCCCGGCGACGCCCCCGCAGCGCCCACCCCGGCCATGTCCGTTGAGCGTGCGGCCCGGCGGTGCGCCCGCGGGGCGTCCGCCCGCGGCGTTGTCCCGCGGGCGCTCGCTCGATCGCGCCGCCGGCTCAGCCCGGCGGCGCGTCGCCGGGCAGGTCGGGCAGCGGATGCCGGTCGGCGTCGCGCTCGGCGAGCCGGTGCATGGCATTGCGGTACTGCCGCGGCGTGATCTCGTGATCGATCACTTGACGGACGAGGACCCCCTCCAGCGACTCCGCCGGGGCCACCGGCTCGGCCGGCGCCGCGCGCTCGCGCGCCTCGTCCTGATCGGTCGCCCGCTTCCAGTCGCGGATGGCGGGCCACGAGGAGCCCACGACCAGCGCCGCCATCAACGTGATCACCAGTATCGCCAGCATCGTCGCCCTCCTCCCCTCACCGTCCATCCTCGACGCCGCACCGCGACCGGACACGGGCCGAAGGCCCCGGCGTGCCGGGCCGGCGGCCGGTCAAGCACCGGGCCGGCCGCCGGGCCACGGCGTCTCGATCGCGGGTCACGGCGGGTCGCACGTTGCACCGGCCGCCGGGTCGCGCCCGGTCGAGCATCGGGCCCACAGCCGGTCGCACGCCGCGCCGGGCGCCGGGCCGCGGCGGGTCAAGCGCCGGCGGCGGCCGGGCCGTTGTCGGGCGGCACGGCCAGCGGATGACGCTCGTCGTCACGGGCGGCCAGCTTCTCCATGGCGTGCACGTACTGCGGCCGGCTGATCTCCCCGGCCACCAACTGGACCACCAGAGCCCCCTCGAGGGTCACCGGCTCGTGCGCCGGCGCCTCGCGGCCGGCGTCCGCACTTGCGGCCTCGTCGTCACGGGGCCACACCGTGTACGCGCATGCGCCGACCAGCGCCGCGGTCAGCAGAAGGATCAGGAGCATGGCGGCCACCTCCTCCCCTCCATGCTCTGCGGGCGCCGCGGCCACCGGCAGGGTCCAAGGTCCCGGTCCACAGTGGCATCCTCCTCGCCGCGCCACGGGGTTCCGCTTGAGACAGCGCGCCGGCCACGGCAACGGACCAAGGTCCCTGGCCCGCGGGCAGGCGTGCCCTACCGCCGGGGCGCGTCCGGGGCCTGAATGAGGGTGCCGCAGTGGATCCACCACGGGAAGGAGCAGCCATGAGCGCCACCTATCTCATCGTCGCCGGGGTCGACGGCTCCGAGGGAGGCCGTCGCGCCCTCGACTGGGCGGTCACCGAGGCGGCCGGCCGCGGGGGCGCCGTACAGGCCGTCGTCGCCTGGTCGTGGGACGGCATGGAGTACGGCCCCATCGCCGCCACCAGCCCCCGGGAGGCCGCCGATCAGGCCGCTGCCCTGCTCGACCGCGAGATCAAGGCACTGGTCGCCCGGCACGGCTCGCACGTGCCGGTGGCCGGCGAGATCATCGAGGGCCGGCCCGCCGATGTCCTCACCGGCGCCGCCCGTACGGCGGACCTGCTGGTGCTGGGCAGCCACGGGCACAGCCGCGTCCGGCACACCGTGCTCGGCTCGGTGAGCGAGGAGTGCATCCGCAAAGCGGTCTGCCCCGTCGTGGTGCTGCCCGTACCGGTGGACGTCCCGGCGCCGGCGTCCGAGCCGGCCGTGCGCCAGTGAGCCGTGGGGCGGCCCCGGCACCGGGGCCGCCCCGCACGTGCAGAGACCATCGAGACGGAGGAACCATGAACGCCCGAACCGGAGACCGGCTCGTCATGAAGGGCATCCACCTCGGCGACCCGCAGCGCGTCGGCGTCATCATCGGCGTGCCGCATCCCGACGGCAGCCCGCCGTACCAGGTGCGCTGGCTGGACACCGACCACGAGGCACTGGTGTTCCCGGGGCCCGAGGCGCACGTGGAGCACCGGTCGTCGTGACGCCATCCGGGCACGCGGCCGTGGGCCGCGTGCCCGGCGCAGGAGTTCAGCGGCGGCGGCCAGCCGCCATCGCATCGCGCGTGCCCCTTTCACGAGACGCCGAGGGCGGTGGGTACCGGCCCCACCGCCCTCGTTCCCGGCCTCATTCGCCGGTCGTGATCTCGATCTGGCGCGCCGTCGGCGCCGGCGCGGTCAGCGGCACGATCACCTCCAGGATGCCCTTGCGGTACGTGGCCTTGATCCCCGCCTCGTCCGCGTTCGCCGGCAGCCGCACGGAACGGTGCACCATGCCGTACCGGAACTCGGAGCGGTTCAGGCCCTTCTCCTCCTCGCGGCGTTCCGCCTTGATGGTCAGCACCCCGTCGTGAGTGCTGATCTGCACGTCCTTGTCGGGTTCCAGGCCCGGCAGCTCGGCGCGCAGTACGTACTCCTTGTCGCTGACCTTGTCCTCGAACCGGATCGGGGGCGCGGGACGCGGGAACTCCATCTCGAACCAGTCCGACATGTCACCGAACAGGCGTGGCAGCAGCGCAGCCATCTCCAGCCCTCCTTCCATCGTCTCCGCTGTCTCTATCGGACCTCTCGGGCACCGGCGGCGGTCAGGGCCGAACGGCCCCTCCCGCCGCTCACCCTCCTGCCCGGACGGTGCCGGGCCCGGAGACCGCGGCCTCCGGACGGGCCTTCCGGCCCTGGCCGGAACGTGGGTGGGGACCGACACTCAGGGCCCGGCCGGCGGGCGGATCCGGCGGTTCGCCGTCCACCCGCCGGTCCCCCGGCACGGCGACCGTTGCCGCCGCCATCAGATCGGCGTACGCGGCCGGCCCGTGCGCCGCCCACACCGCGCGCTGGCGCTGGGCTCCGGTGCCGCCGGTGTCGAGACGCCGGACGAGCACCTCGGTGAGCGCCCGGTCGCCGAGCGCGTCGAGGGCGGGTTCCACATGGTTCAGCAGCCGGTCCAGCAGCCGGCGGTGCGGGACGCCGGCACCGGTCGGCGGGTCGACGCCGGCGCCGGTCAGCCCGTGCCGGGCCGCGGCCGTCAGCGCCGCCTCCACCCGGTGCCGGGGCACGGGCGGCGCGGGCTCGTGCCGCCCGGCGGCGAGCGCGGTCGCGACCAGCGCCCTGATCAGCGCGGCCACCAGCACCGCCGTACCGACGTCCAGGCAGACGTCGGCGACGCGGATCTCGACCGTCGGGTAGCGCGGCGACAGCCGGGCCAGGAAGTACACCGACCGTTCGTCCAGCGCGGCGCCGCGCTGGATGAGGCGGCGCACGCAGGCGTCGTAGCGGCCCGCGTCGCGCCACACCGCCGGCGCCCGGCCGGTGGGCCACCGGGACACGTTGCGGTAGCGCCGGCTCGCCCAGCCGCTGTCGCGCCCGTTCTCGATCGGCGAGTTCGCGCTGACCGCCAGCAGCAGCGGCAGCCACGGCCGCAGCCGGGCCAGAACGGCGACCCCGGTGTCCCGGTCGGGGACGCCGACGTGCACGTGGCAGCCGCAGGTGCCGGACACGGCGGTGAGCGCGGGATACCGCTGGGCGAGCGCGTGGTAGCGCGGCGAGTCGCTCAGCGTGATCGGATCCGCGGGCCGCACCGGGGCCACACCGGTCGCGACGAGACGGCAGCCGAGCGCGGCGGCGGCGCCCGCGAGGCGGCCCCGCAGACCCGTCAGCTCGTCCTGCAGTTCCCCGAGGCCGGTGCACACGGGTGTGTTCGCCTCGATCTGGTACCGCATGAGCTCCGGCTGGAGCCCGGCGGTGCCGGCGAGCAGCCGCAGGACGTGCGGCGCCGCGGGCACCGGGCGGGCCTCGCCGGGGTCGACGAGCAGGAACTCCTCCTCGACCCCGACGGTCGGCCGCGGGACGCCGGGCGCCACGATCAGCCCCGGACCGCGCGAGGACGGGCCGCGGCGCGGGCGAGCACCGGGAGGAGCTCCTCATCGGACACCGGCGGCAGATCCCGGTACGCCTGCCCGACGCTGACCAGCCCGTGCAGGCGGTGCAGGCACACGACCCCGTCCGCCACACCGGCCAGCAGCGCGGAGGCACCGGGTCGTGCGACCGGCACGGCGACCACGACCCGGTCCGCGCCGCGCGCCCGGGCCGCCAGGCACGCCACGCGCGCGGTCGCGCCGGTCGCCATGCCGTCGTCGACGATCAGCGCCGTACGGCCCACCAGGGGCTCGCACCAGCGGGTGCTCCGCAGGACCGCGACGCTGTACTCCACGGCCGCGCGCGCGATCCGTTCGGCCCGGTGCAGGGCCTGCCAGCTCACCCGGTGCGCTTTGATCATCTCGGTGTCCACCACGGTCATGTCCTCCTCGCTGACCGCGCCGGCGACGAGGTCGGGGCGCCCGGGCACGGTGACCCGGCGCACCACCACGACGTCGAGCGGCGCGTCGAGGGCCCGGGCGACCTCCGCCGCCACCGGCACGCCGCCGCGGGGCAGGCCGAGCACCACGACGTCCGGCCCGCGCAGATACGAGAGCACGCCGGCCAGGCGGCGGCCGGCCTCCGGCCGGCTCGAGAACAGCGGACCCGCTGCGGTACTGGTCATGGCACACCTCCGCCGGGGCTCGCCGCGACAGCACCCGCCCCTTTTCAGCGAACGCGTCCGGCGGGCGCTGCGGAAGAGCCGCCCTGCTCGCGAGCGAAGGACCTAGTTCCCGGCGGTGATCCGGAAGACCGGGTACTGCCCGGCGATCGCGGCGAAATCGGCGAGGGGCGCGTGCCGGTCCAGCGGGATGTGCGGGCGCGCGCCCGGCGCGAGCTGCAGATAGCGCTGCAGGATGGCGGCCCGCTGCTGCGGCGGCACCTCCACGAGCACGATGTCCTCGCGGGTGCGGTGCCGCAGGACGGCGTGTCCGCCGGCGGCGCGGACGTTGCGGACCCAGCCGGCATCCTCGCCGAGCATCGACACGAGATAGCGTTCGCCGTCCAGATCGGCCACCACGAGCGGGAGCGTGACCGGCCGCCCGCTCTTGCGGCCCCGCACCTCCAGCGTCACCGCCCGGTCGGGGGCCAGCACACCGTGGGCGAACTGCACGGCGGACAGCCGGTTCATCGCCCGCGCGATGCGGTTCGGCCGGCCACCGCGGTACATCCAGCGCGCCATCCGTGGCGTCATGAGGGTCATCGCGCACCTCCCGGCGTCGTCGTCCCTGCCCGCTCCAGCCTGGGCCCGGCGCCCGGTGCGTGACAGGGCCGTTGGACCCGGCGCGCCCGCGCCACCGTCACGGTCCGATCAGGAACAACACTCCCGCGGCGACGAGCCCGATCTCCACCAGCGTCACGAAGGCGCGGTCGCTGATCCGGCCGACTATCCTCCTGCCGGCCCAGGACCCGGCGAGCGTCGCGGGCGTCAGCGCGGCACCGAACAGCAGAACCCGGCCGGTCAGCAGGTCGCCCGCGCCGTACGCCGCGATCTTCGCCAGATGCATCGACAGCGCGGCGGCCGCCTCGGTGCCGATGTAGGCCGCGCGGGTCAGCCCGTACGCAAGGAAGAACGGCGCGGTCAGCGGTCCCACCGAGCCCAGCAACGACGAGCCCAGCCCGGACGCGGCTCCCACCGCGGCGAAGGCGCGGTCGGACGGCCTGTGCGGGCGGGGGTTGCGCCGCCGCCAGATCACCACCCCGATCAGGAAGACGCCCAGCAGGCGTTGCAGCGCTCCCAGCGGCGCGTGCGCCAGCAGCAGCCCGCCGGCGACGGCCGGCGGCACCGCGCCCGCGGCGAACCAGCCGATCAGCCGCCACCGCAGCTGCGTGCGATTGAGCCACACCCGGGAGGCGTTGCCGGACACCTGCGTCAGCGTCAGCATCGGTACGGCCACCGGCAGCCCGAACAGCGCGGCGAACACCGGCAGCAGCAGCACCCCGCCCCCGAAACCGGCCACCGCCGACAGCAGGGCCAGCCCGAACGCCGCCAGCGACGCCACCGCCAGGGTCGGCAGCTCGTGGACGATCACCCGGCCAGCCTGCCAGGGCCGGACGCGGAACGAGGGCCCACCGTCACGGTGGGCCCTCGGCGGAGACGCTGGTGTGGTCAGACCGCCGGCTCCTCCAGCGGCGGTGCGGGCGGGCCCTGGTCGGGGCGCCGGCGAATGCGGCGCAGGCAGGACCGCAGCTTCTGCTGCATCAGGTCGGTTGCCTCCTGCAGGCCGCTGGCCACCGCGTGCACGTGGACCGGTACGCCGTTGACGTCGACGTGGGCGTCGACCCGGTCGCCGGGCGCCGCCGCGTCGAGGGTCAGCCAGGAACGCAGCACCGGCGCCGGAGCGTGGTGCAGGGCCGCTTCGAGCTTCTCGACGGCGTACGTTCGCGCTGCCTCGTCGACGGGACCGTGGGTGCGGACGTTCGGGGCGGTGGTCGGGCTGATGCGCGCCATGGCTTGCCTCCCGGATCCGGCCTTGCCCTCGTGCAAGGGACCTATGAAGATCGTCCGTCGCCGGCGGGGCACCGGACAGGGCCGTTGGACCCGGTCCGACGGCCCCGGTGCTACGGGCCGCCGTGCGGCGCCGGGCCGCCCGCGGGTGGCAGGTGTGTCATGGCCCGGAACAGGGCGACGACCTGGACGACGAGCGCGACGATGCTGCCCGCGATGCCGAGGACCAGCAGCACCCGGACGACGGTCGCCCAGTTGACCGTCGTGTCGCCGAAGTCGAACGGGAACACCTGCCAGACGCGGACCAGAACGGCGATCCCGACGGACGTCGTGGCCAGCGAGCCCAGCGCCACCACCCACGGCGGGTCGTGGACGATCTGCACGGCGTCGACGACGAGCCCGACGATGAGCGAGGCGTTGACCAGCCCCAGGACGAGGGTGGTGTCCGGGGTCAGGAACGACACCGCGTCCCAGCCCGGGCGGACGTTGATCAGGTAGAGCAGCGCGACGGTGACGGCGGCGGCCACGGTGTAGCCGAAGCGGCGCGCGGCCCGCGCCGGTCGGCGCTTGCTGACGTCGGCGGACATGGCAGACCTCCTCGAGGCGCCTGTAACGCTAGGGAGCCGCGGCCCGGGCGGGGTAGCGGCGAAGGCCCTGCCCGGCCGGGCCGGCAGGCCGTCAGCAGATGCGCGGCAACTGTTCACCGACCAGCATGTCCAGCACGCGGCGCGACCCCACACCGGTGCGCATCCACACCCGTCCGGGTTCCTCGTCCACCACCCGGCCGATCCGTACGGCGTCGCGCCCCTCCGGGCAGTCGCGCATCGCCGCCAGCACCTGCGCCTCGCAGTCCGGGGCCACGAACGCGACCAGGCAGCCTTCGTTGGCCACGTGGGCGACGTCCAGCCCGAGCATCTCGCAGGCGGCCCGCACCGCGTCGGGTACGGGCAGCGCCGGCTCGTCGATCTCGACGCCGGTCGCGGAGGCGCGCGCGATCTCGTTGACCGCCGAGGCGAGGCCGCCGCGGGTCGGGTCGCGCAGCGCGTGCACCCCCTCGCCGCCCGCCTGCACCATCGCCTCGACCAGCCGGTGCAGCGGCCGGGTGTCGGAGCTTACGTCCGCCTCGAAGCCGAGGCCCTCACGGGTGCTCAGCACAGTGACGCCGTGGCTGCCGATCGCGCCGGACAGCAGTACCGCGTCACCGGGTGCCGCCCCCGCCGCCGAGGGCGCCGTCCCGGGCAGCCGCCGGCCGAGCCCGGTGGACACGACGAACAGCCCGTCCGCGGCGCCGCGGTTGACCACCTTGGTGTCCCCGGTGACCACGCGGACCCCGGCGTCGCGGGCGGCCTCGCCCACGGAGGCGGCGACGCGGCGCAGGTCCTCCAGTGGGAACCCCTCCTCGATGACGTACGCGACGCACAACGCCAGCGGCATCGCGGCGCGCATGGCGAGGTCGTTGACGGTGCCGTGGACGGCGAGCCGGCCGATGTCGCCGCCGGGGAAGAACAGCGGGGTCACCACGTACGCGTCGGTGCTGAGCGCCAGGTCGGCGCCCGCGGCCGTGACCACGGCGGCGTCCTCCAGCGGGCCCGCGACGGCGGCCGCGCCGAGCGCCGGGACCAGGACGTCCGCGATGAGCTCGGCGGACAGCCGGCCGCCCGAGCCGTGGCCGAGCAGCACCCGTTCGGTCTCCCGGCGCGGGGCCGGGCAGGCGCCGGACAGCAGGTCGGCGGTGCTCACGGCACGATCCCCGGAACGGCCGCCGGCTTCGTGCGCCCGGCGGAGTAGTACGCGGCGCAGGTGCCCTCGCTGGACACCATGGGCGCGCCCAGCGGGTTCCGGGGCGTGCACGTTCTGCCGTACGCGATGCAGTCGGTGGGCTCCCTGGTCCCGGTGAGGATGGCACCGGCGATGCACTCGGCGTGCTCGCGGGCCGTCAGGTTCCCCACGTCGAAGCGGCGTTCGGCGTCGAAGGCGGCGTACTCCGGCGCCAGCACGAGCCCGCTGGCGGGGATCGTGCCGACTCCGCGCCAGGCGTGGTCGGCGATGCGGAAGACCCGGCGGATCGCGTCCTGCGCGGCGGTGTTGCCGTCGCGGCGTACGGCCCGGGCGTACTGGTTCTCCACCTCGTGGCGGCCCTGCTCGAGCTGCGTCACGGCCATCAGGATGCCCTCCAGGAGGTCCAGCGGTTCGAATCCGGTAACCACGATCGGCACCCGGTGGCGCTCGGCGAGCGGCTCGTACTCGGTCCAGCCCATGACCGCGCAGACGTGCCCGGCGGCGAGGAACGCCTGCACCCGGCAGTCCGGCGAGCCGAGCAGCGCGGTCATCGCGGGCGGGACGAGGACGTGGCTGACCAGCAGGCTGAAGTTGGCGAGGCCCAGGCCGGCGGCGCGCAGCACGGCCATGGCGTTCGCCGGCGCCGTGGTCTCGAACCCGACGGCGAGGAACACCACCTGCCGGTCCGGGTTCTGCTGCGCGAGCACCACCGCGTCCATGGGCGAGTAGACGACGCGGACGTCGCAGCCGCGGGCCCGCAACGCCAGCAGGTCGGTGTGCGAGCCGGGCACCCGCAGCATGTCGCCGAAGCTGGTGAAGACCGTGCCCGGCCGGGCGGCGATCGCCATGGCCCGGTCCAGGGTCTCCAGCGGCGTCACGCACACCGGGCAGCCCGGCCCGTGGATCATGCGGATCCCGGCCGGCAGCAGCTCGTCGATGCCCTGCCGCACGATCGTGTGGGTCTGCCCGCCGCAGACCTCCATCAGGCTCCACGGCCGGGTGGCCACCCGGTGCAGCCGGTCCAGCAGCACCCGCGCCAGCCCGGGGTCCCGGTACTCGTCGAGGTACTTCACGGGAGCGGCTCCCCCAGCTCGGCCGCGACCGCGTCCCCCATCGCGCGCAGCACCTCCAGCGTGCGCTCGGCCTCCACGGCGTCGACCAGGGTGATCGCGAAGCCGACGTGGACGATGACGTAGTCGCCGGTGCGCACGCCCGGCACGTACTCCAGGCAGACCCGTTTGCGGACGCCGCCGAAGTCCACCGTGCCCATCAGCAGGCCGTCGTCGCGGTCCGCCGTGGTGACCTTTCCGGGGATGCCCAGGCACATTCCGATCATCCTTCCGCGGCGGTCCGGGCCGCGGCGATCACGGCCTGGCCGTAGCTGACGCCGCCGTCTCCGGCGGGCACCTCGGCGCCGAGCCGGGCACTGAGCCCGGCCGCCTCCAGCGCCGGCGGCAACTGCGCGGCCAGGAGACCGTTCTGCAGGCAGCCGCCGGACAGACACACGACGGTCACGCCGGTGCGCTCGGCCGCCCGCGCGCACATCTCGGCCGTCACGTCCACGACCGTACGGTGGAAGCCTGCGGCGAGCGCGGCCACGGGTTCGCCGGCCCGCACCGCCTCGACGAGCGCCGCGAGCGTCATGCCGCCGTCGTACACCCACAGGCCGCCGGCCGTCCGCAGCCTCCAGGGCAGCGGCGTGGCCGGGCCGGTCGCCGTCGCGGCCACGGATTCGAGCATGACCGCGGCCTCGCCCTCGTAACTCGCGTCGTCGCAGACACCGAGAACCGCGGCCACGGCATCGAAGAGGCGCCCGGCGCTTCCGGCCTGCGGGCAGTTCACGCGCCGTTCCACCATCCGCCGCACGACCCGCCGCTCCCGGGCGTCGAGGCGGTCGAGGACGTCGACGGCCCGCTCGTCCCCGGCGGGGAACTCGCCGCCGTACAGGTATCCGAGCGCCATCCGCGCCGGCCGGCGGACCGCGGCCTCACCTCCGGGCATCGGCGCCCGGGAGAAGCGGCCCAGCCGCCGGAAACCGGTGTACGAGGCGAGCAGCAGTTCCCCGCCCCAGAACGTGCCGTCCTCGCCCCACCCCAGCCCGTCGTACGCGACGCCGAGGAACGGCGCCTCCACCGCGTTCTCGGCGGCGCAGGCGGCGACGTGCGCGTGGTGGTGCTGCACCGCGATCCGCCGCTCGGCGGGCGCGTTCTCGAGGGCGTACGCGGTGGACAGGTAGCCGGGGTGCCGGTCGTGCGCGACGATCTCGGGCACGAACCGGTGCAGCCGGCACAGCTGCTCGCGGGTCGCCGCGAACGCGGCCAGAGCGTCCGCGTCGTCCAGGCTGCCGCCGTGCGGCCCGATCAGGGCCAGGTCGCCGCGCGCCAGGGTGAACGTGTGCTTGAGCTGCGCGCCGACGGCCAGCACCGGGCGCCGGGCCGGAACCGGCATCGGCACCGGCCGGGGAGCGTAGCCGCGGGCCCGGCGCACCAGCCGGCCGCGTCCGCCGGCCCCCCGGGCCACCGAATCGTCGTAGCGGGCGCGGATCGGCCGGTCGTGGTGCAGGAACCCGTCGGCGACGGCGGCCAGCGAGCGACGGGCCTGCCGGTCGTCGATGGCGATCGGCTCGTCCGACACGTTGCCGCTGGTCACCACGAGCGGCCGCGCCATGGCGCGCAGCAGGAGATGATGCAGCGGGGTCGCGGGCAGGAACAGCCCGGCCAGGCGCGTGCCGGGGTGGACGCCGGCCGCCAGCTCGTCGCCCGGCAGCGCCGGGGCGAGCACGATCGGGCGGGCCGGGGACGCCATCAGGGCCGCGTCGGCGCCGGTGAGCTCGGCCAGCCCGCCCGCCGCGGCGGCGCCGGCGACCATGACGGCGAAGGGCTTGCGGGGCCGGCGTTTGCGCGTCCGCAGGGCCGCCACCGCGGCCGCGTCCGTCGCGTCGCAGACCAGTTGGTAGCCGCCGAGGCCCTTGAGCGCCACGATGCGGCCGCGCGTCAGCGCCGTCACGGCTTCGGTGAGAGCGTCCTCGGCGTACGCCTCCGCCGGGTCGCCCGTCCACACGAGACGCGGGCCGCAGGCGGGGCAGGCGATCGGCTCGGCGTGGAAGCGGCGGTCGGCGGGATCGTGGTACTCGCGGGCGCACGCCGGGCACAGCGTGAATCCGGCCATCGCCGTACGCTCCCGGTCGTACGGGAGCTCGTCGATGATCGTGGCCCGCGGCCCGCAGGCGGTGCAGTTGAGGAACGGGTAGCGGTAGCGGCGGTCCGCCGGGTCGAACAGCTCGCGCAGGCAGTCGTCGCAGGTGGCGAGATCGGGTGGCAGACCGGCGAAGCCGCGGGCGGCCACCGGTGCGCCGCCGGCGCTGAGCTCGACGGCGAACCCGGTGCGGGCCGGCAGACAACCGAGCGGCCGGACGCTGATCTCGTCGATCACCGCGTGCGGCGGCGGGTTCTCACGGATGGTGCGGGTCAGCGCCGCCACGGCCGCCGAGGGGGCGCTGACCTCGATGCAGACGTCACCGTCGACGTTGCGGACCACGCCGTCGAGGCGCAGCCCGGTCGCTATCCGGTGGACGTACGGCCGGAAGCCCACGCCCTGGACGGTGCCGCGGACCCGGACCAGCCAGGCCGGCGCCGTCACGGCGCGCTCGCGAGGTCGCGGGCCCGCGAGGCGATCGGCTGCACGGCGGCGGCCACCTCGGGGGTCTGCTGCGTCCCGAATCCGAAGTCCTTGCCGCAGACGGCGAGCACCACGAGGCGGCGCGGGAGGCGCCCGAGGGCCCGGCCCAGGGCGACGGTCTCGCCGAGGGCGATCGCGTGCGAGGTGGCGACCGGCGCGCCGGCCTGCGCCGCGAGGTCGTCGGCGACCAGCTCGTGCAGGTGACCGGCGGGCGCGCCGTCCATGCGGACCGCGTCGACGACCACGGCCACCTCGGCGCCGGCCCACATCATCAGCAGGCCGGCCGGGTCACCGTCGCTGACCCGCAGCTCGACGCCCGACAGCGCCGGATCGCCCGGCTGCCGGGCGAGGAGCTCGGCGATCACCAGGGGGCCCACCGCGTCGTCGCTGCGGTACTCGTTGCCGATGCCGACGATGACGCGCCGGCGCTGGCCGCCCACCGCTCACCCTCGGTCGACGACGAGGTCGAGGAAGTGGGTCGCGCAGGAGATGCACGGGTCGTAGTTGCGGATGGCCTGCTCGCACTCGCGCGTCAGCCGCTCCTCGTCGAGCTCGAGCCGGGCCGAGACGAAGCGGCGCAGGTCGTCCTCGATCGCCGCCTGGTTCTGCGAGGTCGGCGGGACGATCCGGGCGGCGGTGATCAGACCGTCGTCGTCGAGGCGGTAGCGGTGGAAGAGGATGCCACGCGGGGCCTCGGTGGCGCCGAACCCGACGCCGGCGCGGGGTGGCACGTCCACGAAGGGGCGCGGCGGCGGCTCGTACGTGTCGATGATCGCCAGCGCCTCCTCCACCGCGACCACGTTCTCGACGGCCCGCACGACGATGCTGCGGTACGGGTTGCGGCAGTCCGCGCCCAGCCCCGCCGCGTCGGCCGTCTCGCGGGCCACCGGCGGCAGCCACTGCCGGTTGAGCGCGTACCGGGCGGCCGGGCCGACCACGTAGGAGCCGCGACCGGCCAGGCTCGCGTGCAGAGCGGTCGAGTGTTTCACCTGCTCCTCGATGATGTGCTGCTCGAACTCCTGCGGCGCGAAGGTCAGGCCGCCGGTGGTGGCGAGCGTCCCCGACTCGATGGCGTACCGGCCGGGGCTGACCAGGGCGAGCATCTCGTGGTCGTGCTCGAAGTCGGGGAACTCGAAGCCCGCCACCCAGTCGACCGTGTCGCAGGCCAGGTCCAGCGCCCGCCGCAGGGTCTCGCGCAGGCCGCGCAGCTCCCGTGGGTGCGGCGCCCGGTAGAAGCCGCCGACCCGCACGTTGACCGGGTGGATGGGACGCCCGCCGAGCAGCTCCACGATGTCGTTGCCGGCCTTCTTCAGGGCCAGGCCGCGCTCCACGAGGCCGCGGTGGTCGGTGGCCATGTCGAGGGCGCCGGCGTAGCCGAGGAAGTCCGGGGCGTGCAGCAGGTAGATGTGCAGCGTGTGACTCTCGATCCACTCCCCGCAGTACAGCAGGCGGCGCAACGCCGCGATGCCGTCGTCCACAGTGACCCCGCAGGCGTCCTCGATCGCCGCGCACGCGCTCATCTGGTACGCGACCGGGCAGATGCCGCAGATCCGCGCGGTGATGTCGGGTGGCTCGGTGTACGCCCGGCCGCGCAGGAACGCCTCGAAGAACCGGGGCGGCTCGTAGATCTCCAGCCGGACGTCCTCCACCGTGCTGTCCCGGACGCGGACGTGCATCGCGCCCTCGCCCTCGACCCGGGCCAGCGCGCGGACGTCCAGGATCCGGTCGGAGCGGTGCGTCATCGCTGTCGCCGCCTTCCACCGGGCGGTCCGTACAGATCCAGCAGGCGCAGCCGGGTGGCCTGCAGCCGGTCGATGATGACGGGGGTGACCAGCCGCATCATCGCGTAGCCGAACGACGGGTCCGCCTCGCAGCGGCGCAGGACCAGGCCGGCGTCGAACCGCAGGGTCGTCACGGCGGTGCGGGCCACCGCCCCGAAATGCCAGCGGTACGGCGGACACAGCCAGGACCAGCCGAGCAGCGTCCCCGCGGGCAGCGTCTCGAGCACCAGCGCGCCGTGCCCGGGCACCTGCAGGTCGAGCGCCACGTCGCCGTGCTCGAGCAGCCAGAAGTGGTCGGCCGGGCCGCCCTCGGTGAAGAGGCGTGCGCCCTGCGGGTACGACACCGGGGTGCAGGTCTCCCGCAGCGCCCCCAGGTGGTGCGGGACGAGCGCGGCGAAGAACGGGTGGGACGAGATCCGGGCGGTGAGATCCGTGGCCGTACCGCCGCCGGCCCGCTGGTGCGTCGACATCCTGCCTCCTCGAGGCCGCCGATCACCACACTCTACGAGCGTTGCTTGATCCACAGTGAGGCCGATCGCACCCTATCGATGCCCGAAGGACCCTTGCGCCGGGCCGTACGCCCACGGCGCCCCAACGCGGGACCATCGGCCCTGCCGGGCCCATCCATGGCGACGGATGCTGTTTCTGAGGTCCACCCAGCAGGAGGTGCGTCATGGCCACTGTCGCCGGAGCCGCCGTGGTCGTCGGTGTGGATGCGCCCGCGCACAGCCGGGGTACGGTCGAGATAGCGGCTGCCGAGGCCGCCCGCCGCCACCGGCCGCTGCGCATCGTGCACGCCCTGCACTGGCCGAAACTGCCCGTACCGATGCCGCCCGGGATGACCGAGGGCGTGCCGGAGACGGCGCAACAGGAGGCCCGGGCCTGGCTGGCCGAGGCCGCCGAGACCGCCGCGAAGGTGGCGCCCGGCGTGCCCGTGACCACCGAGCTCGCGGCCGGGCGCCCCGCGACCGTCCTGACCGACGAGAGCCGGCACGCCGACCTCGTCGTCGTCGGTGAACGCGGGACCGGCGGGATGCTCGTGGGTTCCGTGGCGCTGCACCTGGCGGCGCACGCCGCGTGCCCGGTGCTCGTGGTCCGCGGCGAGCCCCGCAGCATCGGTCCCGTGGTGGTCGGCATCGACGGGTCGCCGAACTCCGTGCCGGCCCTCGAGGTCGCCCTCGAGGAGGCGTCCCTGCGCGGCACCAGCCTCGTGGCCCTGCACGCGTGGAGCGGCAACGACTGGACGGAACTGAACAGCAAGCTGCCGATGACGTACGAGTTCTGGTCCGGCGACGCGCAGGAGGAGCGGGTGCTCGCCGAGGCGCTGGCCGGCGTCGGTGAGCGCTACCCCGACGTGCCCGTACGGCGCCAGGTCGTCCGGGGCGATCCCGGTGTGCTGCTCAGCCAGTGGTCGCGCTGCGCCCAGCTGGTCGTGGTGGGCGACCGCGGTCACGGCGCCGTGACCGGGCTGGTGCTCGGCTCGGTCAGCCAGCACCTGATGTTCCACGCCGACTGCCCGACGACCGTCGTCCGGGGACGGTCCCCCGTCAACACCGGCTGACGACAGGAGGCCGCCATGGCGTCCCAGACCGAACCGCACACCCTGACCCCGGCGCCGGCGCTGCTCGACGCGGCCGCGCTGCCCGCGCTGTTCGGCGCGCTGGAGGCCCGCGGGTACACCGTCATGGGGCCGACTGTCCGCGACGGCGCGATCGTGATCGCCGAGCTCTCCTCGGCGGCGGAGCTGCCGTACGGGTGGGGCGTGGACACCGAGGCCGGGCGGTACCGCCTGCGCCGGCGAGCCGACGAGGCCGCGTTCGGCCACTCGGCGGGCCCGCAGTCGTGGAAGAACGTGCTGCATCCCGCCCGGGCGAAGCTCTGGTCGGCCGATCGCACGCCCGACGGCTCGATGGTGGGCGGCGAACCCGAGCACGGCCGCCGGTTCGCGCTGCTCGGCGTACGCCCGTGCGACCTGGCCGCGATCGCCGTCCTCGACCGGGTCCTCACCGGCGGCCGCTACGCCGACCCGGTCTACGCCGGACGCCGCGACGGCAACCTCGTCATCGCCGTGGAGTGCACCGAGCCGGGTGCCGTGTGCTTCTGCGCGTCCATGGGCACCGGCCCGCACGCCGACGCGCGCTTCGACCTGGCGATGACCGAGATGCTGGACGGTGGGCAGCACCGGTTCCTGATCCGCGCCGGCACCCCCGCCGGCGCCGAGATCCTGGCGGAGCTGCCGGCCCGCGCGGCCGGGGACGACGACGTCGCCCACGCAGCCGGCGCGGTCGCCGGGGCGGCGACGCGGATGACCCGGTCCATGCCGGCGGACGGGCTGCCGGAGCTGCTCACCGCCTCCCGCGAGTCCCCGCACTGGGACGACGTCGCGTCGCGCTGCCTGACCTGCGGCAACTGCACCATGGTGTGCCCGACCTGCTTCTGCACCACCACCGAGGACGTCACCGACCTCACCGGCGACCACGCCGAACGCTGGCGCCGCTGGGACTCCTGCTTCGACCTCGACTTCACCCACCTGCACGGCGGCAACGTCCGCTCCAGCGGGCAGGCCCGCTACCGCCAGTGGATCACGCACAAGCTCGGCACCTGGCACGACCAGTTCGGCTCCTCCGGCTGCGTCGGCTGCGGCCGGTGCATCGCCTGGTGCCCGGCCGGGATCGACATCACCCGGGAGGTCGCCGCGCTGTCGGCGTTGCGGCCGGCCGGCGACGCCGCGGACGACGGGACGGGCCGATGATCAGCCACCCGGCGACCGCCACGCCCCCCGCCGCGCCGGTGTTCCCGCAGCCGTACCGGGTCGTGTCGAGCCGCGCCGAGACCGCCGACACGGTCACGATCGAGCTGGTGAACGAATCGGCGCCGCTGGCGGGATTCGCGCCCGGGCAGTTCGCCATGCTCACCGCGTACGGGATCGGGGAGGTGCCCATCTCGCTGAGCGCGGTGGAGACCACCGCCGAGGGCCGCACCCGCCGGCTGACGCACACCGTACGGTCGGTCGGCGCGGTGACCCGCGCCCTGCACGACGCGGGGCCCGGAGCGGTCGTCGGCGTCCGCGGCCCGTTCGGCACCCCGTGGGACCTCGCCGCCGCCACCGGCCGCGACGTCGTCATCGTGGCCGGCGGCATCGGCCTGGCGCCGGTACGCCCGCTCGTGCACGCCGTCCTGGACGACCCGGCCCGGTACGGCGCCCTGGTGGTGCTCGTCGGCGCCCGCACCCCCGCCGAGCTGCTGTACCCCGCCGACCTGAGCGGCTGGGCACGCGAGGGCGCCCACGTGGGCGTGACCGTGGACCGGCCGGCCGCCGGCTGGACCGGGCACGTCGGCGTGGTGCCCGCGCTGATCCCGCAGGCCCGCTTCGACGCCCGCCGCGCCGTGGCCTTCGTGTGCGGCCCGGAGATCATGATGCGCTACACCGCCGAGGCGCTGGTCGCCCGCGGGGTGGCCGCCGACCGGGTGCAGATCTCGCTCGAGCGCACCATGCGCTGCGGCTGCGGCTGGTGCGGGCACTGCCAGCTCGGGCCGCTGCTGGTCTGCCGCGACGGTCCGGTCGTGCCGTACGGGCGGGCCGCTTCCCTGCTCACCGTCCGGGAGCTGTGATGACTGCTGCTGTCTCCGTACCCACGCTCGCGGTGTGGAAGTTCGCCTCGTGCGACGGCTGCCAGCTCAGCCTGCTGGACTGCGAGGACGAGCTGCTCGCCGTCGCCGGCCGGGTGCACATCGCCCAGTTCCTGGAGGCCACCCGGCACGTCGAGCCGGGCCCGTACGACGTGTCGCTGGTGGAGGGCTCGATCACGACGCCGGAGGACGCGCAGCGCATCCGCCGGGTCCGCGAGATGAGCCGCACGCTGGTCACCATAGGCGCGTGCGCCACCGCCGGCGGCGTGCAGGCCCTGCGCAACTTCGCCGACGTCGACGAGTTCCGCCGGGTCGTGTACGCCCGCCCCGAGTACATCTCGACGCTGGCCACCTCCACCCCGATCGCCGCGCACGTCGATGTCGACTACGAGCTGCACGGCTGCCCCATCGACCGCGGCCAGCTCCTCGAGGTGATCACGGCCCTGCTGGTGGGCCGCCGCCCCGACGTGCCGGCGCACAGCGTCTGCTTCCAGTGCAAGCAACGCGGCAACGTCTGCGTCGTCGTCGCCCACGGCACCCCCTGCCTCGGCCCGGTCACCCGCGCCGGCTGCGGGGCGATCTGCCCGGCGTACCAGCGCGGCTGCTACGGCTGCTTCGGCCCGATGGAGACGCCGAACGCCGCGGCCCAGGCCGCGTTGCTGCGCGCCACCGGCATGTCGCCGGACGGCGTACGCCGCGTCGCCCGCACCTTCCACGCGGGTGAACCGGCGTTCATCGCGCTGTCCGACGTGACCACGGGGCCACCGGCCGCGTCGTGACCCCTCGGGTGACGAGAGCTGGACCTGTCCGCAACCGCGCCTAAGATCGTGCACGTGAATGAGCATCGTCCGGTGAAGCTGCACGTTTGGATGCACGTGCATCGGGATATCCCCGTCGGTGGTGAGGATCGTCGGCTGATCGGGGAGAACGGATGAGCTCCGGCAGGGAGGGCGCCGCGGGCCCCGCCGCGCTGCGCATCCAGCTGGGCTCCCGGCTGCGCCGGCTGCGCAAGGAACGCGGGGTGACCCGGGAGGCCGCCGGGTGGGAGATCCGGGCCTCGGAGTCGAAGATCAGCCGCATGGAGCTGGGCCGCGTGCCGTTCAAGGAGCGCGACGTCGCGGACCTGCTCTCCCTCTACGGCGTGGGCGAGAGCGAACGCCGCGAGCTGCTGAGCCTCGCCCACCGGGCGAACGAGCCGGGCTGGTGGCGGGAGTACGCGGACATCGTGCCGGCCTGGTTCCTCAGCTATCTCGGCCTGGAGGAAGCCGCCTCGCTGATCCGGTCGTACGAGGTGCACTTCGTGCCCGGGCTGCTGCAGACCGACGACTACGCCCGGGCGGTGATCGCGCACGGGCACGACGGGGCGCCGGCCGGGGAGATCGACCGGCGGATCGCGCTGCGCCGCGACCGCCGCCGGGTGCTGCACCGGGCGGATCCGCCGCAGGTCTGGGCGGTGCTGGACGAGAGCGTGCTGCACCGGCGCTTCGGCGGCCGGGCCGTGATGCGGGGGCAGCTCGAGGCGCTGATCGAGGCCGCCGAGCGGCCGAACGTCCGGATCCAGATCGTGCCGTTCCGGGGCAGCCCGCGGGCGGCCGCCGGCCTGCCGTTCGCCATCCTGCGCTTCGCGGCGGACGAACTCTCCGACGTGGTCTACGTCGAGCAGCTCACCAGCGCGCTCTACCTGGACAAGCCGGCGGACGTGGACCACTACGCCGCGACCATGGACGGGGCCTGCCTGGAGGCGGAACCGCCGGACCGGACGACGGCGATCCTGCGCAAGATCCTCGACGAGCTCGACGGCTCCGCGGGCTGATCAGCCGGTCCGTATCGGCCGAACGGCCCCCGGGCCGCATCCGATCTTTCTTTTGTCCGTTCCAATGTGCATATGCACGTGCAGGAGTCCTTGCATCCGCTATGGCATATGGCCATGCTGGGGCACGTGCGCGGCTCCCGTCCCGTCGCGTACGGACGGTTTCCTCCCATATCTGTGGCGGCGATGGTGAAGGAGTTGGCGGATGGACAGGAACCGCGGCCCGGTGGTGCCGGTGAGTCTCTTCCCCGAGTCCGACTACCGATTCGGCGCCGGCCCGCTGCGGATGCGCGTCGAACGGGTCGACTGGAACCGGCCGGTGCGCTACGACGACGACAACTGGTACGAGGTCGACGGCGTGGAGGTCACCGCCGACGGGCGCGAGATCGGCCGGCGGCAGGCGCTGGTCCGGGCGCGCAGCCTCTCGGCCCTCCGGCGCAACGTTCGTCCATGATCGAGGGTCGTCCGTACCGTGACGCTGGCGCGCGGAGGCGCCGCCCGCCACGATCGGCGGCATGACCGAGCCAGTTCTGATCATCGGCGGCGGCATCGCCGGCCTCGCCCTCGCCCGCGCGCTGCACCGACACGGCATTGCGTACACGCTGTATGAACGACGGGAGCAGGCGGCCGACGCGGGCCTGGCGGTCAACCTGCCGGGTAATGCGATCACCGCGCTGGGCCGCCTCGGCCTGGGCGACGAGATCGCCGCCGCGGGCCACCCGGTCCTGCGGCGCGAATACCGCACCGGCCGGGGGCGGCTGCTGTTCCAGGTGGACGAACGCGAGTTCTGGGGCGCGGAGGCTCAGCCGCGCTGCGTACGCCGCACCGACCTGCACCGCATCCTGCGCGACGGCCTGCCGGACGGCACCGTCCACGAGGGCGCCGGCGTGACGGCGGTACGCCAGGACCCCGGCGCCGCCGAGATCGACCTCGCCGACGGCTCGACGGTGCGCGGCAGCCTCGTGGTCGGCGCCGACGGCGTCCGCTCCACCGTGCGCCGGGCGGCGTTCGGCGACGACGGGGTGCGCGCCGCCCTGCTCTCCGGCGCGAGCTTCCGGTTCATGGCGCCCAACCCCGGCGTGGACTGCTGGGCGGTCTGGGCCGGCACTTACGGCACGTACCTGCTCATCCCCGTCTCCCCCGCCGAGGTGTACGGCTTCGCGTGCGCCACCCGCGGCGGCCCGGCCGAGCCCGACCCGGCGTGGCTGACCGAGACGTTCGCCGGCTTCCCCGAGCCCGTGCGCCAGACCGTCGAGGCGGCGACCGCCGATCCCGCGCAGCTCTACCACTCCCCCATCGAGGAGGTCCGCGTCCCCCGCTGGGCGCACGGCCGGGCCGTGCTCATCGGCGACGCCGCCCACGCCACCGCGCCGGTCTGGGCGCAGGGGGCCGCGCTGGCCCTCGAGGACGCGGAGGTGCTGGCCGGTCTGCTCGCCGCGGGCGCCGACGCCCCGGCGGCCGCCGCGGAGTACGAGCGCGTCCGCCGCCCGCGGGTCACGCACGTGCAGACCCAGACGGACCGGTTCTCGCGGACGGCGGCCGTGCCCGGCTGGGTCCGCGCGATCACCGCGCCGCTGGGCGGGAGGGCGAGCTACCGGGCCGCGTACGGGCCCCTGCGGGAGTGGCCGGCGCGCTGACCGCCGGGCACGGCTGGGCGGCGAAGGCGGGGCGTACGCCGACCGTCCAGCGGCAGCCGAACGCCGGGGCGGCGACCGCGCGCCGGTCCAGGATGGCGTCGCCCGCCGGACGGCGGCCGTCGCGCACCCAGGTCACGAGGTCGTCGAAGCCCTGCTGCAGCTCCGGGGCGGTGAAGTCGCAGTGGCCGACGCCGCGGATCGCCCGGGAGACGAACAACCGGGACTTGCCGTTCGCGGCGGCGCGCCTCGCGTACACCTGCTCCATGGAGAGGGGCACGAAGAGGTCGCCGATGTCGTGCAGGGACAGGACCGGAACGCTCGGCCTGCCGTTCACGCGCGGGATGCCGTCCAGGCCGCGGCTCGCCTCGGCGGTGTGCCGTACGCGCAGCACCTCGGCGTTCAGCCGCCACTCCGCGGGGGTCGGCCACCACCGGTCGGTGCTGCGGTAGACCGTAAACCTGTTGTCGGTGACGTTGCCGTCCGCGATGCCGCCCGTGCCGCCGGAGAGGCCGGGATAGAGGCCGAAGAGGAACGGCAGGTCGTTGAGCGGCGCCAGCGAGCGGGCCGCGTTCCAGTAGGCGAAGGCCCCGTCGAATCCGGGCCGCTCGCCGCCGCTGCGCCGCTCGACGACGTCGGACCAGGTCCGGCCGGCGGCGGTCAGGGCCGGCGGGGCGCCCGCGGTGACCCCCAGCGCGGGCAGGATCCGGGCCACGCGGGCCCGCCATCGGTCGGGGTAGCCGGCCGGCGGCTGCAGCGGGAAGTCCACCGGGACGCCGGCCAGGGCCGCGGCGGTCACGTTCGCGTCGAGGAAGAAGTCGTACAGTTCGGTGTCACCGAGGACCCCGCAGTACGGCATCGCCGCCACGAACGCGCGCGGATGCTTCTCGACGGCCACGGCGGTGATCTGCCCGCCCATGGAGGCGCCGGTCATGTAGACCGAGCGGGCCGGCCGGCCGGTGACCCGGCGGAACTGGTCGATGAGCGGGTACGAGTCGCGGACCCCTTGGCCGACGTCGTACCCGTTGGTGCTGTAGCTGGAGGCGGCCCAGGCGAAGCCTTCGGCGATGTAGTGGGCGCGCAGCGCGGGGTTGTCCACGTACACGGTCGTGCCGGTGCCGCGGTAACCGTGCGCATAGACCACCAGGTCGCCGTTCCAGCGCAGCGGCACCTCGACGCGCCACGCCGCACCTTCGCGGATGCCGGTGTACACGCGCGACGACGGGGCGCCGGAGGCGTCGGCGAGGGCCACGAACGGCGTGCCGCCGGGATCACAGTCGGGGTCGGCCACCAGGTAGCCCGGCTGGGTGGTGCTGGGCGTCGGCGTGTCGCACACCGGCGGCGCGGCCGCGGCCGGAACCGCCCCGGCGGTCGCGACCGTTCCGCACGCCAGCACGGCGGCCAGGAAGAGTGCCAGGTGTCTGCGGGTCACGGCCATGGCGTTACCTCCCGGTAACATCCAACGATCCGGCCCGGCGGCTGTCAAGGTGGACGGTCCGGAACCCGGGCCGCGTGCGAGCATGTCGGCATGCCGTACGGAGTGGTGCTGCTGCCCGGCCGCCGGACCCACGACCGGCTCGCCAGGCTGGCGGCCGAGATCGCCGGTCCGACGCCGCAGAACATGCTCGGCGACCACGCGCCGGCGCATGTGTCGGTGGCGCACTTCGACGCGGGCGAGGCCGGGGCGGCCGCGGTACGGGCCCGCACGCAGGGTCACCCTGCGCCGGCGACGCGCGTGAAGATCATCGGCCTGCTGTACGCGGTGCTGCCCGCCGGCGACTACTACGTGCCACGCGGTGGGGTCTACTTCGGGCTCGAGGTCGTCCGCCGGCCCGGGCTGGACGCGCTGCACACCGAGGTGCTCGGCTGGATCCGCGAGGCCGGCGGCAGCCCGCTCGGCGCCGCCGGGGCCGACTTCCGGCCGCACGTCACGCTCGGCGTGAGCTCGGGCCGCCCGCGGCTGCCCGAGCTCGGCGAGGTGCCGGTCGGCGAGCTCGACCTGACGCTCGCGTTCGGGGAGCTGGGGCCGTACGGGACGTTCCCGGGTCTGCAACCGCCCGGGTGATGGCGCCCGGACGCCGGCGTGCAGCTGAGCCGGCGTCGCCGTCAAGCCGTGAGCCACGCCGGCGCGCGAGCCACGGCGGCGGCCGGTCCGATGGTGTTGTAGGTTCCCGGGATGCAACCGAGGGTCTCCGCCGCCGTGCCGGTGTGCTACGTGAAGAACCTGGAGCTCAGCCGGGACTTCTACGCCCATTTCGGCTTCGCCGAGGTGCGCCGCGGCGGCGACGGCGACGGCCGCTGGTCGTACGTGCAGAGCGGCGACCAGACGCTGCTGCTGGCGTGCGTGCAGCCGCCGCTGATCCAGGTCGAGCTGCCGCTGCTCATCTACCTGTACGTCGACGACCTGGCGCTCGTCGGCGAGCGGGTCCGCGCGGCCGGGCTGCCGTGGGAGCTCGTCGGCTACCCCGATCACGCTCCCGGCGGCGAGGCACGGACCGTGGACCCGGACGGCAACGTGGTGCTCGCCGGCCAGCGGGTCGCCGTCGCCCCGGGCGAGCGGGCGGAGCCGACCGGGTCGGCCGCCGAGTTCTCGCTGATCCAGCAGGCGGCGGAGGCCGTACGCCGCCGCGGCGGCGCCCCCGCGGCCTGCCAGATCGGGCTCACCGACGGCAGCCCGTGCCCGGAGCCGGCCGAGGTCAAGCTCGCCGACCCGTGGGGCGACACCGTGTGGGGCTGCCTGGCGCACTCCGAGGAGGCGCTGATGCACGCGCGGGCCGCGTTCATCGCCACCGAGGACGGCCACGGGCTCGGTCCCTGGTTGCGCACCCGGCGGGGCCGCACGGCCCCGGCCTGACCGCTCAGGCCGCCTTGGCGACGGTGAGCAGGACCGCCGCGTCCTCGAGGGCCTCGAGGCTGTGCCGGGCGTCCGGGATGACGAGCAGGTCGCCGGGGCCGCCGTCCGCGGTGTGCCCGCCGCCGGCCAGCCGGACCCGGCCCCGGAGCACCTGCAGGGTGGCCTCCCCCGGGCTGTCGTGCTCGTCGAGCCGTTGCCCGGCGAGCAACACGAGCACCGTCTGCCGCAGCAGCCGGTCGCGGCCGCCGACCAGGGTCTGCGCGCTGCGCCCGGAGGCCTGCCCGCGGGCGACGTCGAAATGGTGGTCCAGCAGGGTGGGCAGGGAGAGGGCATCCACGGTGGCCTCCGTCAGGCGGTGCGGCGGGTGGCGAGGCCACTCATCTTCACCGCGGTGAAGACGGCAGCGGCCAGGGCCATGTCGGACAACAGCATCAGGCCGATCGCGTACGAGTGCTCGACGCCGTACACCCAGCCCATGATCAGCGGCGGGACGAAGCCGCCGAGGCCGCCGGCCGCGCCGACGACGCCGGTGACCGTACCCACCTTGTCGGCCGGAGCGACCTTGCCGACCAGCGCGAACACGGCCCCGCTCGCAGCGCCGAGCAGCGCCGCCATGCCGAGGAAACAGATGGTGGCGACGGGCACCAGGCCCGGCTGGAACGCCTGCGCCACGGCGAAGACCGCCGTGCCGGCGAAACACCACACGAGCACGGGTACGGGGTGCAGCCGGTCGGAGAGCCACCCGCCGGTGGGCCGAGCGATGACGGCCAGCACCACGAAACCGGCGGTCCGCAGCGCGGCGTCGTCGGGGGTCAGCTCGTACGCGGTGCGCAGGTAGGCGGGCAGGTAGACGCTGAACGCCACGAAGCCGCCGAAGCCGATCGCGTACAGGAAGCAGAGCTGCCAGGTGACCGTCAGACGGCTGACGTCCAGGGTGCGCGACCAGGCCGACCCGGCGGGGCGCTGCCGGTCCGGCGCGTCGCGCACCAGCAGGAACGCGACCACCGCGTAGACCGCGAGCAGGGCCGCGACGAGCAGGAACGGGGTGTTCTCCCCGTACGCGTCGGCCAGCCGCACGGTGGTGAAGTTGGCGATCGCGGTGCCCCCCATGCCGACGCCGAACACGCCGATGGCGAAGCCCTTGCGGGCCGGCGGATACCAGCCCGACACCAGCGGCACGCCCACGGCGAACGCGGTGCCGCCGATGCCGAGGAAGAAGCCGGTCACGATCAGGGCCGCGTACGAGGACACCGCCGTGAGCGTCAGCACCGGCACGATCGTCACGAGGCTGATCAGCGGGAACATGACCCGGGCGCCGTAGCGGTCGGTGAGGGCGCCGACCGGGATCCGGCCGAGCGAGCCGACCACGACCGGCACGGCGACCAGCAGCGACTGCGCGGCGAAGCTCAGCCCGAGCCGCTCCTTGACGCCGGGACCCAGCGGCCCGAGCAGGGCCCAGGCCCAGAAGTTGACGGTGAACCCGATCGTGGCGAGGACCAGGTTGCGGCCCGCTCCGGCCGGGGTGGCGGCCATGACGCTACCGCCGGGTCGTGGGTACGGTCGGCGGCCCCTCCCAGCCGGGCCGGCTCGGGCGCAGGCCGGGCCGGGTGTCGCGGGAGCGGTAGACCACGTACGGGCGGGTGAGGTAGCCGACCGGGGCGCTGAAGGCGTGCACGAGCCGGGTGAACGGCCAGAACGCGAAGAGCGCGAACGCCACGATCACGTGCGTCTGGAACGTCGTGGGCACCCCGGCCATGAGGTCGGGGTCGGGTTGCAGGTAGAACAGCGAACGGAACCACGGCGAGACGGTCTCGCGGTAGTCGTAGCCGTCCCCGGCCACGTTCGCCTTGAGGGTGGCCCAGAGCCCCATGACGATGACGGCCGCGAGCACCACGTACATGGCCTTGTCGTTCTTGGTCGTCGCGGCGAACACCGGCCCGGTCAGGCGCCGGCGGGCGATGAGGATGGCCATGCCGATCAGCGTGCAGAACCCGGCCACCGTGCCGATGAACACGGCCATCAGGTGGTAGGTGTGCTCGGTCACGCCGACGGCCTCGGTCCAGGACTTGGGGATCAGCAGCCCGCCGATGTGCCCGACCAGCACCATCAGCACACCGAAGTGGAACATGGGGCTGCCCCAGCGCAGCACGGCGCTCTCGTACAGCTGGGAGGAGCGGGTGGTCCAGCCGAACTTGTCGTAGCGGTAACGCCAGATGAGCCCGCCCACCAGCACCGCGATGGCCAGGTACGGGTAGACGACCCAGAGCAGGACGTTCATCGGCGGCCTCCGGTGGTGTCGACGAGCCCGTACGGTTCCAGCCCGACCAGCTCGGCCGGCGGCCCGGTGCGGGCGAGCGTGGCGACGGCGCGCAGCTCGTCCGGCCCGGGCGGCGGCAGCATGGCGCGGACGGCCGCGACCGCGTGCCGGTAGACCGACCCCTCGCGGGCCAGCGACTCGTCCAGCAGGTCCAGGCCGACGCGGTTGTCGCGCAGCAGCCGCCACCCGCCGTCGTCGGCCGCGGCCAGGTCGAGCACCGCGGGGAGATGGTCGGGCAGCTCGCCGTCGATCACCTCGAGCCCGGCGTGCTTGTACGCCGCCGCGAACCGCACGAGCGCCTCCCCGCGTTTGCGGGTGTCGCCGCAGCTGTAGTAGGTCAGGTGCAGGGCGCACCGGCGGCGGAAGTCGAACAGCTCGACGTACTCGGCGGCGAGCCGGCCGGGCTCGGTGCCGGCGCGGTGCGCGGCGACCTGACGCAGGTGGCCGGCGATCTCGGCGGGCAGCTCGTCCAGCGCCGCCCGCACGGTGGGCAGCGCCGCCAGGACCGGCTCGTCGGGGTAACGCAGCAGCAGGGAGGCGGCGCGCGCGGCGACCGCCCGCCAGGTCGGCTCACTCATCGGCGGCTCCGTCCTTGCGCGGCGGGAAGAGACCGGCGGGCCGGCCCTTGCCGTCCCAGTTGAGCAGGTTCACCCGGCGCGGCTCGTCACCCGGGTCGGTGAAGGCGTCGGCGGTCTGCCGCTCGCGCAGCATGTGGAACGTCTCGACCTGTACGGGGGCCGCCGTGCCGGAGGCCTCGCCGAACGGCCCGGTCTGGTACATGCCGGGGCCGCCCTCGAAGTCGAGGCTGCACTCGGTGCCCATCTGCTCGAGCTTGTGGGCGTCCTCGGCGTGGGCGGCCGGGATCACGTAGCGCTCGTCGTACTTGGCGATGGCCAGCAGCCGGTACATGTCGTCCATCTGCTGCCCGCTCAGCCCCACGGCGGCGGCGATGGACTCGTCGCGTTCCTCGCCGAGGTTGATCCGGCGCTGGTAGGCGCGCATGGCGGCGAGCCGGTTGAGCACGCCGCGCACCGGCGCGGGGTCGCCGGCGGTGAACAAGCCGGCGAGGTACTCGAGCGGGATGCGCAGCGCGTCGACGGCCCCGAAGAGGTTGTGCACGTCCTCGCCGTCGTGGCCGGTGTCGCGCAGCACGTCGACGACCGGCGACAGCGGCGGGATGTACCAGACCATCGGCATGGTCCGGTACTCCGGATGCAGCGGCAGCGCCACCTCGTACTTCATGATGAGGTCCCAGATCGGGGAGCGGCGGGCCGCCTCGATCCAGTCGTCGGGGATGCCGGCCCGGCTCGCGGCGGCCGCCACCTGCGGGTCGTGCGGGTCGAGGAAGACCGAGCGCTGGGCCGCGTACAGGTCCTTGTCGTCCTTGACGGACGCCGCCTTCTCCACCGCGTCGGCGTCGTACAGCATGAGGCCGAGGTAGCGCAGCCGGCCCACGCACGTCTCCGAGCAGATGGTCGGCTGGCCGATCTCGATGCGCGGGAAGCAGAACGTGCACTTCTCCGCCTTGCCGGTGCGGTGGTTGAAGTACACCTTCTTGTACGGGCACCCGGTCACGCACATGCGCCAGCCCCGGCAGCGGTCCTGGTCGACGAGCACGATGCCGTCCTCGGCCCGCTTGTAGATCGCGCCGGACGGGCACGACGCCGCGCAGGACGGGTTCAGGCAGTGCTCGCAGATGCGCGGCAGGAAGAACAGGAACGACTTCTCGTACTCCTGCTTGACCCGGTCCGACACCTGCTGCAGCACCGGGTCGCCGGCCGCGATCTCGTTGCCGCCGGCCAGCGAGTCGTCCCAGTTCGCCGACCACGTGACCTTGGTGTCCTGCCCGGTGAGCAGCGACTTCGGCCGGGCCACCGGGGTGTCGTCGCCGGCCGGCGCGGTGAGCAGGTGCTCGTAGTCGTACGTCCAGGGCTCGTAGTAGTCCTGCATGGCCGGCAGCTTGGGGTTGGCGAAGATGCTGAACAGCTTCTTCACCCGGCCGCCGGCGCGCGGCTTGAGCCGGCCCGAGCGGGTGCGCACCCAGCCGCCCTGCCACTTCTCCTGGTCCTGGTAGGTGCGCGGATATCCCTGCCCAGGGCGGGACTCCACGTTGTTGAACCAGACGTACTCCACACCGGAGCGGTTGGTCCACGCCTGCTTGCACGTGACCGAGCAGGTGTGGCAGCCGATGCACTTGTCGAGGTTCATGACCATCGCCATCTGGGCCATCACGCGCATCAGTACTGCACCTCCTGCGAGCGGCGGCGGATGACCGTGACCTCGTCGCGCTGGTTGCCGGTGGGACCGAGATAGTTGAAGGCGAACGACAGCTGGGCGTACCCGCCGATCAGGTGGGTGGGTTTGACGAGCAGGCGGGTCAGCGAGTTGTGGATGCCGCCGCGCCGGCCGGTGCGCTCCGCCTTCGGCACGTCGATGACGCGTTCCTGGGCGTGGTACATGTAGACGGTGCCCTCGGGCATCTTGTGGGTCACCACGGCCCGGCAGACCACGACGCCGTTGCGGTTGACCGCCTCGATCCAGTCGTTGTCGCGGACGCCGATCTTCGCGGCGTCGGACTCGCTCATCCACATCGTCGGGCCGCCGCGCGAGAGCGTCAGCATGATGAGGTTGTCCTGGTATTCGGAGTGGATGGACCATTTCGAGTGCGGGGTCAGGTAGCGCAGGGTGATCTCGAGCTCCCCGTGCGGCCCGAGCCGCGGCTCGCCGAACAACTTGTGCATGTCCAGTGGCGGCCGGAAGATCGGCAGCGCCTCCCCCGCCTCGTGCATCCAGTCGTGGTCCAGGAAGAAGTGCTGCCGGCCGGTGAGCGTGTGCCACGGCTTGAGCCGTTCGGTGTTGATCGTGAACGGCGAGTAACGCCGGCCGCCATGCTCGCTGCCGGACCATTCCGGGCTGGTGATCACGGGTACGGGCCGCGCCTGGGTGTCGGCGAAGGTGATCTGCTTGCCCTCGTGCTCGGCGGCCAGGTCGGCGAGCCGCACGCCGGTGCGTTTCTCGACGTCGTGGAAGCCGGCCGTGGCCACCCGGCCGTTCGTGGTGCCGGAGAGCGCGAGGATCGCCTCGCACGCGTGCACGTCCCTGGCCAGCGCGGGCCGGCCGTCGGCGACCCCGCCGCGCACGGCGCCGTTCTTGCGCCGCAGGTAGTCGATCTCGGGATTGACGTCGACGGCGACGCCCTTGCCGGTCGTGCCCAATGTGTCCAGCAGCGGCCCCAGCGCGGCCAGCTTCTGATCGACGACGCCGTAGTCGCGTTCCACCACGACGATCTTCGGCATCGTCCGGCCCGGTACCGGCATCTCCCCCGTCTCGGCCCAGTCGCGCACCACCCCGTGCGGGGTGGCCATGGCGTCCGGGGTGTCGTGCAGCAGCGGCGCGGCGACCAGGTCCTTGCGCACGCCGAGGTGGTCCTTGGCGAGCGCGGAGAACGCCTTGGCGATGCCGTGGAACGCGTCGAAGTCGGTACGCGTCTGCCACGGCGGGTTGATGGCCGGGGTGAACGCGTGCACGAACGGGTGCATGTCGGTGCTGTTGAGGTCGTGCTTCTCGTACCACGTCGCCGCCGGCAGCACGATGTCGGAGAACAGCGTCGTCGACGTCATCCGGAAGTCGAGACTCACCAGCAGGTCGAGCTTGCCCTCCGGGGCCTGCTCGGGCCACACCACGTCGCGGGGGCGCAGCTGCGGCTCCGCCTCCTCGGCGCGCAGGTTGGAGTCGGTGCCGAGCAGGTGGCGCAGGAAGTACTCGTTGCCCTTCGCGGACGAGCCGAGCAGGTTGGCCCGCCACACGGTCAGCACGCGCGGCCAGTTCTGCGGGTCGTCGGGATCGGTGCAGGCGAACTGCAGGCGGCCGGCGTGCAGCTCGCCGGCCACGTAGCCGGCCGGGTCCCCGGAGGCGACGGCCTCGTCGGCGAGATCCAGCGGGCTGCGGTCGAACGTCGGCATGGACGGCATCCAGCCCAGGCGTGCCGACTGCGCCAGCAGGTCCATCGTGTGCTTGCCGCGGAACGCGCCCGTCCCGGTCGGCGACGACACCACGTCGGCCGAGTACGTGTCGTAGCGCCACTGATCGGTGTGGGTGTACCAGAACGCGGTGCCGATCATCTGGCGCGGGGGGCGTACCCAGTCGAGGCCGAACGCCAGCTGCGCCCAGCCGGTCACCGGGCGGCACTTCTCCTGACCCACGTAGTGCGCCCAGCCGCCGCCGTTGACCCCCTGGCACCCGGTCAGCGTGACCAGCGCGAGGATCGCCCGGTACGTCGTGTCCGAGTGGAACCAGTGGTTGGTGCCCGCCCCCAACAGGATCATCGAGCGGCCACCGGAGCGCTCCGCGTTGTCGGCGAACTCGCGCGCCACCCGGGAGACCTGCGCGGCCGGCACGCCGGTGATCGGCTCCTGCCACGCCGGCGTGTACGGCACCTCCGGGTCGTCGTAGCCGCCCGGCCATTGCCCCGGCAGGCCGTCGCGGGCCACGCCGTACTGGGCCAGCATCAGGTCGTACACCGTGGTCACGAGCTTGCCGCCGGCCGTACGGGTGGGCACCCCGCGGCGCAGCACCCCCGGGGTGTCGGTGTCGAAGCGCGGCAGCGCCACCTCGACTCCGTCGCCCGCGCCCAGACAGGTCAGCGCCGGCTCGAGGTCGCCCAGGTCGAGGTTCCACTGGCCCGGCTTCTCGCCCCACCGGTGCCCCAGCGAGCCGCGCGGCACCGCGGCCGCGTCCGTGGCGGAATCCCACACCACGGTGCGGAAGGCGGCTTCCTTGTCGCTGTCCCCCAGGTCCGCGGCGGTGAGGAACTTGCCCGGCCGGTACGTGCCGTCCGCGTCCGGCTCCAGCGTGATGAGGAACGGCAGGTCGGTGAACTTGCGGACGTAGTCCACGAAGCGCGGCGTACGGCGCTCGACGAAGAATTCCTTGAGGATGACGTGGCCCATGGCCATGGCCAGCGCGCCGTCGGTGCCCGGCTGCGCGGGCATCCACTCGTCGGCGAACTTGACGTTGTCGGCGAAGTCCGGGCTGACCACGATGACCTTCTGCCCCCGGTAGCGGGCCTCGGCCATCCAGTGGGCGTCCGGCGTACGGGTCACCGGCACGTTCGAGCCCCACATGACCAGGTACGAGGCGTCCCACCAGTCACCGGACTCGGGCACGTCGGTCTGGTCGCCGAACACCTGCGGGGAGGCGACGGGCAGGTCGGCGTACCAGTCGTAGAAGGACAGCATCGAGCCGCCGAGCAGCGACATGAACCGGGCGCCGATCGCGTGCGAGACCATCGACATCGCGGGGATCGGCGAGAAGCCGGCGATCCGGTCGGGCCCGTACCGCTGGATGGTGTGCACGTGCGCCGCGGCGGCGATCTCCTGCGCCTCGTCCCACGTCACGCGCACGAGGCCGCCCTTGCCGCGGGCCTTCTGGTAGCGCCGGCGCCGCTCCGGATCGTTCTGGATGTCCGCCCACGCCGCGACGGGGTCGCCCAGGCGCCGCTTGGCCTCGCGGTACATCTCCACCAGCACGCCGCGCGCGTACGGATACCGCACCCGCGTCGGCGAGTACGTGTACCAGGAGAAGGCGGCGCCGCGGGGACAGCCGCGGGGCTCGTACTCCGGGCGGTCCGGGCCGACGCTGGGATAGTCGACCTGCTGCTGCTCCCACGTGATGATGCCGTCCTTGACGTACACCTTCCACGAGCAGGAGCCGGTGCAGTTCACGCCGTGGGTGGAGCGCACCACCTTGTCGTAGGACCAGCGGTCGCGGTAGAAGGCGTCGGCCTCCCGGCCGCCGATCTGGTAGAGCGCACGGCCGTCCGGGGACACCTCGGCCCGGCGCACCAGTCCTCCGACGCCCAGCAGGGCCCGTCCCGCCGCTCCGGCCGCGTCTGCCATCGCCGACCAACCCCACTTCGCCGTTTCCCTGCCTGCAGGTCCGATTCGATCAAAGTTTGGCCCCGTACAACGGCAAAAACCCGGGACTAAAGTCCCTATGTCCCCGGGAAGGGGACACGCCGGCGGCGGATATACGGTCGGGGCATGGCAGAGTCCCCGCCTTCGCAGAGCCCTGCCCCGGTCGACCGAGCAGCCGTCCTCGAGCTGGTGCGCGCCACGGGCGGCGGACTCACCGCGGCGGATGTGGCCGCCCGTACCGGGCTGCCCGGCTCGACCGTACGGGATCATCTCGACGGGCTCGTGGAGGCGGGGCTGCTGGTGAAGGCCCGGGCGAACGCCGGCATGCCGTACCGCCCGGCGTGGCGGTACCGCGCCGTCGCCGAGGATCCGGCGTCGTCGGCGTACGGTGTGCTGCTGGCCGCGGTGCTCGAGGAGCTCGGCGGCGAGGCCGCGGACCGCGCGGTCGCCGACCGGCTGGGGCGGCACTGGGGCGGGCTGCTCGCCGGCGCGCGCGACGGCGACCGGGACGCCGTCGACGGGCTCGTCGAGGTCCTGGACGCGCTGGGCTTCGCACCCCGCGTGGCCGAGCGCGGAGACGCCGGTGACACCACGCAGGTACGGCTGACCACGTGCCCGTACCTCGCGCTGGTCCGGGACCACCCGGACGCCATGTGCCGGATCCACGCCGGGGTCATCCGCGGGGCGCTGCAGCACAGCGGCGCCCCCGACGACACCGCCGTGCTGGAACCCTTCGCCGACGCCGACGGCTGCATCGTGCGCTTCCGCGCGGGCGGCCCGCAACGCACCCCACCCGACGAGAGGAAACCCATGGACGCCACCGGCTTCACCCGGGACCGCGACGGCGCGGGGCGGGCCAAGAACTCCCGGCCCCGCGACGAGCTGGGCCGGCCGCTGCCGTACGGGGTGCCCGGCGTGCCGACCACGCCGGAGGACGTCCTGCTGAGCCCGGCCGAGGCGCTCGAGGAGGCCCAGCGCCTGCTGGACGAGGGCCGCCCCTTCCACGCCCACGAGGTGCTGGAGGGCGCGTGGAAGCAGGCGCCGGAGCCGGAACGGGAGCTGTGGCGCGGCCTCGCCCAGCTCGCCGTCGGCGTCACCCACCGGGCGCGGGGCAACGACACGGGTGCGGCCCGGCTGCTGCGCCGGGCGGCCGACCGGATCGCCGGGTACGCCGGCCGCGCCCCGCACGCCATCGACGCGGCGGGCGTGTCGGCCTGGGCCACCGCGCTGGCCGACCGCCTGCAGAACGGCGACGCGGCGCAGGAGCCGCCGGTACGCCTCACGATCTGACGAGGTCAGGACCGCCGCGGCAGGCGGACGGTGACGGTCGTGCCCGCGGGCGGCCGCGAGTTGAGCACGATCGTGCCGTGGTGCCGCTCCACCACCGCGCGGCTGAGCGCCAGGCCCAGCCCTGCGCCGCGGACGGCGGAGTGCCGAGCGTTGCCGGCCCGGTACAGGCGCCGGAACACGCGCGGCTGGTCCTCGGGTGGCACCCCGATGCCCGCGTCCGACACGGCCAGCACGGCGGCGTCGCCGTCGGCGGCCAGCTCGACCCGTACGGTCGATTCGTCCGGGCTGAACTTGATCGCGTTGTCGAGCAGGCTCTCCACCACCTGCCCCAGCCGGCGGCGATCCCCGGTGATCGTGAGGCTTTCCGGCACGCCGGGCGCGACGGTGATCCGGTGTTCCCGGGCGGCGGGCGCGACGGCCTCCACGGCGGCGGAAACGACGGCGACGAGGTCGACGTCGGCGACGGTCAGGCCGGCGTGGCCCGACTCGAGCGCGGCCAGGTCGAGCAGATTCTCCACGAGCTGGCGCAGCAGGACGTTGTTGCGCTCGACGATCTCCAGCAGCGGGCGGATCTCGCCGACCGGGGTGGCGTCGTCCGACTCCATGATGAGCTCCGTGTAGGCGCCGATGGACGTCAGCGGCGTCCGCAGCTCGTGCCCCACCAGGGCGATGTACTCGTCGGTGGCGGCCGCGAGGTGCCTGCTCAGGTCCTCGGCGCGGCGCTTCTCCAGGTAGGCGCCGACGTTCCCGGCGATGCCGGTGAGCAGCACGGTGAGCGACGGCTCGGGTTCCTGCAGGGAGTGACTGAAGATCGTCAGCACACCGGTGACGCGGTCGCCGCTGCGCACCGGCACGGCCACGGCCGCCCGGTAGCCGGCACTGGCCGCGACGTCCGGCAGCACCGGCGAGGCGGAGGCGTGGATGTCCGGCACCCACACCAGTTGCGCCTGCTCCCAGCACTGACCCGCGAGCCCCTGCCCGCACGCGAAACCGGCCGGCACGGGCAACGGCCGCTCACCCGGGGCGGCGTACGTGGCGGCCGACCGCAGCCGCGCGCTCACCTCGTCGATCAGCCACAGGCGCACGTACGGCCATTCCAGGCTCTCCCCGATCGCCCGCACCAGGTTGTCCGCGGCGGTGTCGGTGTCCGGGCTCGCCGCGAGGATCTCGAGGACCTTGGTCTTGCACCGCTCGTACTGCCGGGAGCGATGCTCGCCGGTGACGTCGTGCACGGCGGCGACCGCGCCGAGCACGGTCCCGGTGCCGGCGCGCACCGGGCGGGCGTTGATGTCCAGCCAGCGGCGCCGGCCGGCCCGGTCGTGAGTCAGGACATCGGCGTGGCGGACCTCCTCACCGGCGAGCGCCCGCACCAGCGGCAGACGGTCCGCGGTGATCGGGGCGCCGTCGTGGTGGCGCAGCACGAACTCCCGCGGCCACTCGGTCAGCGGCACCTCGCCGCTGGCGTCGCCGAAGATCTCCCGCATGACGCGGTTGAGCACCACGAGCCGGCCGGAGGCGTCGCAGGCCGCGACGCCGACGTCCAGGCTGTGCAGCAGCGCGTCCGCGAAGCCGGCCGGCGCGGCGTCGTCCGGCGCGGGGAACGGCGCCGGGGGTTGCTCGCCGGACAGGTACGGGAGCAGCGCCCCGGTCAGCTCCTGCATCGTGAACGGCTTGGGCACCACCGCCACGGCGCCGGTCGAGGCGAGCCGCGGATCGCTGGGCGGCAGGTAAGCCGTGACCAGGGCGACCGGGATGCCGGCGAACTCCGGGACCTCGCGCAGCATGCGGCACATCTGCAGCCCGTTGAGGAACGGCATGTCGACGTCGGCCACGATCAGGTCCGGCCGGTGCTCGGCCACCGCCGCCAGCCCGGCGCGCCCGTCGTCGGCGAGCACGACCTCGTGACCCAGCCGGCGGACGACCTCGGCGATGGCGTGCTGATGGTCAGGGTTGTCCTCCACGACGAGCACGGCTGCCATCTCGACAGCCTAAAACGGACTAAAGGGACTCCGCTTCCGAACGGCGGAGTTCGTCAGGACGCCCCTTCTGCGTCAGCCACCGCTCGATGCAGGTGAGCAGGTCCTCCGCGTCGACCGGCTTGGTGACGTAGTCGCCGGCCCCGGAGTCGATGCTCTTCTCCCGGTCGCCGTGCATCGCCACCAGCCGTGATCCACTGATCCGGCCCGTGAGGATGCATGGCGGCACGGGCCCCCGCCCGGGACGTCAGTTCTCGGCGCGATGCAGGGGCTCGTACGGGAAGGACAGCCGTACGGTGGTCCGCCCGGCGGCCGACTCGATCATGACGACGTCGGCCAGCTGCCGGGCCAGCCACAGCCCTCGCCCGCCCGGGGTGGCGCCGCTGAGCCGCGGGCGGTGGAACCCCGCGCCGGGCGGGATGCGCCGGCCACCGGCGTCGTCGCACTGCACGATCAGCGTGGCCGCCTCATGCCAGGCGCGGACCCGCACCGGCGGCCGGCCGTGGCGCAACCCGTTGGTGACGATCTCCATCACCGCGACCACGACGTCCTCCGCGGCCGCCGGCGCGAAGCCGTGCGCGGCGACCCATCCGCAGAGCAGCGACCGGAGCGGGCCGAGGTCCTCGACCTCGTGCAGCACCACGTCGTGATCGATGGCGCCCGGCGGGGCGGGCAGCGGCGGATCGCGCCGTGCGGACAGGAAACGCTCTGGCGCCAGGTACTGCGGGGAGGGCCGGACGCCCTCCGGGGTCATCAGGTGCCCGTGCGCCGCCCGCGCCCCGTCGATGACGGACTGCGCGTGGTGCCGGCTGTCCCAGATGCAGGTGACCGGGCAGGCGTACGGGGCGTACACGTCGTTGCACGCCGCCTCGTACGCGAGGTACGCCACCGAGCGGTCCGGCACGGCGCCGGCGGTGAGATCCGGCTCCGCCACGACGTGGACGCGCCGCCCGGCGTCGTGCTGCTCGGCCAGGTAGCGCCGGAAGCCCTCGTACGCGAAGCCGAGCCGCTGGTAGAACGCGGTGTGATCACCCCAGCGCAACGCGCCCGCCAGGTCACCGTCCGCTGTCGTGAGCAGCCCGCGAAGGCGCTCGCCGACCACCATCAGAACCTCGTCGTACGCGTCGGCCGAGCGTCGCAGCTCCGGCATGAGCGCGGCCACCAGCTCGTCGTCCGAGCCCGTGATCACCGCGGCGTGCCGGAACGAGCCGTCACCCTCGTCCATGACCACGTTCGATACCCCCACCGCGTCCGGCTACACCGCCCACTCGCATCCGGGGCCGTACGATGACCGCCATGCCCGCGCCTCGCGACCTGCGGTGCCTGCTGCTGGACGCCGACGGCAACCTCTTCCCCTCCGAGGCGCCGGCCTTCGCCGCCTCCGCGGACGTGACGAACCGGTTCCTGGCCTCGCTCGGGGTACGGGCCACGTACACACCGGAGCGCCTGCTCGCCACCGCCACCGGGCAGACCTTCCGGACCACCGCCGCCGACCTGGCCCGGGCACACGGCGTCACGGTCGCCCCCGGCGTCCTCGACGACTGGGTCGCCGAGGAGAAGAAGGTCGTCAGCGCCTACCTCGGCCGGGTGCTGCGGCCCGACCCGGGCGTGCTGGGACCGCTGCGCCGCCTCGCCGGCAGGTTCCGGCTCGCGGCGGTGAGCTCCAGCGCGCTGTCGCGCCTGGACGAGTGCTTCCGCGCCGCCGGCCTCAGCGACCTGATCCCGCCGGAGGCGCGCTTCAGCGCGGAGGACTCGCTGCCCGCACCGGCGGGCAAACCCGACCCGGCGATCTATCGGTACGCCGCCGAGCAGGTCGGCGTGCCGGCCGGGCGGGCGCTGGCGGTCGAGGACTCCCTGCCGGGCGCCCGGTCGGCCGTCGCCGCGGGCATCGTCACGGTCGGCAACCTCACGTTCGTACCCCCGCAGGACCGCCCCGAACGCCGGCGCCGCCTCGCCGAGGCCGGCGTCGCGGAGGTCGTCGAGTCCTGGGACGAGCTGGCCGCGATGCTGCTCGGCCTCGACCCCGAGGGCTAAAGCGCTACCCACCGTCACTGATCTCGGTGATCCCGGCCGCGCCGGCGCCGGCGATGATGTCGACGACCACGGCCCCCGGACGTCGTGGAGCGATCCGTCACGCCGAGCCGGTTACTCACCGTGGTGGCAACCCATGCTTGCTCCGCTGCCGGTACGGACTGCGGCACGGCAACCGGGCGGCAACCGGCGTGGTGAGCGCTCCAGTGCGTTTCGCGGCCTGCGATCAAGCCCGTCGGGTGCCGGTCGATGGCGCCCCCGACAAGCGACGGGGCCCGAAAGGTCCGACAGAAGGAGCGACGATCATGGGTTTGTTCGGCAGCCGTACCTCCGATGCCGCCGGTGAGAGCGCCATATCCGAGGCACGGCAGAACGCCGCGGCGGTCAGCACGGTGGTACGGGCGCTGCAGGGAGCCACGAGCCCCGCCGAGGCGGCCCGGGCGGCGCTCGACGCGGTACGGCAATGCTTCGGCTGGGCGTACGGCTCCTACTGGCGCGTCGACCCCGCCGCGGGCGTGCTGCGCTTCGCGGTCGAGTCCGGTGACGCCGGTCCGGAGTTCCGCGAGGTCACCCTGGCCGCCTCCTTCGCCGAGGGGGTGGGGCTCTCCGGCCGGGCATGGCGTGCCCAGGACCTGATCTTCGTTCCCGACCTCGGGCAGATGCACGACTGCGTCCGCGCGCCCGTGGCGCAGAAGGTCGGCGTGCGGAGCGGCATCTGCTTCCCGCTGACCGAGGACGGCCGGGTGGTGGGCACGATGGACTTCTTCGCCACCACCGCGCTCGCACCCTCCGAGCAGCGACTCGAGACCCTGCGCAGCGTGGGCCTGCTGGTGTCGCAGGCCCTCGAACGGGTCGGCGCCGCCGAGCGGCAGGCGGACGCGGCCGCCGACGTCGCCGCGGTCAACACGGTGCTGCGCCACCTGTCACAGGCCACCGTGGAGTCCGACGCCATCCGGGAGGCGCTCGACACCGTCCGTACGGGGTTCGGCTGGGCGTACGGATCGTTCTGGCCGGTCGACGACGCGCGCGGTGTCCTCACGTTCGGCGTCGAGTCCGGCGACGCCGGCGAGGAGTTCCGCCGGGTCACCCGCTCGGCGACCTTCGCACCGGGGGTCGGGCTCGCCGGCCGCACCTGGCGGACCCAGGAGATGATCTTCGTCGAGGACCTCGGCACGGTGACCGACTGCGTCCGGGCCCCCGCGGCCCAGCGCGCCGGGGTCACGTCCGGCGTGTGCCTGCCCCTGATCGTGCACGGCACCGTGATCGGCACCCTCGACTTCTTCGCCACCGAGCGGCAGTCGCTGTCCGAGAGCAGGTCGAGCGCCCTGCGCAACACCGCCTTCCTGATCGCGCAGGCGGTGCAGCGGATCCGTGAGAGCCGGCGCCTCAGCGCGGCCGGCGCCGAGCTCGTCACCTCCATCGAGGAGGCCGAACGCAACGTCGTGCAGGCGACCCTCGTCGCCGGGCGTGCCACCGAGGTCACCGGCGAGGCGAACGTCGTGGTCGGGCGGCTGTCGCGGTCCAGCAACAAGATCGGTGACGTGGTCAAGGTGATCACCTCGATCGCCGGGCAGACCAACCTGCTCGCGCTGAACGCGACCATCGAGGCGGCCCGCGCGGGCGAGGCCGGCAAGGGCTTCGCCGTGGTCGCCACCGAGGTGAAGGAGCTGGCGCAGAGCACCGCACGCGCCACGCAGGACGTCACGACGCTCATCGCCGCGATCCAGAACGACGCCGGCAACGTGGTGCACGCGCTGGGCGCCATCGGCGACATCGTCGGTGAGATCAACGAGACCCAGACGATGATCAGCAGCGTGCTCACCGAGCAGGCGGCCGTGACCCGCGACATCGTGGGAGCGCAGGCCTGAGCATCCGGTCGCGCACGCCCGGCCCGGCCGCCGGGCGTGCGGCGCACACAAGATCCGGTACGTTGCGGATATGAGTGTGCGTTTCGGGGTGTTCGTGCCGCAGGGCTGGAAGATGGACCTGGTCGAGATCGCCGACCCGGTCGAGCAGTACGAGGCGATGACGGCGGTCGCCAAGGCCGCCGACGCCGGTCCGTGGGACTCGGTGTGGGTGTACGACCACTTCCACACCGTGCCCGAGCCGACCGTCAACACCACGTTCGAGTGCTGGACCGTCACGTCGACGCTGGCCCGGGACACCAGCCGGGTCAACATCGGGCAGATGGTCGGCTGCAACGGCTACCGCCAGCCCTCGCTCTACGCCAAGATCGCGTCCACCGTCGACGTGGCCAGCCACGGGCGCCTCTACGCCGGGCTGGGCGCCGGGTGGTACGAGCACGAGTGGAAGGCGTACGGCTACGAGTGGAAGGAGGTCCCGCAGCGCATGGGCGAGTTCCGCGAGGCCGTGGAGATCGTCCACCGCATGTGGACCGAGGAGCGGCCGGTGTTCCGGGGCCGTCACTACTCGATCGACGGCCCGATCAACGAGCCGAAGGGCGTCCGCAAGCCGCACCCGTCGTTCTGGCTCGGCGGCGGCGGCGAGAGGGTGACGCTCAAGCTCGTCGCCCAGTACGCGGACGCCTGCAACGTGGGCGGCTCCGACCCGGACATCATCCGCCACAAGCTGAGCGTGCTCCGCCGGCACTGCGACAAGCTGGGCCGCGACTACGACAGCATCATCAAGTCGACGAGCCTGGAGATGGACCTCGCCCAGCCGATGTCCGAGACGGCCGGACGGGTCGAGCGGGCCGTCGAGGCGGGCGCCGACTACGTCATCGTCTACGTCCCGCGGGTGGCGTACGACCACGAGCCGATGCTGCGCTTCGCGCAGGAGGTCATCCCGCAGTTCGCCTAGGGTGTCCCCGCCGCCCCCGGGCGGCGGGCACCGTCTGCACGCTCGCCGCCCCGCCACCGGACCGCGAGCGGCAGACCGCTGCAGGCGGGCGCGGTCGGTCGGACGCGTACCCGGGCTGCCGGCCCCGTCCGCGGTGCGGAACGTGGCCTCCATCACCTCGGCGCTCAGCCTGGTGCGGAACCCGCTCACGCCGGTGAGCATCAGGACGGCGGAGACGAGGGCCCTCAGTCGTTGGGCTGCGGGTCGCTGTCGAGATCCTGCAGCTGGTGCGTGACGTGGCTGTGCAGGGCGGCCTGGTAGCTCTGCGCGAGCTGGCCGAGCCGTTCGATCTCGTCGAGCAGCGCCGCGCGCTTCGTGCCGAGGCTGTTCATCGCATCGGCGTGGTTGCGCCGCGCGTCGCCCTCGATCGTGCCCGCCTTGAGCTGCGCCTCCCCGGTGATCTGGCCGGCCTTGTCGCGGGCCTCGCTCAGCAGCGCCTCGCTCTCCAGCTGCGCGTCGCGCATGTGGTCGTCGGCGGTGCGCTGGGCCATCATCAGCACCCGGGCCGTGCGCTCGTCGTCGGCCGGCGCGGCGGGCGGCGGGGCGGACCTGGCGCTGCTGCGGGCACGTTCCAGTTCGGCCTGCAGGTTGCGGGCGTTCTGCTCGGCGCGGGCGCGCGCCTCCTGGAGGCGCTCCAGGCGGGCGGCGACGTCGGCGAACTCGGAGTCGAGCACCATGGTGGACGCGGCGGAGCCGGGACCGCCCGGGCCGCCACGCTGGACCTGCTGGTGCAGCGCGCCGTTCTCCTCCAGCAGGCGGGTCAGCTCCTGCTCCACCTCGTCGAGGAAGGCATCGACCTCGTCCCCGTCGTAGCCCCGCTTGCCGATCGGGGGCTTCTTGAAGGCGATGTTGTGGATGTCCGCCGGAGTGAGCGGCATTGCGTTCCTCGATTCACAAAGTGGCCCTGGTTCACAGGGTGGGTCTGGTTCACAGGGTGGGCCTCGGTCGTGGGGGTCGATCCTATGCAACGCCCGCGAGCGCGGAGCGTGAGTGTGATCACCCCGGTGGCGCGGGCGTCGTCCCGGCCGTCCTGAGCAGCCGGAACTCGCGCCGCCGCAGCAGCCGGAGCACCAGCGACGCGGGACGCCCGAACGCCGCCAGGCCGGCCGCTTCCGGGTACGGCTCGACGCCGGCGATCCGGTGCTCCGTGCCGCCGTGCACCACCACGCAGCCACCGGCGGCGACCACGTTGCGGTACCAGTCGACGCCGGGGCCGTACGTCAGCTCGGCGACGAAGTCGCGGCCGTCGCGGGCCAACAGGATCGGCGTCTCGTACGTCCGGCCGGAGCGGCGCCCGGTGTGCCGGATCAGCGACAACCGGCCGGACCCCGACCTGGCCAGCCGTACGGCGACCGGGTTCAGCGTAGCGTTCAGCACCCGGAACCAGGCACGCGCGACCCGCCCGCGGCGGCCGGCGGTCACCGGGGCGACACCGGTCTGACGCTGGTCGGCCGTCCCGGCGGGCCACCCTTGGCGGACCGGTACGCCGGCACGCCGACGCAGGTGAACAGCATCGCCTCCAGCGGCTCCCCCAGCAGCGCGGGGATCTCGCTGTCCAGGAACGTCATCCCGCTGGCGCCGGCTCCCATGGCGTACGCGAGCAGATGCAACCGCCCCTCCACCAGGCCCGACGCGAGCTGCGCGGCGCGGTAGCCGGCGTCGTCCAAGGCGGACACGTCGGCCGCGGTGACGACCACGAAGGCGGCGTCGCGGGCGAGGGCCTGCTCGAGGCAGACCCGGTACAGCTCGTCGCGCAGATTGCCCGCGCGCACCGGCTTGTCCATCTCCGGCCACCGGTAGAGACCGGGTTCCATCCCGTCCACATCGTGCACCACCACGAAGTGGGGAAGGTCGACGCCGCGCACCGCCACGGCGACGCTGTCGCGCATGAGGTGCTCCGGCAGCCCGCGGCTCGCGTCCATCAGCCGCTGCGAGCCCCGGGCCAGCACCACGGTCTCGACGGGGTCGCGCTGCTCGCCGGAGACGCGGACCGCGACGCCCGGCTCCCACGGCGGACCCAGCGCGTCGCCGGAGCTCGCCCGCTGCGCCGCCGTCACCAGCGGGAACTCGAGCGGCGCCGCGTCGACCTCGCCGGCGACGGCGGCGCCGGCCGGCCGCAGCGCGGGCTCCTGCCCGCCGAGGGAGACGACGGCGACGGGGAATTCTTGGACACCGTCGGCACCGACCAGTTCCGCTACTGCGGTGTCGGGGAACCGGCTGTACAGCGCCGCGGGGATGCCGGCCGAGGCCGCGGCGCCGGTCAGCTGGGACAGCATGGTGCCGAGGTCCCAGTAGATGTGCCGGTATCCGCGCTCGCGGTAGCGCCAGCCCGTCCGCCACGGGACGCCGGTCGCGACCACGGCCACGTCCCCGCCGCGGGGAGCGGGTCCCACCTGGACGAGCGCGTGCCCGGCGGGGTCGTACCAGTGCACGCCGGCCGGCAGCTCTCCCCCGTCCGGGACCGCGACATACAGCTCCAGCGGGAACCGGCCGCCGGCGGAACCGGCGGCACGGAACGGATGGGTGCCGTACGTGCGCTCGGCCGTGCGCACGACGCCGGCCGACAGGAACAGGATCCGCGCGAGATGGGCGAGGCTCAGGGCGGACGGCTGCACCGCGGCGGTGCCCGCGAGCACGGCGACGGCGGGGGCGGTGGTGGCGGGCAGGTCCCGGGGAAGGTCGGCGCGGGGCAGGCCGTCCGGATAGCGCTTGACGAACCACGGCAGCCGGCTCAGATCGTTGACCTCGAGGTCCTGCACCAGCGCCGGGTCGTCGGCCGGGTCGGTCCAGGACCGGGAGGGCTCGTACGAGGTCAGCCGGTGCAGCCGCTGTGTCGCCGTTTCCACCCCGCTGACTCTGCCCGATGCGCGGGGCGGCGCGCCACCCGCGGGTCCTTCGGCTCTGGTTCAGCTGGCGGGGCATGGCTATCGTGCCAGCCGTCCGGCGCGGATCGCGAGCTACACGGGAGGCCACCATGTCCGTCGAGCGCAAGACGCGGGGCGCGCGGGTCCCGCCCCGCTGGATCGTCCGGTCGGCATGGTCGGTGCACCGGTTCCTGTACCGCGTGACCGGCGGCCGGCTGGGGCTCTGGCGGCCCCGGAAGAAGGGCTGGGGCGCGCTGCGGCTCACCACGGCCGGGCGTCGCAGCGGCCGGCCGCGCAGCGTGATCCTCGGGTACTTCGAGGACGGCTCCGACCTGGTCACGCTGGCCATGAACGGCTGGGGGCCGGGCGAGCCGGCGTGGTGGCTCAACCTGCAGGCCGATCCGGACGCCACCGTGGAGCTGGTCGGCGTGCGCCGGCCCGTGCGCGCGCACGCCGCCACCGGCGAGGAGCGGGACCGGCTGTGGGACCGCTGGCGGGAGATCGACGCGAACCTGGACGAGTACGCGGCCCTGCGCCCGTCGCAGACCGCGGTGGTGGTGCTGACGCCGCGGTAAAGGCGTCGCCCGCCGGGAAGCCGTCGTGTGAGGGTGGCGGGATGCCACAACCGATTCTGCGTACGACCCGGCTGCTCCTGACCCCGCTGGCGGACCGGCACCTCGAGCTGGAGGTCGGGCTCGACTCCGACCCGGAGGTGCTGCGTCACCTCTTCCCCCGGGCGCGGACCAGGGACGAGGTGCTCGCCTCGCACGCCGGGCGGATGGCCTCGGCGCTCAAGGTGGACGGTCTCGGCTTCTGGATGGCGTTCGGCTCCGGCGGCGGCCGGCCCGGCTCCACGGCCCCGGAGAGCGAGGACGGTGCGGAGTTCGTGGGGCTCATGATGCTGCCGCCGGCGCACGGCCCGGACCAGCCCGACGATCCCGAGGTGGCCGAGCTGGGGTACCGCCTGGCCCGCCGCTTCTGGCGGCAGGGGCTGGCCAGTGAGGCGTCCCGGGTCCTGCTGCGGCACGCCTTCGAGACAGTGGGGCAGCGCCGGGTGATCGCGCAGACCATGGCGGTGAACCGGGGCTCGCGCGGCGTCATGGCGGCGGTCGGCATGCGCTACGTGCGGACCTTCTTCCCCGCCTGGGACGAGCCCCTGCCCGGCTCCGAGGAGGGCGAGGTCGAGTACGAGATCACCCGGGAGACGTGGGCGGCGACGGGCGGCCGGCAGCCGCGATGAGCGCGCGCGCCGCCTCGGTGGCACGCGCCGCGATCGCGTCGACGCTGGTGGAGGCACGCGAGAAGAAGCCGTCCTGCACGAGCGACGTGTAGCCGTGCGCCACGGCGATCGTCTCCTCGACGAGCAGGACGGCCTCCTGGTACGACGCCGAGCCGGTCGCGGTGGCCAGCTCGAGCAGGGTCGTCATGAGCGCGCGGGTCTGCTCCCGGCGGGCGTCGTCGGGCACGGCGTACAGCTCGGCGGCATAGATGATCTGGAAGCCGGCGCCGGTGCGGATCACGTACCGCAGGTAGGCGCCGGCGACCGAGGCCAGGCGCGCGGCCGGGTCCGGGCCGGCCGCACCGGCCGCCGCGATGATCGCCGCCCGCAGGTCCCGGGCGGCGTCGGCGGAGACCGCGCTGAGCAGGTGCGCACGATCCGCGAAGTGCCGGTACGGCGCCGCGGAGCTCACCCCGAGCCGGCGCGCGACCGCGGCGACCGAGAAGCCGTGCAGGCCGCACTCGGCGAGCAGGTCGAAGCTGGCCCGCACGAGGGCGGCGCGCAGCGAGCCGTGGTGGTAGCCGCGCTCCGCCGACACGCTCACGCTCCCGCTTGCCCGCATGTTAGTGGAGTCTTACATTAACAGGTGATAGCCCTCTTACATCGGCGGAGGCATTGTGAGCATCCGGCTCGGTTACCAGATCCCGAACTTCACCCATCCCGGCGTCCCGGTCGAGAAGCTCTTCGACACCGTCGCCGCGCAGGCCCGGGACGCGGAGGCGGCGGGATTCGACACCGTCCTGGTGATGGACCACTTCTATCAGCTACCGGGCATCGGCGCGCCGGAGAACGCGATGCTGGAGGCGTACACGACGCTCGGAGCGCTCGCGTCGGCCACCTCGACGATCCAGCTGTCCACGCTGGTCACGGGGAACACGTACCGCAATCCGGCGCTGCTCGCGAAGACCGTGACCACCCTGGACGTCGTCTCGAAGGGGCGGGCGATCCTGGGCATCGGCGCGGGGTGGTTCGAGCGTGAGCACCACGACTACGGCTTCGAGTTCGGCACCTTCGGCCAGCGCTTCGAGCGGCTCGAGGAGGCCCTGACGATCATCGCTCCGATGCTCAGGGGCGAGCAGGCGTCGCTCGAGGGCAAGTGGTACACCGCGCGCGGCGCCATGAACAACCCGCGGCTGCGCCCGACCGTCCCGATCATGCTCGGCGGCAGCGGCGAGCAGAAGACGTTCCGCCTGGCGGCGCGTTTCGCCGACCACATGAACATCATCTGCGACATCGCCGACCTGCCGCGCAAGGTCGCCGTGCTGCGCGAGCGCTGCGCGGAGATCGGCCGCGACCCCGCCACGCTGAAGACCAGCTACCTGGTCATGGGCATGGTGGGCGAGACCGCGCAGGAGGCGAAGGAGCTCGGCGAGACCATTCCGGAGGACCGCCGCAACCGGGCCTTCCTCGGCACCCCGGACGAGGTCGCCGAGCAGCTGCGGGAGAAGGTGCTCGGCGCCGGGATCGACGGCATCACCATCAACCTCATCCGCAACGGCCACCGGCCCGGAGTCGTCACGCGGGTGGGTGAGGCCCTCAAGCCCCTGGTGGCCGGCTGACCCACCGCCACGCGGCCGGACGGTACGGACCCTCCGGCCGCGTGGCGCTCAGACGTCCTCGGGGTCGTCCGGCGGGAACGACGGCCACGGCGGCGGGGTGACCGAAGGGTCGGCGGTCGGCGGCGTCCCGGTGACCGGTCCCGACGGGATCGGATGCCCGGGCGGCAGCGGCACGTCGTCGCTGCTCTGCACCGCGGGCGGGCGGCCCGGCGGCGGGGTCGTGCCCGCGAACGCGGGCCAGGCGGTGGCGGCGACGCCCGCCCCGACCGCGATCGCGGCCGCGAGCGACACGACATGGGTACGGTGCATGGCTTTCCCCCGTGGATCCGGCGGCCCGGACAGCCGCTCGAGGCGGGACGCTACCAAAGATCGATGCATTCCGCTGTCCCCCACGGGCGCGCCGGCCGCCGTTAGCCTGGTCGGATGCGGGTGCACTACGTGGAGCACGGAACCGGCCGGCCCGTGCTCGTGCTGCACGGTGCGGGCGTCGACCACCGTGAGGCTGAGGCGTGCTTCGAGGAGGCGCTCGACGGGGTCGCGGGACTGCGCCGGATCTACCCCGACCTGCCGGGCATGGGACGCACGGCCGCCCCCGCACGGCTGCGCAGCGCGGACGACGTCCTCAGCACGCTGCTCGCCTTCGCCGAGAACGTCACCGGTGGGGACCCGTACGTCCTCATCGGTCACTCGGCCGGCGCCTACTACGCGGCGGCGATGGCGTCGCGGCGCCCGGCACAGGTCGCCGGCCTGGCGCTCGTCTGCCCTCTGTCGCCGGACGTACGCGACGTCCCGGAGCACCGCGTCGTCGCCGGGCCCGGCGACCTCGGCGACGAGGCGTTCCGGGACTACTTCGTGGTCCAGACGCCGGAGATGCTCGAGCGCTACGAGCGGCACGTCGCCCCGGCCGCGGCCCTGGCCGACCAGGAGGCGCTGGAACGGATCGGCGAACGCTGGGAGCTGACTCCCGACGACGCGCCCGCCTACCCGGGCCCGGCGGTCGTCGTGGCCGGGCGCCTGGACTCGACGGTCGGGTACGCCGCCGCGACGGACCTCGCCGCCCGGCACCCGCATGCCACACTCGCGGTGCTCGACAACGCGGGCCACGCGCTGCCCCACGAGCAACCGGCCCTGCTGCGCGCCCTGCTCGTGGAATGGCTCGCGCGGGTGCGGGCCGCCCCTCAGGCGCCCGCCGCCCGCGCGATGTAGACGGTGTTGGTGGAGGTCCGCCCCTGCAACGGGTTGGGGAAGGCGACCACCTCGGCACGGGCCGTCGCGAAAACCTCACCGAGCAGGGCCGTGAAGGCGTCGTCGGGCGGATCGTTCGACCAGAGCCCGAACACCCCGCCGGGATGCAGGTGCGCCGCGAGCCGGCGCAGGCCGTCCGCGGTGTAGAACGCGGCATGCGCCGGATGCAGCAGGTGGCTCGGGCTGTGGTCGATGTCGAGCAGCACGGCGTGCACCAGCCGGCCGGGATCCTCGGGGTCGTACCCGGCGGGATCGGCGGTCACGGCGAAGAAGTCGGCGTGCAGCAGGCGGCACCGCGGATCCGTGGCCACCGCCTCGGCGAACGGCAGCAGCCCCCGCCGGTGCCACGAGATGACCTCCTCCAGCGCGTCCACCACCAGCACCGAACGCACCCGCGGATCGGCGAGGACGGTACGGGCCGTGTACCCCATCCCCAGCCCGCCCACGACCACGTCCAACTCGGCCATGTCCGCGACCTCATGCAGGCCCAGGCGGGCGAGTTCGATCTCGGCGACGGTGAACAGGCTCGACATGAGGAACTCGTCGCCGAGCTTCACCTCGTACACCTCGGCGCCGAGCATCGGATCCCGCCGCCGGCGCAGACTGATCTCACCCATCGGGGTGTCGCGCCACGCCAATTCCTCGAACCGCACGCTCATGACGCCATGCTCCTCCCCCGGCGGCGCCGGCGCCGTCCGCCACGGCGGCACGATCGGCTCTTTCGGCGCCACCGCGCGGCCGGCGGACGCATGATTACCGGGTGTGCGGTTCGGTGTCGGCGATCGGCCTCCGGGAGCAGGACCGGCGGCTGTGGCCGTACCTGCGGGAAAGGCTGCGCGTGCCCGGGCAGCTGATGACGCTGCAGCGCGGCGTGCTCGGCGACGCCGAGGTCGCCGTCGTCGGCTCCGCGACGCCGCAGGGCCGCGTCACGGTGCTGGCCCTGGCGGCCACCACCGAGGAGATCGCCCAGGAGATCCTGCTGCCGGCCGGTCTGGTACTCCCGGACGGGCAGGACCGGATCGTCCGGGCGAAGGTCGGCGACTACGACGCGGACATCCTGGTCCGCGGCGGCCCGCACGGCCGGCCCGAGCCGATGGCCGTCCTGGCCACCCCGTGGATCGAGCAGCACCTGCTGCTGTACGCCCGCGAGCTCTGGCACCGCCGCTGACCGCGGACAGCGACGGGCCGCGCGGCGACGTGCGGGCGCCGCGCCTGCGCAAGGTGATCCTCGACGGCCTGCGCCCGTCGTCAACCGAGGAGTGATCCGAGCGGGCCGGTCGGCAGGGCGATCCAGCCCTCCGTCCGGGCCACGTCGCGATCCGCCACCGTGGCGCGCCCGAGAGCCACCGCGCGAGCCGCCAGGGCCGCCACCACCGCGTCGAGCGCGTGGTCGCTGCGGCGGCACAGCGCCTCGTGCTCGCCCAGCCGCAGCCACGGCGCCGTGGCGAGGAGGCCGTCGACGACCGCGCCGAGGGCCTGCCGGTTGCGGGCCGTCTTGTAGCCGCGCCAGGGCAGGCCCCAGATCTTGAGGGACGCCGCCGGGTAGACCTCGGCGATCGCGCCCGCGCCCGTACGGTCGACGTCGATGCCGTCCGCGGCCAGCACCGCCTGCAGGGCGGCGCAACGCATGGCCGTGTGGCCGATGCGGTCGGCCGAGACGCTCAGCGGGACCAGGCCGGTCCGCTCGCGCACGACCTCGTCGGTGTGCCGCCACGCCAGGCCGCGCCGCCAGGCCCGGTCCGCCGGCCCGTGCGGGACGGGCACGGGACCCGTGCGGTGCGCGCCGACGAACGACACGAAGGCGTCCGGCCATCCGAGCGGGCAGTCGATCCCGGTCTTCGCCGCGCCGCGCACCGCCTCGGCGACGGCGTCGTCGCCGGCCGGGCACACCAGGCCGGTCACCTCGGCGCCGGTGGCCGTCCAGGTCAGGAGTGCGACCGCGGTGCCGTCGGGCTCCGCGGCGAGGTCGACGCCGGCTGTTCGCATCCCGGCACGGTAGCGCCGGCCCGGCGGGCCAGGACGTGCAGGGCGAACAGCCCGTACCCGAGGAGCGGCGGGACCAGGACCGGGTGCACCAGGGCAGCCAGCAGCAGGGTCAGCACGACGACCGCCGTCGCCGCGGCGAGCGGGGCGGGGCGGGCGAGGGCGCGTGCCGTGGCGAACGGGCGCGGCCCGGGCGCGGCGACGGTGAGCAGGCCGGCGAAGCCCAGGCCCACCGCCGCCACGGCGAGCAGCGTGACCGTCAGCGCCGGGCCGCCCGGGACGGCTCCCGCGCGCAGCGCGAGGAGGTCCACGATCACCAGGGCCGCGACGAGCAGGACGGCGGCCGTGGCCGCCAGGCCGGGCAGCAGGGCCCGCCGGAAGATCCGCAGGCACGTCCGCGGCGGCGGCCAGCCGTCGTGGTCCAGGTGGTGCCGGATCGCGGCGCTGCCGGCGGTGACCGCGGCGCCCGCCGTGACCAGCGGCAATGCCGCCATCGCCACGAGGAAGCCGAGCACGGCCAGGTCCGCCGCCGCGCGGACGGTGTCGCGCCAGCCGTGCTCCATGCCGGTCACCCCTTCAGCCCGCTGGTGTTGATGCCCTCGACCAGCAGGCGCTGGAAGGCCACGAAGAACAGGAACACGGGTACGAGCGACAGCAGCGACATGGCGAACATCGGGCCGACCGCGCTCTCGCTCGTGGAGTCGATGAACAGGGTGAGCGCCACGGGGACGGTGTAGTCCTTGAGGTCGGACAGGTAGACCAGCTGCCGGAAGAAGTCGTTCCAGGTCCAGATGAACGAGAAGATCGCGGTGGTCACCAGTGCGGGCCGGCTCAGCGGCAGGATGACGTGCCGGAAGATCCGGTACGGCGATGCGCCGTCGATGATGGCGGCCTCGTCGAGCTCGCGCGGGATGCCGCGCATGAACTGGACCATGAGGAAGACGAAGAACGCCTCGGTGGCCAGGAAGTGCGGCACGAGCAGCGGCAGGTACGGCCAGTCCCCGCCGACCCAGCCCAGGTTCCGGAACAGGATGTACTGCGGGATGATCAGCACGTGCCCGGGCAGCAGCAGCGTCGCGATCATCGCCGCGAACCACACGCCGCGCAGCCGGAACCGCAGGCGGCCCAGGGCGTACGCGGCCAGCAGGCACGACACCACGTTGCCGGTCACGGTCAGCAGCGACACCATGGCGCTGTTGAGGAAGAACCGGCCGAAGCCGACGTCGAACTTGTGCCAGCCCTCGGTGAAGTTGCCCGGCGTGACGTGCTGCGGGATCAGCCCGATGTTGTTGACGATCTCCTCGGGCGACTTGAACGACGTGCCCACCATCCACACCAGCGGGTAGAGCACGACGGCGACGATGAGGATCAGCGCGGCGTAGCGCAGCGGGCGGCGCATCAGTGTCCCTCGCTGTCGGAGTAGTGCACCCAGAAGCGGCCGGTGCGGAACAGCACCACCGTGATGAGGCCGATGGCCAGCAGGAAGACCCAGGCCATCGCCGAGGCGTAGCCCATGTCGAGCCGGACGAAGCCGTTGATGTAGAGGTTCAGCGTGTACATCAGCGTGGAGTCGACCGGGCCGCCGGTGCCGTTGCTGAGCACGAACGCGGACGTGAAGCCCTGGAAGCCGTGGATCGTCTCCAGCACCAGGTTGAAGAAGATGACCGGGGACAGCATCGGCAGCGTGATGTGCGCGAACCGCCGCCACGCGCCGGCGCCGTCGACCGAGGCGGCCTCGTACAGCTCCGCGGGGACCTGTTTGAGCCCGGCCAGGAAGATGACCATCGGCGCGCCGAACTGCCAGATCGCCAGCAGCATGAGGGTCTCGAGGGCCCACTTCGGGTCGTTGACCCAGGGCGCGCCCTGGATGCCGAAGAGAGCGAGCAGCGAGTTGAAGGCGCCGTCGCGGTTGAACATGCTGACCCAGACGATGGCCAGGGCGACGCTGCCGCCGAGCAGCGACGGCAGGTAGAAGAGTCCGCGGAACAGGCCCACGCCGCGGAACGCGCGGTTGAGCAGGAGGGCGACCCCGAGCGCGGCGGCGAGTTTCAACGGTACGGCGATCAGCGCGAACGTCACGGTGACCCGGACCGCGTGCCAGTACGACGGGTCCGAGGTGAACATCCGCTCGTAGTTGGCCCAGCCCACCCAGCGCGCCTCGGACAGCGGCGTGAGCACGTCGTAGTCCGTGAAGCTCAGGTAGAGCGAGAGCAGCATGGGGACAGCGGTGATGGCCGTGAGCCCGAGCAGCCACGGGCTGAGGAAGAGGTATCCGGGCAGGTTCTCGCGCCGCCGGACCCGGCCGGGGCCCCGCCGGGTGGCGGCGGGTCCCCGGGGCGCGGGCGGTTCGGTGCGCGCGGGAGTGTGCACCGCGGTCAAGGCTCAGCCCTGACCGATCGCGGCCTTGGCGGCGGCGTGGAACGCGGTGGCGGCCGCGGCCGGGGTCTGGCGGCCGTACTGGACCTCCTCGGCGGCCTTGGTCAGCTCGGTCTTGACCTCGCTGTGCCCGGGCAGCGGTACGACCGGCGGCGGCCCGAACTCGGTGACGAGCTCGGCCTCGACCGCGATCGACTGCTTCATCGCGGGGTCGGTGACCGAGTCGGCCACCTGCTTGCGCACGTCGAGGTTGGACGGCAGGCCACGGTCGGTGCCGAGGATCTTGCCGGCCTCCGGGTCGTTGGCGAGGAAGTTGATGACGTCGACCGCCACGTCCTTGTGCGGGCTGCCGCGGAAGACCGAGAAGTACATGGACGCGCGGGCCCATTGCGCGCTCGGGTCGCCCGGGTACGCGACCACGCCGAGCTCGTCGGCGGTGTTCTTCTTCAGCTCGGGCATCTGGTTGGCCCACACCCAGCTGGTGGCCGCCTTGCCGGTGACGACGAGCTGCTTGCTGACGTCGGTGACGTTGCCCTCGTGGATGACGTCGGCGGTCGGCGTGGCGCCGCGCTCGCGGGCGCCCTTCCACAGCTCGAACCACGCGGCGGCGTCCTGCTCGGTGAACCCGAGCTCCTTGCCCTTGTAGAGGTCCTTGCCCTGCTGACGCAACCACACCCAGAACGCCTTGTAGTCGGCGCTGGGATCCTGGGTGCCGGGCACCTTCGTGGTCCTGGAGACGTTCTCGGCCCACGCGATGAACGCGTCCCAGCTCATGCCGGTGGTCGGCGCGGGCAGCTTGTGCTTGTCGAGCAGCGTCTTGTCGAAGACCAGCCCCTGGGTGTTCTCGCCGAACGCGACGCCGGCGAGCTTGCCGTCGACGACACCGTACTGCCACAGGCTCTCCGGGAACTTGGACACGTCGAGGCGCCCGTCGTTCTTGTACGGCATGAGGTCCAGCGTGACGTTACGGGTGGCGTACTCGGCGATGTAGTTGTCGTCGATCTGGAAGATGTCGGGGGCGTTGCCGCCCGCGGTGAGCGTGGCGAGCTTGTCGAAGTAGCCCTGGTTGGCCTGCCACGTCTTCTTGAACGTGACGCCGGGGTGCTTTCTCGCGTAGAGGTCGAGGGCCTGGTCGGTGAGGCCGGCGCGGGCCTCGGCCCCCCACCAGAAGACGGACAGCTCGGTCTTGCCGCCGCCGGACGAGTCGTCGCCGCAGGCCGCGGCGCCGAGCAGCAGGGGCACCGTCAGCGCGGCGGCGAGCAGGCGCCGCCGCGAGGTGTGCGCGGCCGGCGGCGGGGTACGGTGAGCGCGCGTGGGCCGCGCGTCCCCCCGCGGGGTCGTGGTGCGAGACATGGCACTTCTCTCCTCGTCAGTGGGAGGCGACGCCGGGGGCCGGGACGGCGACCACGTCGCCCGGGTCCGCAGGGCAGTGCGGGCCCGGGCCCGGCCCCGTCGAGTCGCGGATGACCAGTTCGGTCTGCAAATTCACCAGGGCGGTGGTGCGGCGGTCGTCGCCGTGCGCGAGCAGCATGTCGACGGCCGCCCGACCGGCGGCGGCGGTGGGGGTCGCCACCGTGGTCAGCTTGGGGCGGGTCAGACGGCTCAGCATGATGTCGTCGATGCCGACCACGCTGACGTCCGCAGGGACCCGCAGGCCACGTTTCTGCAGTCCCTCGATGAGGCCGAGGGCCATCAGGTCGTTGTACGCCAGCACCGCCGTGACGCCGGCGCGCAGGTGGTCCGCGACGGCGAGCCCGCCCTCCTCGGTGGGCGGGTTGGGGCCGAGCACGGTCAGCTCGGCGCCGGCGGCGCGGGCGGCGGCGGACGCCGAGCGGCGGATCTCCTTGCTGGTCCAGGAACCGCGGGGGCCGGCGGCCAGGGCGAGGGTGCGGTGCCCGAGTCCGGTGAGGTGCTGGACGGCCAGACGGGCGCCCTGGGCGACGTCCATGACCACGGCCGGCAGGCCCGCGATCTGGCGGTTCACGACGACCAGCGGCACCTCACGGCTGAGCTGCTCGATGAGGCTGTTGCTCATGCGCGGGCTGCACAGCAGGATGCCGTCGACCTGCTTGGCCAGCGCCCGGACGAGCTCCTCCTCGGCGGCCGCGTCCTCGTTGGTGTCGGCGACGAAGACGTGGTGGTCGTGCCGCCGGGCCTGACTCTCGGCGGCCTTGATGAGCGGCGGGAAGAACGGGTTGGCGATGTCCGCGACGATCAGCCCGATGTTGAAGGTGCGGCCGGTGATCAGCGCGCGGGCCGCCCGGTTGGGCCGGTAGCCGAGCTGCTCGGCGCAGGCCAGCACGCGGGTGCGGGTCTCCACGTTGACCAGGTGCGGGGCGGAGAAGGTCCGGGACACGGTGGAGATGTGCACCCCGGACGCCCGGGCGACGTCGCGGATCGTGGCCGGCACGCCCGCCTCCTCTACGCCTCGTTCGGGACAGTGATGACCGTCACTGCGTTCGACTATTAATGCAAGCGGTTGCAGGACTGTCAATGGCCGGATCCGAACCTGACACACACGTTGGTTGACGCGCAGGCATCGACATGTCTAACTATTGTGCAAACGTTTGTAGTGCGGAGGTCCGCATGACCCGACGCTTCGCCCTGGTCGGCACCGGGGCCCGCGCGGAGATGTTCGTCCGAGCGCTCCAGGACCACGCCGGCCCGGCCGAGCTCGTGGCGTTCGCCGACACCAACCCGCACCGGATCCGGGTGCACAACGACTGGCTGCGGGCGGCCGGGCACTCCCCCGTGCCGGCGTACGCGGCCGCGGAGCTGGCGGCGATGCTGGCTCGCGAGCGGGCCGACGTGCTGATCGTGACCAGCGTGGACGACACCCATGCCGGGCACATCGTGACCGCGCTCGAGGCCGGCTGCGACGTGATCACCGAGAAGCCCATGACCGTCGACGCCGACGGCTGCCGGCGCATCCTCGACGCGCAGGCGCGCAGCGGGAAGCGGGTGTCGGTCGCCTTCAACTACCGCTTCAACCCCGTCCACGAGCAGGTACGCCGCCTGCTGGCCGAGGGCGCGGTCGGCGAGATCGGCTCGGTGCACTTCGAGTGGCTGCTCGACGTGCGCCACGGCGCCGACTACTTCCGCCGCTGGCACCGCGACAAGGCGCACTCCGGCGGGCTGCTGGTGCACAAGGCCGGGCACCACTTCGACCTGGTCAACTGGTGGCTCGCCGCCGCGCCCGCCGAGGTGTACGCCGCCGGCCGGCTGTTCTTCTACGGCGAGAACGGCCAGCGGCACGGCTACGCCCGCGACTACGACCGGGTGCACGACAGCGCGGCCGCCGAGGACGACCCGTTCGCCCTGCACCTGGCCGGCAACCCCCGGCTGCGGGCGCTCTACCTGGACGCCGAGAAGGAGGACGGCTATGTGCGCGACCGCAACGTCTTCGCCCCCGGCGTCAGCATCGAGGACGACATGGCGGTGCTGGTGCGCTACGACTCCGGGGCCACGATGACCTACCACCTGAGCGCGTACGCGCCGTGGGAGGGCTACCGGCTGATGGTCAACGGCAGCCGGGGCCGCCTCGAGCTGGAGGTCGTCGAGAACGACCATGTCAGCCCGGCCGCCGCCGGCGAGCTCAAGGGCGCCGCCGTGCACGGGGTCACCGAGAACCCCGAGCGCGGCCACGCCCGCCTCACCCTGCACCCGTTCTGGGAGCCGCCGCACGAGATCCCGCTCCCGGCCCGCGAGCGCGGCGGGCACGGCGGCGCGGACCGACCCGATGAACCGCTCGGCCACCGCCCGCGACGGCGCCCTCGCGCTGCTCACCGGCCTCGCCGCCAACCGCAGCCTGCAGACCGGCACGCCCGTACGCGTCGCCGGCCTGCTCGACCTTGATTGAGGTGACCGTGCCCGATCCCGTCTTCGCCACCGACCCCCGGCAGCGCGACGTGGCCCGCGAGCTGCACGCCGTGGTGCGCGACCTGCCGCTGATCTGCCCGCACGGGCACGTCGACCCCGGGTTGCTCGCCGAGGACCGGCCGTTCCCCGACCCGGCCCGGCTGCTGGTCGTGCCCGACCACTACGTCACCCGGATGCTGCTCAGCCAGGGCATCGCCCCGGCGCGCCTCGGCGTGCCGTCACGAAGCGGTGAGCCGGCGGAGACCGACGGGCGCGCGATCTGGCGGCTCCTCGCGGAGAACTGGCACCTCTTCCGGGGTACGCCGTCCCGCCTGTGGCTGGAGCGCACGTTCGAGACCGTGTTCGGCATCGGCACCCGGCTGAGCGCCGCGACCGCCGACGAGGTGTACGACGCGATCGCCGCGCGGCTGGCCGAGCCCGCGTTCCGCCCTCGGGCGCTGTTCGAGCGTTTCGGCATCGAGGTCCTCGCCACCACCGAGTCCCCGCTGGACGACCTGTCCCGGCACGCGAAGCTGGCCGCCGACGGCTGGGGCGGACCGGGCGGGCGGGTCATCACCACGTTCCGCCCCGACGACGTGGCCGACATGGAGTTCCCCGGCTGGACGCGGTCGGTGGCCCGCCTCGGCGAGCTCACCGGCGAGGACACCGGGACGTACGACGGTTATCTGGCCGCGCTGCGGCTGCGCCGGGAGGCCTTCATCGCCGCCGGGGCCACCTCGTCGGACCACGGGCACCTGACCGCCCGTACCGTCGATCTGAGCCGGGCCGAGACCGCCGCGCTGTTCAGCCGGGGTCTGCGCGGCGAGGCGTCGGCCGCCGACGCCGAGACGTTCCGCGGCCACATGCTGATGGAGTTCGCCCGGATGTCGCTGGACGACGGACTGGTGCTGCAGCTGCACCCCGGCGCGGTCCGCAACCACAACACCTGGCTGCACGAGGCGCACGGCCGCGACGTCGGCGGCGACATCCCGCAGGCCACCGACTACGTGCACGCGCTGCGCCCGCTGCTGGACCGGTACGGCAACGACCCGCGGCTGCGGATCGTGCTCTACACGCTCGACGAGGACACGTTCAGCCGGGAACTGGCCCCGCTCGCGGGCGGGTACGCGGCCCTGTACCTGGGCGCGCCCTGGTGGTTCCTCGACTCCCCGGACGGGCTGCGGCGCTTCCGCGAGGCGGTGACCGAGACGGCCGGCTTCTACAACACCGCCGGGTTCGTCGACGACACGCGCGCGTTCTGCTCGATCCCCGTGCGCCACGACATCGCCCGGCGGGCCGACGCGGCGTACCTGGCCGGGCTGGTCGTGCAGGACCGGCTGCCGATGGACGAGGCCGTGGAGACGATCGCGGACCTGGCCTACCACCTGCCCAAGCGCATCTTCCGTCTGGACCGCGAGGAGGCCCGATGACCCGCATCACCGGCGTGGACGTGCACGACGTGCGGTTCCCCACCGCGGCGGCCGGCGACGGCTCCGACGCACTCAACCGCGGCGACTACTCCGCCACGTACGTCGAGCTGCGCACCGACGGGCCGCACATCGGCGCCGGCTTCACCTTCACCAACGGGCGCGGCAACGAGCTGACCTGCGCCGCCGTACGGGCACTGGCGCACCACGCCGAGGGCCGGCTGCTCGACGACCTGTGGGCCGACCCGGTGGGGTTCGCCCGGTCCCTGAGCGCCGACGTGCAGCTGCGCTGGCTGGGGCCGGAGAAGGGCGTCATCCACATGGCCACCGGCGCGATCGTCAACGCCGTGTGGGACCTGCACGCCAAGACCGCCGGGAAGCCGCTGTGGCAGCTGCTCGCCGAGCTGCCCACCGAGAAGCTGGTCGCCTGCGTGGACTTCCACCACATCACCGACGCGCTCACCCCGCAGGACGCGGCCGCCATCCTCGACAAGGGCCTGACCGGGCTCGAGGAACGCCGCGCCGAGCTGCGGCGCGACGGGCTGCCGTCGTACACCACGAGTGTCGGCTGGCTCGGTTATCCCGACGACAAGGTGCGGGAGCTGGCGCGGGCCGCGTACGCCGAGGGCTGGCGCGCGATGAAGATGAAGGTGGGCGGCGATCCGGCCGACGACGAGCGGCGGGCCCGGCTCATCCGCGCGGAGATCGGACCGGACGCGCTGCTCATGATGGACGCCAACCAGGTGTGGGACGTCGACGAGGCGATCGCCCGGATGGCCACGCTCGCGGCGGCGGACCCGTACTGGATCGAGGAGCCGACGCACCCGGACGACGTGCTGGGCCATGCGCGGATCCAGCGGGCCGTCGCCCCGATCCGCGTGGCGACCGGCGAGGTCGCCGCCAACCGCGTCATCTTCAAGCAGCTGCTGCAGGCGGACGCGGTCCGCGTGGTGCAGATCGACGCGTGCCGGGTGGGCGGCGTCCCCGAGGTGCTGGCCGAGCTGCTGCTCGCGGCTAAGTTCGGCGTCCCGGTGTGCCCGCACGCCGGCGGGGTCGGCCTGTGCGAGCTGGTGCAGCACCTGTTCGCGTTCGACTACCTGCGCGTCGGCACCAGCCTCGAGGGCCGCGTGGTGGAGTACGTCGACCACCTCCACGAGCACTTCACCGACCCGGTCCGCACCCGCGGCGGCCGGTACGTGCTCCCCGACCGGCCCGGATACAGCGCCACGATGAAACCGGAGTCCGTCGCCGAGTTCCGGTTCCCCGACGGGCCGGTGTGGCGATGAGGCTGGGGGTTTCGGCGCTGGCCCGCGTACCCGAGGAATGCCGTCCGCTCGTCACGCCGGGATCCGTGCCGACCGGCATCGTCCACTTCGGCATCGGCGCGTTCCACCGCGCGCACCAGGCCGTCTACACCGAGGAAGCCGTGGCGGCCGCGGGCGGCGACTGGGGCATCGCGGCCGTCGCGCCCCGCTCGGTCACCGTCATCGACGCGCTGCGCGAGCAGGACCGCCTGTTCAGCGTCACCAGTGTGTCCGCCCGCGGGTGCGCCACCCACGTGGTGAGCGCCTTCTCGGCGCTCGTGCACGCGGCCTCGGACCCGGAGGCGGTGGTCCGGCTGCTCGCGGACCCGGCGGTCCGGGTGGTGACGCTGACGATCACGGAGAAGGGGTACGCGCCCGGCTCCGCGGCGATGGGCCTGCTGGTGCGCGGGCTGCTCGCCCGGCGGCGCGCCGACGCCGGCCCGATGGCCGTGCTGAGCTGCGACAACCTGCCCGCCAACGGCCGGCACCTGCGCGGGATCGTGCACCGGGCGGCCGGGGACGACGCCCGGGAGTGGCTGGCGGACCAGGTCACGTTCCCCGGCACGATGGTCGACCGGATCGTGCCGGCCACCACCGCGCGCACCCTCGCCGTCGCCGCCGACGCGCTGGGGGTGGAGGACCGGGCGGCGGTGAGCGGGGAGCCGTACCGTCAGTGGGTGATCGAGGACGACTTCCCCGGCGGGCGCCCGGCGTGGGAGCGGGCCGGGGCGGTGCTGACCACCGACGCCCGGCCGTGGGAGCGGTTGAAGCTGCGCTCGCTCAACGGCGTGCACTCGGCGATCGCGTACCTCGGGGCGCTCGCCGGGTGCGAGACGATCGCGCAGGCGCTCACGATGCCGGGCCTGCGGGCGCTGCTGACCCGGCTCATCGCCGAGGACGTCGCGCCCAGCCTGCAGCCGCCGGACGGCATCACCGTGGCCGGCTACGGCGAGTCCGTCCTCGCGCGCTTCGCCGATCCCGCGCTGGGTCACCGTACGGTCCAGGTCGCGATGGACGGCTCGCAGAAGCTGCCGCAGCGGGTGCTGCACACGATCCAGGACCGCCGGGCGGCCGGGTCGATCCCGCGCTGGGCCGTCCTGGTGGTCGCCGCGTGGATGCGCTTCGTGCAGGGCCGCGCCGACGACGACCGGGAGCTGCCGCTCGACGACCCGATGGCCGACGAGATCCGCGACCGGCTCGCCGCCGCGCCGGGCACCCCGGAGGGCGTGGTGGACGCACTGCTCGGGCTCCGCGCGATCTTCCCCGCGGACCTGGCGGAGGACGACGTGGTGCGGGCGCTGCTGGTGGACTGGTTGACGGCGCTGGGCAAGCACGGCGTCGAGGCGACCGTGGCGGGCGCGGCATGAGCGACTGCACCGAGCTTCCGCCGGCGTTCGTCGCCCGCGGCCGCGAGCGTGAGGGCCAGGAGGGCATGCCAATGGGGTTCAGCGTGACGACGACCGTCGCGCTGATCGGGGCCAACGGGCACGGGCGGCACCACCGGCGGCACCTCGCCGCGCTCCCCGGCGTACGCCTCGTCGCGCTGGCCGACCCCCGCCCGGTCGAGCCGGACCCGCCGGTGCCCGACGGCGTGCAGGTCTTCACCGACCACCGCGCGCTGCTCGCCGCGGCCCGGCCCGACGTGGCCGTGATCTGCACGCCGCCGCACACGCACCTCCCGATCGCCACCGACGCGCTACGGGCCGGATGCGACGTGCTGCTGGAGAAGCCGCCGGTGCAGACGCTCGCCGAGCACCGCGCGCTCACCGCTGTCGTCCGCGAGACGGGACGCGCCTGCCAGGTCGGCTTCCAGGCGCTCGGCTCGCGGGCCGCCGCCCGGCTGTGGGACGCGGTCGCGCGCGAGGAGGTCACCCGGATCGCGGCGGTCGCGTCGTGGCAGCGCGACGACGCCTACTACGCGCGGGCGCCGTGGGCCGGGCGGCGCAGCCTCGGCGGCCGTCCCGTCGTGGACGGCGCGCTGGTCAACCCGCTCGCGCACGCGGTCATGCAGTGCCTGGCCACCGCGGCGGCCGCGGGGGCCGGCGCGCCGGTCGCGCTGGAGGCCGAGCGGTACCGGACGCGGCCGATCGAGGCCGACGACACCGCCTTCGCCCGGCTCACCCTGGACGGCGGCCTGCGGATCCTCGCCGCGGTCACGCTGGCCGGCGAGGAGTACATCGCCGGCGAGATCATCGTGGACGGTACGGCGGGCCGCGCGGTCCTCGAGTACCCGACCGACCGGCTCGCGCTGCCCGGCGAGCCGGAGCTGCGGGAAGTCCCCGGGCGCACCGGCCTGCTGGAGAACCTCGTCGCGCACCGGGCGGACCCGTCGGTGCCGCTGCTGGCCCCGCTGTCGCGCACCGAGCCGTTCACCACGGTCGTGGAATGGTTGACCGGACCGGACGTGCCGCCGCCCGTGCTCCTCGATGCCCGGCACGTCGAGGACCACGCCGGTGTGCGGGTCATCCCGGGCGTCGACGCGGTGCTGCGGCGGGCGGCCGAGGAGATGGCGCTGCCGTCCGAGATCGGCGTCACCTGGGCGGGAGCGCCGTACCGTCGGCCACCAGCACGGTGAGGTCGCGTTCCAGGGTGGTGCCGGCCGCGATGGTGAGCGGCCGCTCGAAGGCGAGCGCGGCGCAGACCCCGACGTAGCCGCCCGTGCGAACGAACCAGCGGTCGGCGTCGCGCAGACCCCGGAAGACCAGCGTGTACGCGTCCCCGCCGGTGACCGCCAGCCACGGCTCCGCGCTGCCGTTGACCGCGCCCTCCCCCTCGGCCGAGGCCGTGTACGCCACCGCGTCGCCGTCCGGGGCGCGCCAGAAGAACCCGCCGTACCCGGCGCCGCCGGTGCGCCCGTTGGTGGCGGGGCTGCCCAGGGTCACGTCGCGGCCGGCGGGGGCGCTCAGCGCGTACGCGAAACGCAGCTCCCATCCGCCGGGCGCGAGCCGGGCCGCGATCCGCCTGCGCTCGGTGAGCAGGACCCGCCCGGCCTGATCCTCCCAGCGCAGCAGGTGCCCGATGCCGTCGCCGGCGGGCAGCCACCCGGCGTGCGCGACCCGGCCGTGGTCGTCGAGCCAGACATAGCCCTCGCCACGCCGGTACGTGCGCCCGCCCCACACGTTCACACCGTCGACGTCCTGCACGGCCACCGACACGCCCAGATGCCAGGGATGGTCGAAGCAGAGCGCGTCCGTCACCGGCACCCCGGCCAGCGTGCGGACGGGGTGCAGGTACGGCCGCGGCCCGAGCCGGATGTCGAGCTCGGGCGCCGCGACGTAGCGGGCGACCTGCACGCCGCCCACGACCAGCCGGTGCTCAGTGGACAAAGGGCCATCCCGCCGAGTCGTAGCCGATGAGGTTGATGCCGAGGTACGGCGCGCCGTTGTCGGCGTAGTAGTGGTACACCAGCACGTCCGAGTCGCTGTCGGCGAGGACCGCCTGGTGACCCGGCCCGTGGATCGAGCCGTGCCCGGCCAGCACCTGCGTACCGCCGCCGGCGGTCATCGCCGTGCCGTTGCGGTCGACGAACGGGCCGGTCACGCTGCCCGACCGGCCGACCATGATCCGGTACGTGCTCGCCGCGCCCTGGCAGCACCGGTCGAACGACACCCAGAGGTAGTAGTACGAGCCGCGCCGGGTCAGGTACGGCGCCTCGATCGCCCCGCCGCCGCGCCCGGCCACCGACCGGATCGTGGAGTCCGAGCGCTTGCCCGTCGCCGGGTTCAGCGCCACCATCTTGATCCCCGACCAGAACGAGCCGAACGTGAGCCACCAGCGGCCCTGCGGGTCCACGTACAGGTTCGGATCGATGGCGTTGTAGTCGTTCGCGCTCGACGACTCGATCACCAGGCCGTCGTTGCTCCATGAGCCCGACGCGCCGGTCGTGCTGGTGGCCAGGAAGATCGCCGAGCGGTTCGAGCCGAAGGTCGAGGCCGAGTAGTAGAGGTAGTAGCGGCCGTTGCGGTACGAGATGTCCGGGGCCCAGAGGCTGCGGCTGCCGCCGGTGTACGCGGTGGTCCACGGCGCGCCGCCCGGGAAGACCGCGCCCGCGTTGCGGAAGGCCGTCCGATCCGCCGACGTCTTCAGCTGGACGTTGTCCCCCGTGTACGCGGCGAGGTACGTCCCGGCCGGCGTCTTCACCATCGACGGGTCGTGGATGCCGGTGTCTCCGGTGACCCGCCCGGGGTTCGGGTAGTCGGCGGCCTCCGCCCGTACCGCCGGCAGCCCGCCCGCGGCCGCCAGCACCGCGACGACGGCCACCGCTGTCCATGTCCTCATCCCGATTCCTCCTTCCGTCCTCGCCGAGACCCGGGAGGGTCCCCGCCGCGGGCACGGCGGGGACCCGGTGGGCGTCAGAGGGAGATGCGTCCCGCCCCGGCGTTCGCCGTGACGATGGACTTCACGCTGCTCGCCGCGTCGGCGGTGTACGCGTACGGGATGCTCTTGACGCTGCCGCCGGTCTGCCCGGCGCCGGAGTTGACGAGCAGGTTGCCCCGTGCCACCAGCGTGCCCGGGCCCGAGTCGGCCTCACCGAGGTGGTACGGGTCCGGGACGCCCTCGAACGAGTTGTTCTCGACGAGCACGCCGGCGCCCTCGGTCGACGCCACGCCGTACCCGCTGTTCTTGTAGTAGTAGTTGTTGTAGACGTGCACCGGGTTGCCGAAGCGCACCCGCGGGTGCCGCTGCGTCGACGCGTCGAACCAGTTGTGGTGGTACGTCACCCGCAGGTGCCCGGTGTCCTCGCTGCCGTTGCTGTCACTGTGCCCGAGCAGCATCGACTTGTCGTGGTTGAACACCCGGTTCCACGACACGGTCACGAAGTCCGACCCGCGCTTGATGTCGACGGCGCCGTCGTGGCCGTTGCTGAAGGTGTTGTGGTCGATCCAGATGTTCGTGGCCGACGACTGCACGTTGACCGCGTCGTCGTTCCAGTCGCGGAACGTCAGGTTCCGGATGATGACGTTGCGGTCCCCGTTGACGTTCAGGCCGCAGCCCACGATCGTCGCGCCCGCGTTGCCGATGATCGTCTTGTTGGATCGTACGCGCAGCATCCCGGAGCAGCTGATCGTGCCGGACACCCGGATGACCGCCGCCGAGCTGGAACCGACCGCCGAGGTGAGGGCGGAGGCGCTGGTCACCGTCGTGGCCGCGGCGTTGCCGCCACCGGTCGTCCCGCCGTTCTGGGTGGCCCACCCGACGAGATCGGTGACGGCCGCGGCCTGGGGCGCGGCGGCCGGTGCGGCCGCGGGCCGGTCGGCGGCGAAGGCGGAACCGGCGCCGGCCAGTCCGGCGCCGACGAGGACGAGCGTGGCCGCGCCGGCGGAGGCGCCGAGCAGTTTCGTGCGCATGGTCTTCTCTCCCTTTCCAGGGTTCGGGTGCCGCCGCGCGACGGACCGCGGCGGCGGGTGCTGTCGGTGTGGTGCCGCGAGTGGCGGCTCGCGGTGGGCAGCGCGCGGTGCACCGCGGTGGTCTGCCCGGGTCGCCGGGATCGGCGTCGCTGCGGCCGGCTCGCGCCGTACCGGTGACGCCTTGCGGCGATGGATCGGAGGACGGGAGTACGCCGGATCGGCACGTGGACCCCGCGGCGGCCGGCCGGCGGTGTCGGCGTGTGCGATGAAAGCCCGGCTCCCACGCCCGCTTTGCCCTGAAGCAAGCGCTTTCCTGGTACCAGGACAACACAGACGGATGTCGATGTGAAGACATAACCGCTTGCAGGTTGTTTGCAGGACCGGGCGGCCGCGGCTGCGACGGCCACGCCTTCCCCGTCACCGAAATCGGGGCAGATCACGTGTATCACCCGGACGACCGGCCCTCGCCGGGGATAATCGCGGGTGATGGGGGCGACGATGACGGTTTCCGGTAAGCGGCCACGGGTTCTGCTCGTGGACGACGAGGCCAACCTGCTCGACGGCATGCGCCGGCAGCTGCGCCGCGAGTTCGACGTGGAGACCGCCGTGGGCGCCGCGAAGGGCCTGTTCGCGCTGCGCCAGCCGGAGCCGTTCGAGGTGATCGTCTCCGACTTCCTGATGCCGGGCATCAACGGCGCGGAGTTCCTCGCGGCGGCCCGCAAGGTCGCCCCCGACACCACCCGGATGCTGCTGACCGGGCACACCGATCTCGAGGACGCGGCGGCGACCGTCAACCGCGGCCAGGTCTTCCGGATGCTGCTCAAGCCGGTCGACACCGAGACCATGAGCGCCGCCCTGCGCGACTGCGTGGCCCAGCACCGGCTCGTGGTCGCCGAGCGGGAGCTGCTGGAACAGACCCTCAACGGCAGTGTCAAGGCGCTGACCGACGTGCTCGCGCTGTCCAGCCCGGACGCGTTCGGCCGGGCCAACCGCATGGCGAGGCTCGCGGCGAGGATCCTGGACGCGCTCGAGGAGGAGGTCCAGGACCGATGGGCGGCCGAGCTGGCGGTGATGATGTCCCAGCTCGGCGTGGTCTCCCTGCCGCCTGCCGTGGCGGGCAAGCTCGCCGCCGGGGACGAGCTGACCGGCGCCGAGCAGGCCATGGTGGACGCCCTGCCGGACGTGAGCGTGCAACTCGTCTCGGCCATCCCGCGGCTCGCCCCGGTCGCCGAGGCCATCCGCTACTCACGGAAGGACTTCGACGGCTCCGGCCCGCCCGGGGACGACGTCGCGGGCCCGGCGATCCCGCTGGGCGCCCGGCTGATCCGTCTCGTGCAGGACTACGACCAGCTCCTCACCGAGGGCGCGACGCCGGCCGCCGCCGCGGCCACGCTCGGCTCCCGGCAGGGGCCCTACGACCCCGCGCTCGCCGCCGTGCTCGGCACGGCCGCCGCGGCCTCGGGCGAGGAGACCGTCCGCGCGGTCGCGCTGCAGGACCTGCGGCCCGGCATGGTGCTGGCCGCCCCGGTCACCAGCAGATCGCACGTCCGGCTGGTCAGCGCCGGCCAGGAGGTCACGGTGGGCCTGCTCACCCGGCTGCGCAACTTCGCCGCGCTGGAGGACGGCGTCGCCGAGCCGGTGATCGTGACGGAGGGCGGCGTCAGCGCGCCCGCGCGGCCAGCTCCCGCTGCCAGCGGCTGACCGCTTCGCGTACGGGCCCGCCGAGATCCTCGATGCCGGTCGGCGCCTCGGGCGACCCGCAGACGAATCCCAACTCCGCCTCGGCGAGGTGATGGGCGAGTGCGACCGCGGTGGCGGCGTCGGCGACGTCCGCGCCGGCGACCGGCTCCTGGTGCGCGGCCGCCGCCTCGATCACCGGCTCCGGCAGGGACCACAGCCGCAGCAGGCGCGCGCCGATCTGCCGGTGGTCGAGGCCGAACGCCTCCGACTCGGCCTGGCAGAGCGTCGCCTCCTGCCGGTCGCGCCACTGCCCGAGGACTGCCGCGAACTCGGCGGGCCGCGAGGACGCCAGCACCAGCTGCCCGACCTCGTGCAGCAGGCCCGCGGTGAACGCGTGGCCCTCCCACTCCCGTCCGGCGGCGAGCCGGCCCGCCAGCCGCGACGTCTCGACCGCGTGCTCCGTCAGCGCCTCGATCCAGGCGGCGGGCAGCGCGCCGTCCGGGTCGAAGATCTGCACCAGGTCGTGCATGAGCACCAGGCCGCGTACGGTCGGCACCCCCAGCAACGCGGTCGCCTGCACCACGCCGTTGACCTTGTGCCCCGTCGTGTACGCCGAGGAGTTCACCAGGTGCAGCACCTTGGCGGCCACCGCCGGGTCGCGCTCGAGCACGTGCCCGACCGACTGCGCCGAGGCGTCCTCCGCCGCGAGGGCGCTGGTCAGCTCCGCCAGGGTCCGCGGCGGGCTGGGCAGCGACTCGATGACCGCCACGTCGCGCCGGACCGCCTCCTCGGCGGCCGACGGGTCGGCCGGGATGAGCCGCTGCACCGCCCGGACGATCTGGTCGGGAGTGCTGGGCTTGTGCAGGAACTCGTGCGCCAGCACCATGATCCGCATCAGGTTGTCCTCGTTGGCCTGCCCCGACAAGATCACCCGGGCCATCGCGGGGAACTCGGCCCGGACCCGTTCGAGCAGCTGCGCGCCGTCCATCCCCGGCATCCGGTAGTCCGTCACGATGACGTCGCAATGCCGGCTGTGCAACGTCTCCAGCGCCGCCTGGCCGCCCTCCACGAACGACATGTCCCACTGGTCGCGATGGGTCCGCAGCATGCGCCGCAGGCCGCTGAGGATGCGCGGCTCGTCGTCGACGAACACGATGTGCGGCCGCCGGGTCATGCGCCCACCTCCGCCATGTCGCTGCCCTGCGCCAGGTCCGCGGGGAGCCGGACGGTGAACACGGTGCCCACACCCGGCTCGCTCGTGAAGTCGACCTCGCCGCCGTGCCGGTCCACCACCAGGGTGCGGACCAGCGCCAGCCCCTGACCGGTTCCGGTGCCGACCTCCTTGGTGGTGAAGAACGGGTCGAACAGCTTGTCCGCGATCTCCGGGGGTACGCCCGTACCGGTGTCCGCCACCTCGATCACCACTTGGGAGTCCGCCAGCCGGGTACGGACGGTGATCGTGCCCCGGCCGCGGTCGGCGGCGCTGATGGCATGGGCCGCGTTGACCACGAGGTTCAGCACCACCTGGTTGATGTCGCCGAGGTGGCAGTGCACCAGCGGCAGCTCCGCGAAGTCGGTGACCACGTCGGCCACGTACTTGATCTCGTTGTTCGCCACGATCAGCGTGTTGGCGATGGCCTCGCCGAGGTCGGCCTGGGTCTTCTCCTCGCTGCCGGGGTGGCCGAAGGCCTTCATGGCCCGCACGATCCCGGCGACGCGGTTGATGCCCTCGAGGCTCTGCTGCAGCGCCATGGGCACCTCCTCGAGGAGGAACTCGATGTCGATCTCGTCGGCGATCCGCTCGACGTCCGCGACGAGATCGGCGTGGCGAGCCTCGCCGCGCGTCGCCGAGATGAGCTCCCGGTACGCCTCCTGCAGCCGGTTGAGGTCGGCGAACGCGGTCTCGAGGAACCGGGCGTTGTCGCCGACGAACTGGATCGGCGTGTTGATCTCGTGGGCGATGCCGGCCGCGAGCCGCCCCACCGACTCGAGCTTCTGCGCGTGCCGCAGGTCCAGCTCCAGCCGCTGGCGCTCGGAGACGTCCCGGGCGTTGAACACGATGCTGCGGGACCCGTCGTGCTCGTTGACGTAGTCGATGACCGCCTCGACGCTGGTCCACTGCGCCTCGTCGCCGATCCGCAGCCGGCACGGCCGAGCCGCCGGCGGCTCCGGGCCGGCCGCGGCGGCGAGGACCCCGTCGCGGTCGTCGGGGTGCAGCAGCGACCAGAGATCGCGGCCGGTCAGGCTCGATGCCGTGACGCCGAGCAGCTTCTCCGTGCCCGGGTTGACGAACCGGATCACGCCCGCCTCGCTCGCCAGCACCAGTGCGTCCGGGGAATGGTCCACCACGGCCTTCAGCCGGGTCCGGCTGAGCAACTGGTCCAGGGTCAGCGCCGCCTCGTCCGCGAGCGTCGTGACCGACGAGGAGAGGTCGTCCTGCGGGCGCCGGGTCAGCGCGAGCACCAGCAGGCCGAAACAGGAGCCGTTGACGGCCAGCGGGGCGAGGACGACGACCGGGTGCGGCCGGAGCCGGAACACCGCGCTGGCCTCTTGCGCCGCGTCGCCGGTGAGCTGCACGAAGCCGCCCGGCACCAGCGCCGCCCCGGCCTCGTCGGGCAGGGCCGTACGTTCGACGACCCAGCCGGCGGCCTCCACGCCGATCTCCCCTGCCGCCGCGACGACGTGCAGGGCCGGACCGGCGATGGTGACCACCAGTGCGGCGCTCACCTGCCCGTCCATGCTGAGCGCGGCGCCCAGGGTGACGTCCATGGCGTCCTGCCGGGTGGTCGACGCGACCAGGCCGGCGCCGGCCGACGCGGCGGCGCGTTCCCGGGCGGCGGCCCGGTCGCGCGCCGCGGCCGCCCGGGCGAGGACGTGATTCACCACCAGCGCGAGGAACGCCGTGATCAGCAGCGACACGACCGCCTCGGCCGAGGCGTGGAACACCGTGATGCCGACGGCCATGATCCCCGTCAGCGTGGCGACGGCCACCAGCTTCTCGCGCAGGCAGCCGTAGAGGGCGCGGAAGTTGATCCACAGGAAGCACACGCCGATGGTCGTGCCGTACCCGGAGGCGCCGGCGACGACGGCGACGCCCATCCCCTCGACCACCCAGCTCCAGACCGGGAACCGCTGCCGCCGGTAGCCGAGGACGAGCCAGCCCACCAGGCACAGCGTCGCGACCACGGCGGCCACCGCCAGCGGCGCCGGGGCGCGGCGTACGCCCCACAGACCGAAGAACGGCCAGATCAGGACGAAGAGCAGGAAGAGGGTACGGACCTGGCCCAGCATGGTGTCCGTCCGCCGGAACCACCGCCGTACCGCTATCGGCATGCTGTCCATCTCATGACTCCCGGCCGCGTGGGGTCTGCGCTACTCCATCCCTATCGGCGTCCGCGGTCGTCGGTACAGATTTCCGGCAAATCCGGCAACACGTGTTTCACCTCAGATGCGCCGTCGTGGTGCCGATGGGCAGGAAAGGGAGCATGCCGCGCCGCGGGCCGCGAAGGGGTGAGCCGTGGGAGAAGACCGGACCGACGCCTCGGCCCTGCTGCGGGCGGCGGAGGCGGCAGCGCCGGCCGGGATCGCCTTCCTCGACGGGGAGCTGCGGTTCGTCCGGTGCAACGCGGCGTTCGAGGCGATCACCGGCGAGCCGGCGGCCTCGCTCGCCGGGCGGACCGCGGCCGACGCGCTACCCGGCGCCGATGAGCTCGTCCGCGCGCTGCGAGACGTCCGCGAGACGGGATCCCCGGTCGCGGATCTGCGGATCGACGCGACGCAGGGCGGCCGGCGGCGGAGGTGGCGGGCCGACTGCGCGCCCACCCCGGACGGCGTCTGCCTCTTCCTGTCCGACGTCACCGAGCAGGAAACGGCCGCGGCGCTGCGCGACGCTCTCATGCGGGACATGGCCGAGGGCCTCTACACCGTCGACGGTACGGGCCGGCTGACGTCGATGAACCGGGCCGCGTCCCAGATGCTCGGGTGGGCCGAGAGCGAACTGCTCGGCCGCAGTGTGCATGAATTCGTGCACCGGCCCGGCGGGCCGGCGGGCGTCGACGAGTGCGCCCTGCGCCGGCCCGCGGCGATGACCGACGAGGTCTTCGTCCGCAAGGACGGCAGTTCCTTCCAGGTGATGTGCTCCGTCGCGCCGCTGCACGAGGGCGCCGGCGACCCGGGGGCGGTGGTGACCTTCCGCGACGTCACCGCGGCGCGGAAGGCCGACCTCGAGGCGCACCACGATCAGAAGCTCGAGTCGCTGGGGCGGCTGTCGGCCGGGCTGGCCCACGAGATCAACACGCCGATCCAGTTCGTCGGCGACAACACCCGGTTCCTCGCGGACGCCTACCAGGACATGTGGCAGCTGCTGATGGTCTACCGCGAGTGCCTGGCCCCGGACCTCGGCGAGGTGGCGTGGGACGAGCGCACCGCCCGGGCCCGCGAGGCCGAGGAGAAGGCGGACGTCGAGTACCTCGTCGCCGAGATCCCGGCGGCGGTGCGGCAGACCCTCGACGGCGTCGAGCGGGTGGCGTCGCTCGTGCGCGCGATGAAGTCGTTCAGCTACAAGGACACCGTCGAGCAGTCGTACGCCGACCTCAACGAGGCGATCCGCACGACCCTGACGGTGGCCCGCAACGAGGTCAAGTACGTCGCCGACGTCACCCTGGACCTGGCCGAGCTGCCCGAGGTGCTGTGCCACCGCGGCGATCTCAACCAGGTCTTCCTGAACCTGCTGGTCAACGCGGCCGACGCGATGGAGGGCCGGGACGAGCGCGGCCGCATCCTGATCAGCACACGGTTGGAAGGGCCGGACGTCGTCATCCGCGTCACCGACGACGGCAGCGGGATCCCGGAGCACATCCGCCAGTCCATCTTCGACCCGTTCTTCACCACCAAGGGCGTGGGCAAGGGCTCCGGCCAAGGCCTCGCCCTGGCCCGGGCGGTCGTCGACCGGCACGGCGGATCGATCGACGTGGAATCGGCGCCCGGCCGGGGCACCACCTTCACCCTGCACCTGCCGGTGAACGGGCGCCAGGACGCATGAGCCTGCCCCGGATCCTCTTCGTCGACGACGAGCCGCGCATCCTCGACGGGCTGCGCCGGTCGTTGCGCGCCCGCCGGTACGACTGGGACATGGATTTCGCCACCTCCGGCGCCCAGGCGCTGGAGGCGCTCGCCGGCGCGCCGTACGACGTCGTGGTCTCGGACATGCGGATGCCCGGCATGGACGGCGCCGAGCTGCTCACCGAGGCGGGGCGGGCGCACCCCGGGGTGGCCCGGGTGGTGCTCTCCGGCCACATCGAGCCCGAGGTGATCGTGAAGGTGGCGATGGCGGGTCACCGCTTCCTCACCAAGCCCTCGGACGCCGACAGCCTGACCGCCGTGATCGACCAGCTCCTGCTGCGTACCTGCGCCTCCCGTCCGAGCCTCGCCCGCCGCCTCGCCGGGGCCGTGCTGTCCATCCCCGAGTCGCCCGGCCACGCCGACAGCGTCGCCGCGCTGCTCGCCCCCGACGCGACCGTGGAGACTGCCGTGCACGCCGCCGTCTGCGACGTCGGCCTCGCCGCGAAGCTGCTCCAGCTGTCCGGCTCGCGGTTCTTCGGCGCCCGCCCGCGCAACTACTCCATCGAGTCGATCGTGCGGGCGATGGGCGTACCGATGGTCCAGGCCGTCGCCGACGCCGGGCACCGGTCCTGGTCCCCCGCCGGCTGGTACCCGGGCAGCGAACCGCTGCTGGCGGCGACGTGGCGGCACGCCCGGGCGACCGCGCTGCTGGTGGAGCAGGTGGCGTCGCCGGCGAACCGGCCGCACGCGCAGGCGGCGGCGCTGCTGCAGGACGTCGGGCACCTGATCTGCCTCGCCGGGGCGGACGCCGCCGCCGACCTCGAGGCCGGCACCCGCGACGGCGTGCCGTTCCGCGACGTGGCCGTCGAGCTGCTGCACCTGTGGGGCGTGCCGCCGCCCGTCGTGGTCGCCGTCGCGCAGCGCGACACCCCGCACCGGCCGGACCCCTCGGGCCTGGGCGTAGCCGGCGCCTTGCGCACCGCACACCTGCTCGTGACTCAGGCCGAGGCGGGCTCGCTGCCCGTCGCGGACCGGCAGGAACTCGCGCTGCTGCTGGCTCACCCCCAGCTGCAGGCACACCCGATCGATTGGGTCCAGGCGGCCGAGGAGGCGCAAGCGCAGGCCGGGCGTACGGCCTGCAGCGCCGCGTCATGACCGCGTCCGCCGCCGGCCGGACGCCGAGAGGATGGCACCGATGGCACGCATCCTGGTGGTCGACGACGACCCGGGAATCCGCAGCCTGCTGACCGACGTGCTGGAGCTCGAGGACTACGAGGTCAGCGTGGCGGTGGACGGCCTGGCCGCCGTGCAGGCCGTGGAGGCCGTCTGCCCGGACTTCGTCATCCTCGACGTGATGATGCCCGGCCTGGACGGCTTCGCCGTGCTGGAGGCGATCCGCGCCCTGCCGGGCGAACCGGTCCCGGTGCTGATGCTGACCGCGGCGGCCGAGCCGGGCACCGGGTCACGCGCGTGGGCCGGCGGTGTCGACTACTACCTGGCCAAGCCGTTCACCGCCGACGCCGTCCTCGACCTGATCGACGGTGTGCTCGGCGATCAGGTCCGGGTGAGCGACCGGTGACCGCGCGGAACCCACCTCAATTTCAGCTCAAGTCCTCCGCTTCGGCGCCGATGCTCTTCCACGCGCCGGCACCCGCTCCGCGGGCCGGCGCGCCAGACGAAGACGTCCCGCCGACAAACGAGGTGTGTGGCTCATGAGGAACAACCGTCGCCGCCGGATAGGGCTGGCCGCAGCCGCCGCTGTCACCATGATCACCCTGCCGGTACCCGCGGTGGCGCAGCCGCTCGCGGTTTCCTGGCACGAGGTCGTGGTGACCGGCGCCGGCTCGGAGGCCGCTGCGGGCGCGGTCGAGGCGGCCGGCGGCCGCGTGGTGGCGCGCCTGCCACTGGCCCGGGGCGTCGCGGCGCTGCTGCCGCAGGGCGCGGCGCTGGGACCCGGGTGGACGGTCGCGCCGCAACGGGAGCTCACCGTCGCCGGCGCCACGTCCGACGGCGCCGGCAGCGCCACGACCGTCCGCCAGATGCTCGGCATGCCCGCCCGCGGCGACGAGGGCCGGGGCGTGACCGTGGCGGTGGTCGACACCGGCATCGCGGACGTCGCCGACCTCACCGGGCGCGTGGCGGCCCGCGTGGACCTGACCGGTACGGGCGGCGGTGACGGCTACGGCCACGGCACCTTCATGGCCGGGCTCATCGCGGGCTCGGGAGCCGCGTCGGGCGGCGCGTACCGGGGGGTCGCCCCCGGCGCCGACCTGGTCGACGTGAAGGTCGCCGACGCGGACGGGCGTACCGACCTCGTCACCGTCCTGCGGGGCCTGCAGTGGGTCAGCGACCACCGCAAGGACGTCCAGGTCCTCAACCTCTCCCTGTCCTCGGACAGCCCGCTGCCGTACCAGGTGGACCCGCTGAACCAGGCTCTCGAGTCGCTGTGGCGCCAGGGTGTCACGGTCGTGGTGCCCTCCGGCAACGAGGGCCCGGGCACGGGCTCGGTGACGGCCCCCGGCAACGACCCCGTCCTGCTCACCACGGGCGGGCTGGACGCGGCCGGTACCGCCGGCCGCGGCGACGACGTGGTCGGGGTCTGGTCCGGGCGCGGCCCGACCTCGCAGGGCGACGCCAAGCCGGACCTGGTCGCCGCCGGCGGGCACGTGGTGAGCCTGCGCTCGCCCGGCAGCGCGGTCGACCGGGGCAACCCGTCGGCCCGCGTGGACGACGCGTACTTCCGCGGGTCCGGGACCTCGATGGCCGCCGCGGTCACCTCCGGCGCCGTCGCCGCGACGCTGGCGGTGCAGCCGAAGCTCGGCCCCGACGCCGTCAAGAACCTGCTGATCGAGACGGCCTACCCGAGCGCGGGCCTGACCGCCGCCGCCGGCGGGGGCGCCGGTGGCCTCGACGTCCCGGGCGCGCTCGCCGCCGCCCCGGCGTGGCGTACGAGCAAGGCGCAGAGCCGCTACGAGCAGGACACCGAGACGGTACGCCGGGACGCCAAGCGCTGGTCCGCCTTCACCCGGGCCATCGTGGCCGGCGACGGGCAGTCCGCCGAGCGCGCCTGGGCGCAGCTGACCCCGGCGTCGCGGGACTGGGCCGCCCGGGCGTGGGCGCAGCTCGACCCGACCGCCCGGGCCTGGGCGGCGCGGGCGTGGGCCGCCCGGGCCTGGGCCGGCGCGGACGACGGCTGGGCGGCGCGTGCCTGGGCCGCCCGCGCGTGGGCGGCGCGGGCCTGGGCGTCCACGGACTGGGCGGCCCGTGCCTGGGCCGGCGAGGACTGGACCGCCCGTGCCTGGGCCGGCGAGGACTGGACCGCCCGCGCGTGGGCCGGCGAGGACTGGGCCGCGCGGGCCTGGGCCGCCGACCGCTGGAGCGCCTCGTCCTGGGCCTGGTTGCCGCAGTCGTGACCGCCCCGTCGCCCGGCGCCGGCCGCCCGCTCCCGCAGCGGGTGGCCGGCGCCGTGCGCGGGTACGCCGGGGACCCGATCCTGCGCAGGGTCACGGCGGTCGTGACGCTGGGCGCCGCCCTCGGCTCGGTCGTGGTCGTCGCCCTGCCCGGCCGCGCGAGCGTGCTGGCCGGCGCCGGCGTGCCGGCGGCGTGGCTGGTGCCCGGCCTCATCGTGCTGACCTGCCTGGCCGAGATCACGGTGGTGCGGCTGCGCCACGGCGAGGCGGTGGAGGAGCTCAGCCTCTACGAGGCCGCCCTGATCATCGACGTCCTGCTGCTGCCGCCGCGGCACGCCCTGCTGGCCGCCGTCGCCGGCCTGGTGCTCGCGAGCGTGGTGCAGCGGCGCCCGGCCGTGAAGGCGCTGTTCAACCTGGGTACGTACACCGCGGCCGTGTCAGTGCTCGTCCTGCTCGCCCAGCTGATCGGCGGCACGGGCGGCGCCCTGACGGTCCGGGTGCTGGCCGGCGTCCTGATCGGCACGCTCGCCTTCACGATGGTCAACCTGTGCTGCCTGGCCCAGATCCTCGCCGTCATCAACGGCGCGCCGGCGTGGTCGATCGTGCGCGACGAGGCCCGGCTGTCGGTCTACATGGCGATCGGGACCGTCGCGACCGGGCTCATAACGACCGCCATCGCGCTGCACGCACCGGTGCTGCTGCCGTTCATGGCCATGCCGGCCCTCGCCGTCACGTACGCGTACCGGGCCGCCGCCCGCGAGTCGGAGGAGCGGTCGCGCTCGTCCGCCCTGCTGCTGCTCTCCGAGGCGCTCGCCGGGCGCGAGGACGTCGTCCGCAGGTTCCTCGTGCTGGTCCGGGAGGCGTTCGACGCCGACGTGGGCGTCATCGTGCTGCGCGACGCCGAGGCGGCCCTGTCGGTCGAGTCGGGCGAGCCGTCCGAGGTCCGCACCGGGCCGGCGCCGGCGTACCTCGCCGGCCTGCGCGACACCGACGCGGCGGTGCAGCTGACCGAGAACCTGCCCTTGGGCCTGCGGCACGCCGTCGTCGTCCCGGTCGAGGGCGGCGGCGGCCGGTTCGGCACGGCGGCGTTCGCCACCCGCCGCCGCCGGCGGATGTCCACCGGCGACGTCACCCTGCTGGCCTCGCTGGGCAATGCGCTGGCGGTGGCCATCCGCGGCGCGGAGCACCTCGAGCGGCTCACCGAGGAGCGCAGCAAGCTGCAGGCCGTCGTCGAGCAGTCCGCCGAGGGCATCATGGTCATCGACGGCGCCGGGCTGGTCCAGGTCTGGAACCAGGCGCTGAGCGAGATCGTCGGCGTCCCCGCGGCGGAGGCGACCGGCCGGCCGCTCGGCGCCCTGCTCGAGGTGCCCGCCGCGGAGGAGCAGGCGTTGCTGCTGCCCGTCTCCGTGCAGACACCGCGGGTCGCGACCGAACTGACGGTCCGGCGCCCGGACGGTGAGCAGCGGCGGCTGCGGCTCGCCCATTCGGCCATCTTCGCGGTTGGCGAGCTGGTCCGCGACGTCGTCGTCATCAGCGATCTGACCCGCGAGTACCGCACCGAGCGGCTCAAGTCGGACTTCATCGCGATGGTGTCGCACGAGCTGCGTACGCCGCTCACGCCGATCATGGGGTACGTCGACCTGCTGCGTACCCGTGGCGAGCGGATGACACCGCAGAAGCGCGCCGACGCGCTGGCGCTGATCGGGGACCGGGCGGCCCACCTGTCCCGGCTGGTCGAGGACCTGCTGCTGGCCTCGCGGGTCGGCGACCACCCCGACGAGGCCGCGCTGCAGGTGAACGTCGGCACGCACGACCTGGCCGCGATCGTGCGGCAGGCCGTCGGAGACCTCGGCTCGGACCGGGTCGTGCTGACCGAGCCGGACGGCGCCTGGCCGGCCCGCTGCGACAGCGGCCGTACGGTCCAGGTGCTCACGAACCTGATCGGGAACGGTCTCAAGTATTCCGCCGAGGACCGCACGGTCCGGGTCGGGCTCCGCCGCGACGACGGCCGGCTGCACGTCGACGTCCGGGATCAGGGCCGCGGCATTCCGTCGGACTCGCTGGAGAAGGTCTTCGAGAAGTTCCACCGCGTCGAGGACCCCATGACCATGAGCACCAGCGGCACCGGCCTCGGCCTGTTCATCGCACGCCATCTGGCCCGCGCCATGGGCGGCGACGTCACGCTGCGGTCCACCGTCAACGTCGGATCGGTCTTCACGCTCTCCCTGCCGCCCGCGTCCTGACCCGCGGTCAGGCCGCGGCGCCGACCCGGGAACGGCGCTCCATGCCCGGCCCCCGGCCGGCGGCGTGCCGGGGCGCCGGGACCGGCCACGGCCGCAGCCGCGGCGTGCGGCGGGCCGCGAGGTCCTCCACCCAGCCGACCGCGAGGACCGCGAACAGCAGCATGGACAGCGCGATGCCGGAGAACGCCAGGTAGACGATCAGCCCCTGATGCACGTCCCAGAGCCGCAGCCGGTCGCCCACGATGATGGCCACCGTGATGACGACGTTGTGCCACAGGTAGATGGTCACGGCCCGGTTGTTGAGCGCGGCCACCAGGCGCTGCAGCAGCGGCAGCCGGCCGAGCCAGGCCATGTCCGGGTCGAGGCGCAGCAGGGCGAGCACGAAGCCCATCGAGTACAGGGCGTGGGCCAGCGGGAACGGCACGAGGTCCAGGCCGCCGGGGCCGGGGTGCTCGACCACCCAGCCGAGGCTCACCACGGTCAGCGCGCCGGCGATGGCGGCGACCAGGGCGGGCTTGAGCTTACGCAGGTCGCCGTCGCGGTGAGCGAAGCCGAGCAGCCAGCACGGCAGGAACGTCAGCACGTACCCGGCGGTCTGCACGGCGTTGTTGCCGGTGACGATCGGCTGGCTGTGCAGCGCGGCCAGGATCAGCAGCGGCACGGCGATCGTCAGCAGCGGCCGGCGCCGGTAGAGCCGCAGCAGCAGCGGGGACAGCAGCACCAGCCACAGGTAAGTGGCCAGGTACCAGAGCACTCCGGCCCCCTCGGCGCCGACGTCGCCGAGGCCGTGGCTGGCCGGCGGGGTGGCCAGGGGTACGACCCAGAGCAGGAAGTCCGGCCAGGCGGGGTGGCGGGCCCAGCCGGCGGCGAGCATCAGCGGCACCAGCACGAGCCCCATGACCCACAGGGCGGGCAGCAGCCGGCGGACGCGGCTGCGGATGACCTTCGTGCCGGGCGAGCGGTCGAGGGACTTCGCCATCAGCGAGCCGCCGAGGGCGAACATCACGCCCATCGAGGGGAAGAGCAGGGCGAGGACGGCGTAGTGGAACGCGTGGTACGCCACCACCCGAACGATGGCCAATGCACGGAGAGTATCGAAATAGCGATCCCGGGCGGGCGCCTGTGCGCTCGTCACGTCAACCACCAGGGAACTCCCACAGTCGTCGGGCCTATCGGACATCACACAAAGTAGCGGATCATGATCGGGACGCCGTGAGCCGAACGGCTGGAATATTCGCACCGGTCGGCGCGCCGGGCGCGATGCGGGACCTTCGGCCCTGTCCGCCGTCCCCTCGGCGGAGCGACGCTGGTCGGGAGCCCACCGGCACTGGGATGGGAACCTCGGGCGGCGGAGCGACACGCTGACTGGTCATCAACGGTCGCACCTGAAATTCGCCGTCAGATCTGCCGGTGGGCCTCTCAACGCCCGGAGAGCAAGCGGGGCTGGACGCGGGACACCGACCTCAGGCGAACGGCACCGGGTGCTCGCGCTCGTCCTGCTCGGCCAGCCGCGCCATCGCGGCCCGGTACTCGTCCCGGCTGATCTCCCCGGAGAACAGCTGCGCCTGAAGGACCCCGTCCGGCGAAGGATCGCGGACGGGCGACGGAGCGGGACGGTCCGGCGGCAGCCCGATGACCGGACCGAGGCAGGGGTCGACACGCGCCCCCCGGCCGGGCGGGTCCTTCGGCGTCAGCAGCGGCGCGAAGGCCAGCGCCACGAGGTGCATCCCGATCAGCACCCACACCACGACGACGAGCGTGTTCACGGCCATCACCCCAGCAGGACGTCCTTCAGCGGGCGGCGCGGCGTGGCGGGCACCGGGCGGCCGTATCCGACCCGGAGCACCATCTGCGCCCATGTGCCCGTACCGGTGTCGGTGAGCAGCGCCCGGACCGCCGGCAGCTCGACCGGCTGGCTGATCGGCGTGGTCGCCAGGCCCAGCGCGGTCGCCGTGAGCAGCACCCGCTGCAGGGCCTGCCCCGCCTTGAGCCACTCCGCCGGTCCGTCGCCGCGCGTCGCGAGCACGACGATGGCCGGATGCGGCTCGAACTCGGCGGTGAGCGGGTCGCGGTCGCGGCGCGGCAGCGCGAAGTCGCGGACGGGCAGGATCTCCAGGGCGTCCCAGGGGCCGATCGCGGTCACCGGCACGCCGTCGCGGCGGCTCCGGCCCGGCTGGGTCCAGCGGGCCAGCTCGTCGTCGTAGCCGTCGCGGTGGCGCAGGCGCCGGTCCGCGGCGCGAGACATGCCCAGGATGGCGTCGCGGCCGACCGGGCTCGCCACGGCCAGCGCCGCGCCCTCGAGGTGGGCGGCGGTGACGAGCCGTTCGACGGCGTCGGCCGGCAACGCGGTGTCCGCGAACGGGTAGCGGTTGGTGTGCCGGCGCCCGACGGCCAGGGCCAGCGAGGCCACCCCCGGCGTCGAGGCCGCACGCCGCCCCACCGAGACGCGGGCCACGAGGTCCGGCTCGCCCGGCTCCGGGAACAGCTCGAGCACGGGCAGGCAGCCGGCGTCGCGGATCGCGAGGCGCAGGGTGAACACCGCGGCGCCGACGCTGATCAGGAGCTCGCGCCCGGCAGGGTCGAGGACCGTCAGCTGCCGGGTGCGGTCGGCGTACACGTCGACGTGCTCGTCGCCGATGCGGAAGCGCCACGGCTGGCTGTTGTGCAGCGAGGGCGCGGCGGTGGCCGTGCGGACGCACTCGGACAGGACCGCGCGTGACAGCGTCCCGGCCGCCACGAAGTTCCGGTTGCCTGCAGTGACGGTGCCGGTCATCGCCGCACCTCCCCTTCTGTCTCGGAAAAACGGAAAACGGATGCCGGAACGGTCAGCCCACCAGGAACACCGGGCACTGGGCCCGATGGACCATGGCACGGCTGACCGAGCCGAGCAGCGCGCCGGCCAGCCCGCCGGGGCCGCGCCGGCCCACCACGACGGCCGCCGCGCGGCCCGAGAAGTCGATGAGCGCGGCCGCGGGGTCGCCCGAGACGAGCCGCTCGTGGACGACGACGCCGCCGGGCTCGTCCAGGTGTCCCGCCGCCACGGGGGCGGTCCCGGCGTGCACGACGATGAGCTCGCAGCCGCGGACCCGGGCCTCCTCCAGGGCGAACCGGGTGACCTCCGGCCCGGTCTTCTCGTCGACGCCGACGACCATCGGCCGGGCGCCGAAGTCCGGTCCGGGCGGCCAGCCGGGCACGCGGACGACCATCGCCGGGCCGGCGTGGTGCGAGACCACGCGGTCGGCCACGCTGAGCCCGAACGCGGTCCCCGTCGCCCGGTGCCGGTGACCGACGACGATCAGGCTCACGTCGTGCGCGTTCGAGAGCAGCAGCGGCGCGGCGGAGCCGATGGCGATGCGGCTGGTCACGGGCACGCCCGGCGAGTACGCGTGCACCCGGTCGGTCATGTGCTCCAGCAGGCGCGCGGCGGCGCCCCGGGAGGCCTCGCTGAGCTCGTACGAGTGCTGGACGTGCATCATGCGCAGGCTCCAGCCGCGCAGCTCCGCCTCGACGGCGGCATGATCGACCGCCGTGTAGCTGGCCGGCGTCTCGTCGACGCCGACGAGCACCACCCCGGTCGAGGCCCGGGTCCGCGCCGGCGTGCCGGTGGCGGTCTCGCGGTACCCGGTCGCCCCCAGGTAACGGTTGATGACCTGGCCGTAGCGGGTCGGCGCCGTCGTGCCCATGCCGTGGCGGGCCTGGGCTTCCGTCCTTCTGTCGTCGAGCTGGCTCATGGCGGCCTCCCGGAGTGCGTTCGCCTACCTCCACCACAACTCCGCGGCGGCCCGCGCTCCAGGGTCATTCGTCCCCGACGGCACGGCTGAGGGTCCCCGCGACCCCGTCGGGGGCCGCGCCCAGCGGGATGAGACCGCGGCGCGCCGCGTCGAGCCGCTCGGCCAGCACCCGCAGGAAGCGCTGGGCGAGGTCGGTCCCGGTCGCGCAGTCCTCGGCCATGAGGTTGCGCAGGCCGCGGGCCTCCAGCTCGACGGCGTGACACTGCGCGGTGGTCACCGCCCCGACCGACCAGCGGTACGGCGGCCGGATCCAGGACAGGCCCAGCAGCCCGCCACCGCCCACCCGGCCGACGACCACCTCACCGCGCCCGGGTACGTGGAAGTCCAGGCTCACCTCGCCGGCGGTCAGCAGCCACAGGTTCACCGCCGGGGCGTCCTCACGGAACACCCGGTAGCCCGGCGGCCACACCACCGGCCGGCCGTACGCGGCGACCTGCTGCAGCCGGGCGCCCGGCATGCCGGACAGGAACGGGTGCAGCACCAGCAGGTCGAAGACGGTCAGCGAGGACACGGCCGGCCCGTCAGGAGCTCAGGTGCACGGGCTTGTGGGTGAACTGCTCGATGTCGCCGGCGGCCACGTCGAGCAGCTGGTAGGCCAGGTCCGCGAGCGCACGGGCGGTGGCGAGCTCGTCGCCGATCTCCGGCACCTCCTGGTCGGACGGCCGGCGGCGGGCTTCGCCACGGCCGCACACCGTACGCGCGCCGCGCAGGATCGCGTCGGCGTGGGTGCGGCGCTCGTCCTCGTGCTCACTGATGTTGATGTCGACTGTCCAGGTCCGTACGTGTGTCATGGCGGCACCTCCGTCGGTCGTGGTGCGTTTGCCTCCATCCCAGCGCGCGGGCGCGCCCGGCCCCAGGGCCATTGGTCCCCGTAGCGCCCCCCGTTTCTCCCTGGCGGCGCGCCGGCGGGGCGACGAGCGTGGAGGACGGCACCAGCCACCGGACCCGGCGAGGTCAGTCATGACAGCATCCGGTCCCGCAGCCGTCGCCGAGACGCACGCCGCCGTGCTGTTCTTCGTGGGCGACCGGGCGTACAAGCTCAAGAAGCCGGTCGACCTCGGGTTCCTGGACTTCCGCGACCGGGCGGACCGGGAAGCCGTGTGCCATCGGGAGGTGGCCCTCAACCGCCGGCTGGCGCCCGACGTGTACCTGGGCGTCGCCGACGTGCGCGGTCCCGGCGGCGTGATCTGCGATCACCTCGTCGTCATGCGGCGCATGCCGGCGCAGCGGCGGCTGTCCACGCTGATCCGGTCGGGCCAGGACGTCCGCGCGGAGCTGCGCCGGCTCGCGCGGGTGCTCGCCGCCTTCCACGCCACCGCCCGCCGGGGCCCGGAGGTCTCGGCGGAGGGCACCCGGGACGCGCTGCTGGGACGCTGGGACGCGACCTTCGCGCAGCTGCGCCCGTTCCACGGCGGTGTCCTCGACGCGGACGCGGCGGCCGAGGTGGAGCGGCGTACGCACGACTTCCTCGCCGGGCGGGAGCCGCTGTTCGCCGGGCGCATCGCGGGCGGGCACGTGGTGGACGGCCACGCCGACCTCATCGCCGACGACATCTTCTGCCTGCCCGACGGGCCGCGGATCCTCGACTGCCTCGAGTTCGACGACAAGCTGCGCTACGTGGACGTGCTGGACGACGTGGCGTTCCTGGCGATGGACGTCGAGCACCTGGGCGCCGCGGCCGAGGCGCGGGCCTTCCTGGACACGTACGCGGAGTTCAGCGGCGATCCCGCTCCCGCCGCGCTGCTGCACCACTACGTCGCGTACCGGGCGTTCGTGCGGGCCAAGGTGGGCTGTGTACGGCACGAGCAGGGCGATCCGGCGGCGGCCGCGGACGTCACGGCGTACACGGAGCTGACCCTGAGCCACCTGCGGGCCGGCGCCGTACGGCTGATCCTCACCGGCGGCACGCCCGGCACCGGTAAGACGACGCTCGCGGGCGCGCTGGCCGACCGGCTCGGCGCGGTGCTGATCAGCTCCGACCCGCTCCGCAAGGAGCTGGCCGGCCTGCCACCGCAGACCCGGGCGGCCGCGGCGTACGAGCAGGGCATCTACTCCCCCGCCTGGACGGAGAAGGTGTACGCCACCATGCTGCGCCGGACGGAGTCGCTGCTGGCGATGGGCGAGAGCGTCGTGCTCGACGCCTCGTGGAACCGCGACGCGCACCGGGCGGCCGCCCGCCTCCTCGCCGGCACCGCCCGGGCCGGGCTCACCGAGCTGCGGTGCACGGCCGCCCCCGCGACGGTGTCGGCGCGGCTGGCCCGACGTACCCCCGGCGCGTCCGACGCCGACGCGGCGATCGCGGCCGCCCTGGCCGCCGACGGCGACGCCTGGCCCGAGGCCTGTCCGATCCGGACCGACGGCCCGGAGCCGGCTTTGGACGCCGCGATCGGCGCGATCCGCGGCGGCGGCGGACGGCTTTGCCCGCCCGCGCGGGCCGTTGGACTCTGGGGTCGCTGAGCCTTCCGGGGTGAGGGTGAACGCAAGGAAAGGAGGCCGCCATGACAACGCGGCTGCGGCTGGCCAACTGCGGGCTCAGCGCGGGCAAGAAGGCCCGCCTGCACCGGATCCTCTACAAGCACGGACTCGGCAACGGCACGGCGCTGTTCCTCCCCTACGACCAGGGCCTGGAGCACGGGCCCCGGGACTTCTTCGCCGACCCGATCGCCGCCGACCCCCGGTACATCGTGAAGCTGGCCGTGGAGGGCGGGTTCAACGGCATCGCGATCCAGGTCGGGCTCGCGGAGAAGTTCTTCTGGGACTTCGCCGGCGAGGTCCCGCTGATCCTCAAGCTGAACGGCAAGACCGACATCCCCTCCGACGAGCGGGCCCTGTCGCCGCTGCACGCCTCCGTGGAGGACGCCGTGCGCCTCGGCGCGGACGCCGTCGGCTACACGCTCTACGTCGGCAGCCCCGCCCAAGACGCCGACTTCGCCCAGTACCGCGTCGTGCGGCAGGAGGCCCAGCGGCTGGGCATGCCGCTCATCGTGTGGGCGTACCCGCGCGGCGAGGCGATCGAGCACAAGGGCGGCAAGGACTCCTTCTACGCCGTGCACTACGCCGCGCGTACCGCCAGCGAGCTCGGCGCCGACGTCGTCAAGGTCAACTTCCCGCACCCGGAGAAGAAGACCGACGTGCCGGCGGCGTACGCGGCGGACTACAGCAGCCAGGAGGCGATCGACGCCGTCGTGCGGGCCGCCAACCGGACCATGGTGCTGGTCTCCGGCGGATCGCGGGCCGGCGACGACGTGATGATCGAGAAGGCCCAGGAGTCCATGTCGGCCGGCGCCACCGGGCTGATCTTCGGGCGCAACGTCTGGCAGCGCGAGCACGACGAGTCGCTGCGCTTCGTCGACCGGCTGCGCGAGATCCTCGCCAAGTACCCGACGCCGTAGGGAGGCCGGCATGAAAGCGCTCATCATCTTCGAGTCGATGTTCGGCAACACCCAGTCCATCGCCTGCGCGATCGCCGAGGGCCTGCAGGACACGTACGACGTCAGCATCGCCGACGTGTCCGGGATGCCCCGGGCGTACGGCGTCGACCTGCTGGTCGTCGGCGGCCCGACCCACGCGTTCAGCATGAGCAGGGCGTCCACCCGCGAGGACGCGGCCCGCAAGGGCACCGTCCGCGAGGGTTCGGTGGCGGCCGGCCTGCGCGAGTACTTCGACTGCTCGCCGGTGCTGCACGGCATCCCGGCGGCGGCCTTCGACACCAAGGTCAACAAGCCGTTGCTCCCGGGCTCGGCGGCCCGCAAGGCGCAGAAGGAGCTGCGCCGGCTCGGCTGCCGGATCGTGCTGCCGGCTGAGAACTTCCTCGTCACCGACACGACCGGCCCGCTGGTGGAGGGTGAGCGCGAGCGTGCCCGGCAGTGGGGCGTCGCGCTGGCGGCCGCGGCCGCGGCGCAGAGCCACAAGGTGTGATCATTCCGGCGCGGGCGGCGGTGCTTCAGCAGATGAGCACCGCCGCCCCGGTCACCCGGTCCGCGGCCAGGTCGCTCAGGGCGGTCGCCGCCTCGCCCATCGGGTACGGGCTCACCGAGACGGCCAGGTGGTGCGCGGCGGCGAACGCGAGCAGCTCACGGCCGTCCGCGCGGGTGTTCGAGGTGACGCTGCGCAGCGTGCGTTCCCGGAACAGCTCGCGGTCGTAGTTCAGCACCGGGATGTCGGTGAGGTAGATCCCCGCGACGGCCAGCGTCCCGCCGCGGTCGAGCGCCCGCAGCGCCACCGGCACCAGCTCGCCCGCCGGCGCGAACAGGATCGCCGAGTCCAGCGGCTCCGGCGGCTCGTCGGCCGCGCCGCCGGCGGAGGCCGCGCCCAGCTCGAGCGCCAGCTTCTGCGCCGCCACGGAACGCGTGAGCACATGCACCCGCGCGCCCTGCGCCATCGCGACCTGGGCGGTCAGATGGGCGGAGGCGCCGAAGCCGTATATGCCCAGCCGCCCGCCCGGCGGCAGCTCGGCGCGACGCAACGCGCGGTAGCCGATGATGCCGGCGCACAGCAGCGGCGCCAGCTCGGCGACGGGATAGCCGCCGGGCAGGACGTACGCGAAATCCGCCCGTACGGTGGTGCAGTCCGCGTACCCGCCGTCGGCGTCCCAGCCGGTGTAGCGCGACCGCGGGCACAGGTTCTCGGCGCCCGACCGGCAGTAGCGGCACTCGCCGCAGGTCTCCCGCAGCCAGGCCACGCCCACCCGGTCGCCGGGACGGAAACCGGTGACGTCCTCCCCGAGTTCGAGCACGTGCCCGACGATCTCGTGGCCCGGCACGACGCCGGGGCGGTGCACGGGCAGCTCACCGGCGGTGACGTGCAGGTCCGTGCGGCACACCCCGCACGCGTCCACGGCCACGAGCAGCTCGCCCGGGCCGGGCCGGGGAACCGGCATCGGCACCCGCCGCAGCGCCCGCCGCGGATCGGAACCGGGTTCGCGTACCTGCCAGCCGAGCATGGGCACCTCCGCCAGGTCAGTGCCGGCGCGCCGCCGCGGGCCGCCGGGCCGCACGGGCCGCCTTGGGTACGGTCCAGCCCGGCGGGACCAGCAGGACCGGGCACGCCGTCTGGCGCAGCAGCGTCCCGCCGAGCGAGCCGTAGAGCAGCTCCACGAAGCGTCCGCTGCGCCCCATGCCGGCGACCAGGAGCCGTCCGCGCCGCGACGCCCGTTCGAGGGTGTAGCCGATGTCGACGTCGTGCACGAGCAGCCGTTCGATGTCGACGTCGGGGAACCGCGCGTCCCAGCCCTCCATCGCCTCCGCGAGCCGGGCGTCGGCCTCGCGCCGGGCCACCGCGAAACCGGTGGCGGGCGTGCCACCGGCGGGCCCCGGTCCGGTGTACGTCCACACGTGCAACGCCACCAGCCGGCTGCCGGTGGCGGCTGCCTCCTCGAACGCGTACCTGATCGTGGCGGCCGCACCGTCGCGCGTGGAGACCGCGAGCACCACCGGGCCGCGCCCGGGCACGACACCCCGGTGCACCAGCAGCGGGCAGGAGCCGTGATGGGCCAGGTACGCGGTGGTGGAACCCCAGCTGGGCCGGGTGAGGATGACGTCGCGGTGCCCGACCACGAGCAGCCGGGCATGTTCGGAACGCTCGACCAGCACCTGCGCGGCGCTGCCGTCGGCCAGTTCCGTGCTCACGTCCAGATCCGGTATCCGCAGCTGCGCCCGGCGTGCCGCGAGGTCCAGCAGGTGCTTCCCGTCGTCCTGCGTCGGGATCGCGCCACGGATCCGGAACGCGCCGGAGTAGTGGCCGGGCCAGACGTGCACGATCAGCAACGGCGCGCGCAGGCGGGCTGCCTGGTCGGCGGCCAGATCGACGGTCTCCGGATGGGAGCGCGACCCGTCGATGCCGACCACCACGGGTAGGTCTCGCTTCGACGACACGACGCTGTGCATATCCGGACCGTAGGCTCGTGCCGCGTGACGGCGGCACGGCCGGTGGACCGTGTGATACGGGTCTTTCGGCAGGTTCGCGCCGCCTCTGTGCCCTGCTGCCCGGCACGCCCCGCCGGGTCCGGTGGCCCTGACCCCGGCGCCCGGCCCGCCGCGAGACTGACGCCATGGCCGTGAACGCCGAGCCCGTCAACGACGCCGACCTGGCCTTCCTGGCCATGGACACCGGCGCCGTGCCCGTGCAGTTCGCGGCCGTGCTGGAGCTGGACCGGCGCATCGACCCCGCGCTCGCCGCCCGGTTGCTCGCCGAGCGGGTGCCGCGTACCCGGCTGGGGCAGCACATCACCGCGCGCGGACCGCTGCGGCGTCCGGTGTGGCAGGACGACCAGTCCTTCGACGTCGCCCGCCACCTGGAGCTGCGGCACTGTCCCCCACCCGGGGACGAGCCGGCCCTAACAGCGCTGGCCATGGAGGTCTTGCTGCGCCGGCTGCCACGGGACCGTCCGTTGTGGCGGGCCGCGATCGTCGACGGGCTGGCCGGCGGGGGCAGCGCCCTGATCATCGTCGTCCACCACGTCGTCGCGGACGGCATCAACGGGATGACCATCCTCGGCCGGCTCGCCGACCGGCTCGCCGCCGGCGAGGATCCGCGGCCCGCGCCGCCGCCCCCGGCGGCACCGCCCCGGCCGTCGCCGCCCATGCGCCGCATCGCGCGGCTGCGCCGGCTGGTGCTGGCGACGGTCGCAGCCGGTGGGCTGGCGCCGGAACGCGCGGAGCCCTGTTCCCTGACCGGGCGCACCGGTCCGCACCGCCGCGCCGCCGTGGTCACCGCCGGCGTGCCCGGCCTGCGGGCGACCGCGCACCGGCACGGCGCCACCGTGCACGCCGCTCTGCTGGTGGCGGTGGCCAGCACGCTGCACCGGGTCCTCGCCCGGCGCGGCGAGAGCGTCGGATCGGTGGTCATGGCGGTCCCGGTGGCCGGCGACCACGACGGCCCCGGCTCGCCCGGCACCGTGGCCAGCCCGATGCTGATCACGGTCGCGGCGGACGGGCCCGTCGGTGACCGGCTGCACGCGGTGGCGGAGGCGGTGCGCCGGCGTCGTGCCCTGGCAGCGGGGCTCGCGCCCATCGCCGTGGCCGGCCGGCCGTTCCGCCTCATCGCCCGGCTCGGCGGCTACGCCTGGTACATGCGCCGGCAGCGGCGGCTGCACACCCTGGTCAGCTTCGTGCGCGGGCCCGAGCGGCCGCTGCGGTTCGGCGGCGCCACGATCCGCCGGCTGATCCCGCTGGTCGTGGGCGGCGAGACCAACGTGACCGTGGCGTTCCAGGCGATCTCGTACGCCGGCACGCTCGCCGTCACCGCGGTGGCGGATCCGCAGACCTGCCCGGATCTGCCGGTGCTGGGCGCGTACCTCGCCGAGGAGCTGACGCGGCTCGGCGGCGCGCAGGCGGGGCCGCCCGGGCCGCCGGATGCGACCATCGGCCCTGGCAGCGCCCGGGATGCGCGCGCACAGTCGAAGTGAGGTCATCGGCCGCCCTGATGCTGGAGGTGGACGATGTCCGACCAACCGACGGTGCAGTTCCCGTCGGCCGCGGAGCCCGGCCCGCGGCGCCGCCGGCCCTGGCAGGTCGCCCTCATCGCGGCGGTCGCCACCCTCGTCCTGGTCCTGCCGGTCGGGCTCTACCTGCTGCTGCGGCACGACACCGGGCCGTCCGCCCAGCCCGGCGTACCCGCGCCGGCCACCACCTCGGCCACCCCACCGGCGGGCGCCTCCCCGTCGCCCTCCGGCCCGGGCACCAGCACGCCGCCGGGCGCGCCGAACGGCCGGATCAGCGCGCGCGAGCTCGGCAACTCCGTCCTGGACATCCCGCCGTGGCCGGCCGACAACGTCCGAGGACCCTCCGGCAAGCAGCACTTCCACGACGGCATGGTGAACCTGCCTGAACGGATCGGGGCCTACAACGAACCACCAGACGGCAGGGAGCTGGTGCTGCTCGGCGTGACGTACGGCGACGTCGACCGTGACGGCGCCGACGAGACCGTCGCCGGGATCGGATGCTTCATCGAGGGCGGCAGCAAGCAGCTCGTCGCGTTCGACCGGGACGCCGCCGGCCACATCGTGACGCTCGGGCAGGTGGTGGCGACCACCGGCGAGCTCCGCGACATCAGCGACGACGGCACCACCGTCGTGAACGGCGTGGTCCGCGCGCGCGTCGGCGACTTCCAGCGGTGCTGCGACGACCAGACGCCGCAGAAGTGGCAGATCCGGGGGTACGCCCTCCGGCACGGCACCTTCCGCCAGGTCAGCGGGCCCACCGTCATGACACCCAACCCGTCGGTCACGCAGACCACGGTGCACGCCGGTGATCTGACCCTCGGCCCGGCCGTCTCCGGTTACCGGTACGGCACCCTCGCCGTGACGGTCACGCACGGCTGGGGCTACCGGCCGGCGCACCTGACGATGTGGTTCCGCCCGTCCGCCGGACTCGAGCGGGCGGGAACGAGCTGGCCACCGGTCACGGTGGACCCGACCTCGTTCCGCGTGACGCTGCGACCGCCTCCGGACCAGGGCAGCCGTACGTACCGGTTCGCGTTCCGGGCGCCGGCGGCCGTGACCACCGGGACGATCCACGTCGAGGCGACCGGGACCGATCGCGACGGCTCGTACCTGAGCGAGGCCGTGCCCTGGGACAACTCCGACGCCGCGATCGTGGGCAGTGTGGACTGACGCCGTGAACGGACTGGACCTGGATCTGTACGAGGCCCGCATGGCCGCCTCGTACCTGCGCCGGGGCATGACCGGCCCGGCGACGTTCAGCCTGTACGCGCGCGCCCTGCCGGACCGGCGGGGCTTCCTGGTGGCCGCCGGGCTGGCCGACGCGCTGGCTTTTCTCCAGGGCTTCCGCATGGACGACGACGAGGTGGCCTACCTGCGCGATGTGGCGGAGCTGGACCCGGCCGGCGCGGACCTGCTGCGCGGCGTGCGCTTCACCGGCGACGTCTGGGCGGTCCCGGAGGGCCGGGTCGTGCTGGCCGGCGAGCCGCTGCTCGAGGTGACTGCCCCGGCGGCCGAGGCCCAGCTCGTGGAGACCGCCCTGCTGTCCGTCGTGACGTTCCAGACCTCGGTCGCGGCCAAGGCCGCGCGGTGCCGGCTCGCCGCCGGCGGGGCACAGCTGATCGACTTCACGATGCGCCGGGCCCCGGGGCTCGCGGCGGCCGACGGCGTGACCCGGGCGACCGCGATCGGCGGCTTCGACGCCACCAGCAACGTGGCCGCCGCGCGGCGCTACGGGCTGCGACCGGCCGGCACGATGGCGCACTCGTTCGTGCAGGCCTTCCCCGACGAGCAGTCGGCGTTCCGGGCCTTCGCCCTGGACCATCCGCAGGCGCCGACACTGCTGGTGGACACCTACGACACGATCGGCGGCCTGTACGCCGCGATGGCGGTGATCCGCCAGACGTGCCCGGACCGCCCGGCCGCCGTCCGGCTCGACTCCGGCGACCTGGCCGCCCTGTCCGCGCGGGCCCGGCGCATCCTCGACGCCGGCGGGCTCAGCCGGGTGCGGATCGTGGTCAGCGGCGGGCTCGACGAGGACCGCATCGCCGCGCTCGTGCGGGCGGACGCGCCGATCGACGCGTACGGCGTGGGCACCCGTCTCGGCGTCTCCTGGGACGCGCCGTCCCTCGACAGCGTCTACAAGCTCGTCGCGTTCGACTCGCGGCCGGTGGCGAAGCAGTCGCCGGGCAAGGCCACCCTGCCGGGGGCGAAGCAGGTGTTCCGCGACGGCACCTGCGCCGCCACGGACGTGCTGGGGCTGCGCGCGGAGGCCGCGCCGGACGGGCGTACGCCGCTGCTCGTGCCGGTCATGCGCAACGGCGTGCCGACGCTGACGGGTGACGAGGCGTCCCAGGTCCAGCGGGCCCGGGAGCGCTGCGCGGCCGACGTGCGGTCGCTGCCCGCGGAGGCGCTGCGGCTCGACGACCCGGTCGCCCCGGAAGCGGTGCTCAGTCCCGCCCTGCGCGCCGTACGCGACGACGTGCGGGCCGCGTTCCGCCGCGGCGGCGACGGGGCGCCGTGGCGCTGACCCGGCGCGGGGTGCCGGACACGGCGGACCCACCGGCGGGCGCTCCTCGAGCCCTGCGGCGGGAAAGACGACTGCCATCGGCGGACTCGCAGCCGTGGTCTCGTCATCACCTCCGCCACCCGAGGCTTTCACCCCGGTACCGGTGGGTTCTCTTTCATCGTGCTCCGGCGCCGGTACGGACTCCAGGGCCGTTGGTCCCGTTCCGCCGCCGGCCGCCCGGGCCGGCCCGCGGGTTCGGGACCTTCTGCCCTGCCCGGCCCATCGGCCCCGGCCGATGATCGGGGGAGGGACGAGGGGAGGAACCATGACGACGAGGGCGATCATCGTGGCGACAGACGGGACCGCGCACGGCAAGGCCGCGGTGCAGTGGGCGGCACGCGAGGCCGAACGCCGAGGGGTGCTGCTGCGCATCACGTACGTGTACGACTGGGAGTGGCGGGAGGCCCGCTTCGACTACAGCAACCAGTACGTCGACGCGGCACGCCGGATGGCGGAGGCGATCACCGCCAAGGGTGTCGACCAGGCGCACGAGGTGGCTCCCGCCGTACGGATCGAGACCGACGCGCTCATCGGGCACGCGGCCGCACGCCTGCTCGCCGCCGCCGAGGGCGCCGAGCTCATGGTGCTGGGCAGCCGCGGCCGCGGCGGCTTCGCCAGCCTGCTGCTCGGCTCGGTGAGCCAGCGGGTGGCCACCCACGCCGCCTGCCCCGTCGTGGTCGTGCGCGGCCGCGGCGACGTCATCGACGGCCCCGTCGCGGCCGGCGTCGACGACTCCCCCGCCGCCGAGCACGTCCTGGGCGCCGCCTTCGAGGCCGCCTCGAGCCGGGGCAGCGCGCTGGCCGTCGTCCGTTCCTTCCTGCCACCCGTACCGCTGTGGCTGGCCAGCACCGTGCCCGCCACCGACGTGGTGACGCCCGAGGCCGACGCCGCGGAACGCGCCCGCCTGAACGAGCTCGTGGCGCCCTGGCAGGCGAAGTACCCCGACGTCGCGGTCGAGACGATGCTGTCGCACGACAGCGCCGCCGCGGTCCTCGTGGGGGTGTCGCACGGCGCCCAGCTCGTCGTCGTCGGCACGCACGGCCACGGTGTCGTCGCCGGCACGTTCCTCGGCTCCACGACCACGCAGCTGCTGCACCACGCCGACTGCCCCGTCCACATCGTGCGCAGCCCGGAAAAGCGGACGCCGTGACCGCCCCGGTCCCGGCCGCGCCCGAAGCCGACGCGCTCACCTCGGACGGCGGGATCGTCACCATCCGGCCGGTCGCCGTCGGCGACCGGCCGGCGCTGTCGAGGCTGTTCGCCGCCGCCTCCGAGGAGAACCTGCGGCTCCGCTTCTTCGCCCTGCCGAGCCCCGCGACGATCAGCGCCGAGATCGACCGGCTGTGCCGCCCGGACGACGCGCGGCACGTGGCCGTCGTCGCCACCGAGGCGGGGCGGATCGTGGGCGTGGCGTCGTGCGAGCGCGCGGACGACACCGCGCCGCGCGCCGAGTTCGCCCTCTTCGTCGCCGACGGCCAGCACGGCCGGGGCATCGGGACGCTGCTGCTGGAACACATGGCCGCCCGCGCCCGGCCGCTCGGTGTCACCGAGCTCACCGGCGAGGTGCTCCCCGGCAACCTCGGCATGCTGCAGGTCGCGCGGGACCTGAGCGCCCACGCCTGGACCCGGTTCGACCGCGGGATCGTGGACATCGGCGTGGACACCGGCGACGACGAGGCCGCCGAGCCGATCATCGACGCGCGGGACCGGACCGCCGAACGGGCGTCCCTGCGGGCCCTGCTCACCCCCCGCTCCGTGGCCGTGGTGGGCGCCGGGCACACCCGCGGTGGCGTCGGCCACGAGACGCTGCGCGCGCTGCGGGAGTACGGCTTCCCCGGGCGCGTGTACGCGATCAACTGCGCCGGCGCGGCCGTGGACGGCGTACCGGGCGCCCGCTCGCTGCGGGAGCTGACCCGGCCGGTCGACCTCGTGGTGATCGCCGTACCGGCGGAGGACGTGCCGGCCGTCATGGGCGACGCCGCGGCCGCCGGGGCGCGCGGCGTGGTCGTGCTGAGCTCCGGTTTCGGCGAGGACGGGCCCGCCGGGCGGCGGCGCCAGCAGGAGATCCTGCAGATCGCCCGGGCGCACGGCATGCGGCTGGTCGGCCCGAACTGCCTGGGCATCCTGAACACCGACCCGGCCGTACGCCTCAACGCCTGCTTCGCGCCCGCTCCCCCGCCGGCCGGCGGCCTGGCGATCGCCGCGCAGTCCGGGGCAGTCGGGATCGCCCTGCTGGACAACGCCATCCAGACCGGGTGCGGCGTGTCGTCCTTCGTCTCGCTGGGCAACAAGGCGGACGTCAGCGGCAACGACCTGATCGCGTACTGGTACGACGATCCGGCGACCCGGGCGGTGGTGCTCTACCTGGAGTCGTTCGGCAATCCGCGCAAGTTCGCCCGTACGGTGCGCGCCCTGTCGCGGCGCAAACCCGTGCTGGCCATCAAGAGCGGGCGGTCCGACGCCGGGCAGCGCGCCGGGTTGTCGCACACCGCGGCGGCCGCGGCGCCGGCGGCGACGGTCGACGCGCTCTTCGCGCAGGCCGGCGTGATCCGCACCGGCACCCTCGGCGAGCTGCTCGACGCCGCCCGCATGCTCAGCGGCCAGCCGCTGCCGGCCGGGCACCGCCTGGGGATTCTCGGCAACGCGGGCGGCCTCAACGTGCTGGCGGCCGACGCCGCCGAGGGTGGCGGGCTGCAGGTACAGCCCTTCAGCGAGCGGCTGCGCCGGGACATCGTCTCGGTGTCCGCGGTGTGCGCCGGCGCCGCCAATCCCGTGGATCTGGGTGCCGGCGCCTCGCCGGCGACGTTCGCGGACGTGGCGGCGGTCATGGCCGACAGCGGTGAGGTGGACGCCCTGCTGCTCGTGGTCGTCGGCACGCGGGCGAACGCGCCGGCCGCCATCCTGTCGGCGCTGGGCGCCGTCGTCGACGACCGGCCCGGCATGCCCGTCGCCGCCGTCCTGGTCGGCCGGGGCACCGCGGGCCCGTCCCTCGGCGAGCGCGGCGCGCCCGTCTTCGACCTGCCGGAGCAGGCGGTCACCGCGCTCGCGCACGCCGCCTCGTACGCCGCCTGGCGACGCCAGCCGCTGGGCACCCGCCCGGTGCTGCCCGGCGTGGACGCCGAGGGCGCCCGCATGCTGATCCAGCACACGCTCGCCGACGGCGCCGGCTGGCTCACCTACCAGCGGGCCACCGCGCTGCTGCAGCGCTACGGGATCCCGGTCCTGCCCGCCGAGCACGTGACGACCGGTCCGGACGCGGTGGCCGCCGCCGAGCGTGTCGGCTTCCCGGTCGTGGTCAAGTCGGCGGATCCCGCCCTGGTCCACAAGAGCGACACCGGCGGCGTACGCCTGGGCCTGACCGGGGCGGCCGCGGTCCGCGCCGCGTTCGACGCGGTCACGGCGGCCGGCGCGCCGGGCACGGGAGCCGTCGTGCAACGCCAGGTACGGGCCCCGGTGGAGCTGGTCACGGGTATCGCGCACGACCCGCTCTTCGGGTCGGTGGTGCTGCTCGGCCTCGGCGGGGTGCAGACCGATCTGCTCGGCGACCGCTCGCTGCGGCTGGTCCCGATGACCGATCTGGACGCCGCCCGGATGTGGCGGGATCTGCGCGCCGCTCCCCTGCTGACCGGCTACCGCGGGGCGCCGCCGGTGAACACCGCCGCGGTGGAGGATCTGCTGCTGCGGCTGGGCCGGCTCGCGGAGAACCATCCGGAGGTGGCCGAGCTGGACCTCAACCCGGTCTTCGCCGGCCCGGACGGGGTTCTGGCGGTGGATGTGAAGCTGCGGCTCGCCCCGGTCGGCGCCGAGCCCGACGCGACCCTGCGTACGCTGCGCGCCCGCGAGTGCGGCTGACGAAGGGGCTGCCCCGGTCCGGCCGGGGCAGCCCCTCGCGGGCCGGCGCTACGACGTCACGACCTTGACGCTCGCCGCGGCCACGCCGGGCACCGTACGCGCCAGGACCTCGACGACCGCGCGTTCGGTGTCGTTGGCGAACCGGCCCTCCACCGTGGCCACGCCGCCCTCCACGACCGCGGTCCAGCGGTGCTGGCCGTCGGCGTACTCGTCGAGGCGGTGCTGGACCTCCTTGGCCAGCACCTCGTCGCTGCGCACCATGGCACGCAGGATGTCGCGGCGGCTGATGACCCCGACCACGTCCCGGCCCTCGAGGACCGGCATGCTGCGGACGTCGTGCTGCAGCATCGTGTCGGCGACCTCGGCGACGTCCGCGTCCGGCGTCGTGGTGAGCGGGAACGGGGACATGACCTCGACCACCATGCCGGGACGGCGCGACGGGTCGGTGTCCAGGTGCCGGGCCAGATGCGCGGTGGGGTCGGACGGGACCCGGTGCCACAGCAGGTCGCTCTCGCTCACCATGCCGACGAGCAGCCCGTCCGCGTCGACCACCGGCAGGGCCGTCACCGCCTTGGCGGCCATCAGCTCCGCGGCGCTCTCCACCGGCGCGTTCTGCCAGATCACGTGGACCGGGCTGCTCATGATGTCCTTGGCGCGCATGACGTCACCTCCGGGTGGCCATCTGCTGGGTGAGGTCGACGAGCCGGTTGGTGTAACCCCACTCGTTGTCGTACCAGCCGAACACCTTGGCGAGGCGCCCGCTCGCCTGGGTCAGTTTCGCGTCGAAGACGCAGGAGGCGGGGTCGCCCACGATGTCGCTGGAGACGATCGGCGCCTCGGTGTAGCGGATGATCCCGTGCAGCGGGCCACCGGCGGCCTCCGCGACGGCGGCGTTGATCTGCTCCGCGCCGACCTCGGTGGCGAACTGCAGCGTGAGGTCGCTGATGGAGCCGTCGACGACCGGCACGCGCAGGGCGACGCCGTCGAGCCGGCCCGCGAGCTCGGGCAGGACCACGCCGACCGCCTTGGCGGCGCCGGTGCTGGTCGGGATGATGTTGACCCCGGCGGCCCGGGCCCGGCGCGGGTCCTTGTGCGGCGCGTCGAGGACGTTCTGGTCGTTCGTGTACGCGTGCACCGTCGTCAGGTAGCCCGCCTCGACGGTGAACGCCTCGTGCAGCACCTTGAGCAGCGGCGCCACACAGTTCGTGGTGCACGACGCGACGGAGACGACCATGTGCAGGTCGGGATCGTAGGAGTGCGCGTTGACCCCGGGCACCAGGGTCGCGTCGACGTTCTTGCCCGGCGCGGAGATCAGCACCCGGCCGGCGCCCGCCTTGAGGTGCAGCGCCGCGTCCTCGCGCTTGCGCAGCTTGCCCGTCGATTCGATGACCAGGTCCACGCCCAGGTCACCCCACGGCAGCGCGTCCGGGATCCGTTCGGAGAACGTCGGGATCCGGTGCCAGCCCACGGTGAGGGCCTCGTCGTCGTAGCTGATCTGGGCGTCGAGGCGGCCGAACGTGGAGTCGTACTCGAGCAGGTGGGCGAGCATGGCCGAGTCGTAGAGGTCGTTGATCGCGACGACCTGAAGGCCCGCGTTGGCGAGCTTCTTGTCCGTCAGGGCGCGCAGGTAGTTACGGCCGATGCGGCCGAAGCCGTTGATCGCGATGCGGTAGGTCATGGTCAGCCTCCAGCCTTGGTGACGCCTCCAGCCTGTCGCGGGCGCGGCGGCGGGGGCAGGGCCGAACGACCCGCGGCCCGGGGGTGTTGGGCCCGCGGCACGACCCGGTGACCGCTTGCCCGGCCGGGTCGGGACCATCGCCCCTTAGGTTCGCCGCCGCGGCCGCGCACGCTCGCGGTAACCGCCCGGGAGGAGACCGGAATGACTCCGAGGCCGCGCGACCTGACACCGCTTCCCGACCTTGTGCACGACCGTGCCCGCAGCGGCCCGGTCCGCGACCGCAAGCCGGTCTATCGCAACCTGACCGCGCCCTGCGACGCCGGCTGCCCCGCGGGCGAGAACGTCCAGGGGTGGCTGGCCGCGGCCCGCGCCGGGGACCACGAGCGCGCCTGGCGCCTGCTGGTGGCCGCCAACCCGTTGCCCGCGGTGCACGGCCGGGTCTGTTACCACCCCTGTGAGAGCGCGTGCAACCGCGCCAATCTGGACTCCGCCGTGTCGATCCACGGGGTGGAACGCTTCCTCGGCGACCTCGCGATCGAGCAGGGCTGGGCGTTCGACCCGCCGCCGGCGCCCACCGGCCGGCGCGTGCTGGTGATCGGGGCGGGCCCGAGCGGGCTGTCGGCCGCGTACCACCTGGCCCGGCTGGGGCACGAGGTCGAGATCCACGACGCCGGCCCGGAGCCGGGCGGCATGATGCGGTACGGCATCCCCGCCTACCGCCTGCCCCGCGACGTCCTCGCCGCCGAGATCGCCCGGATCGAGGCGCTCGGCGTCCGGATCCGCAGTGGCCGGCCGGTGCACGACCTGGCCGCCGAACGGGCCGCCGGTCGCTTCGACGCGGTGTTCGTCGCGGTCGGCGCCCACCTGTCCAAGCGCGTCGACATCCCCGCCCGCGAGGCCGGGCGCATCGTCGACGCGGTCGGGTTCCTGCGCAGCGTGGCCTCCGGCGAGCGACCGGTCATCGGCCGCCGGGTGGCCGTGTACGGCGGTGGCAACACCGCCATGGACGCCGCACGCGTCGCCAAGCGGCTCGGCGCGGACGAGGCCCTCATCGTCTACCGGCGGACCCGCGGCCAGATGCCCGCGCACCCGGAGGAGGCGGACGAGGCCGAGCGCGAGGGCATCACGATCAACTGGCTGCGCACGATCCAGGCGTTCGACGCCGGCGAGCTCACCGTCGAGGTGATGGAGCTCGACGAGGACGGCCGCCCGGTGCCGACGGGCCGCACCGAGACCCTGGAGGCCGACACGGTCATCCTGGCGCTCGGCCAGCGGTGCGACACCGCGTTCCTGCGCGACGTGCCCGGGGTCGAGTTCGCCGCCGACGGCACCGTGGTGGTGACCCCGGGGCTGATGACCGGTTGCCCGGGCGTCTTCGCCGGCGGCGACATGGTGCCCGCCGAGCGCACCGTCACCGTGGGCGTCGGCCACGGCCGCCAGGCGGCGCAGCACATCGACGCGTACCTGCGCGGCGCCCTGGAGGACCAGCCGGCCGCACCGGCCGTGGCCTCCTTCGACCTGCTGCATCCCTGGTACTTCGGCGACACCGGGCGCCGCGCCCAGCCGGAGCGCGACGTCACCACGCGCATCGCCGACTTCAGCGAGGTCGTCGGCGGGCTGGACGCCACGGCGGCCCGGTACGAGGCCGGCCGCTGCCTGTCCTGCGGGACGTGCTTCGAGTGCGACGGGTGCCTCGGCGCGTGCCCGGAGCAGGCGATCGTGAAGCTGGGCCCGGGCCTGGGCTACCGCATCGACGACAGCCGGTGCACCGGCTGCGCCACCTGCTTCGAGCAGTGCCCGGTGCACGCCATCGAGATGATCCCGGAGGTCCTCCCATGACGCGCACGACCATTGACGGCAACGAGGCCGCGGTGTCGGTCGCGTACCGGCTCAACGAGGTGTGCTGCATCTACCCGATCACGCCGTCCTCGGCGATGGCCGAGCTCGCCGACGAGTGGTCGACCGCGCGGCGGCCGAACATCTGGGGCTCGGTGCCGACGGTGGTGGAGATGCAGAGCGAGGGCGGCGCGGCCGGGGCCCTGCACGGCGCGCTGCAGAGCGGCGCGCTCACCACCACCTTCACCGCTTCGCAGGGCCTGCTCCTGATGATCCCGAACATGTACAAGATCGCCGGCGAGCTGAGCCCCGCGGTGCTGCACGTGGCGGCCCGGTCCCTCGCCGCGCAGGGCCTGTCCATCTTCGGCGACCACTCCGACGTGATGGCCGTCCGCGCCACCGGATTCGCGCTGCTGGCCTCCGCGTCGGTCCAGGAGGCCCACGATCTCGCGCTGGTCGCCCAGGCCGCCACGCTGCGCACGCGGGTGCCCTTCGTGCACTTCTTCGACGGCTTCCGGACCTCGCACGAGCTCAACACCGTCGAGCTGCTCGGCGACGACGACCTGCGCGCGCTCGTCCCGGCCGGACTCGTCCGCGCCCACCGCGGCCGTTCGCTGTCGCCGGAGCGCCCGTTCATCCGCGGCACCGCCCAGAACCCGGACGTCTACTTCCAGGGCCGCGAGACGGTGAACCCGTACTACGCGCGGGTGCCGGACGCGGTGCAGGAGGCGATGGACGCGCTGGCCCGCCGCACCGGGCGCCGGTACGGCATCGTGGACTACCACGGCGATCCGCGAGCCGAGCGGGTGCTGGTCGTCATGGGCTCCGGCGCGCAGACCGCTGCGGAGACGGCGCTGCACCTGGCTGCCCGCGGCGAACGCGTCGGCGTGGTCCAGGTACGTCTGTTCCGACCCTTCCCGGCCGCCGAGGTGGCCGCCGCGCTGCCCCCGACGGCGCGCCGGATCGCGGTGCTCGACCGGACGAAGGAACCGGGGTCGCAGGGCGAACCGCTGTTCCTCGACGTGATCGCCGCGCTGGCCGAACACGGTCCCGGCCGGCTGCCCACGGTCATCGGCGGCCGCTACGGGCTGGGCTCCAAGGAGTTCACGCCCGGCATGGTGGCCGGAATCTTCGCCGAGCTGGCCCGCGAGGAGCCGCGGCGGCGGTTCACGGTGGGCATCATCGACGACGTCGGCGGCACGAGCCTGCCGTACGAGCAGCTCGAGATCGAGCCCCCCGGCACGGTGTCGGCGGTGTTCTTCGGGCTCGGCTCGGACGGCACGGTGGGCGCCAACAAGAACACGATCAAGATTCTCGGCGCCGACCCGCACACCCACGCCCAGGGCTACTTCGTGTACGACTCGAAGAAGTCCGGCTCCATGACCGTGTCCCACCTGCGGTTCGGTCCGGCGCCGATCCAGGCGCCGTACCTGGTGACCCGTGCCGGCTTCGTCGGCTGCCACCACATGGGACTGCTGGACCGCGCCGACGTGCTAGCCCCGGCGGCCGACGGCGCGACCCTGCTGCTCAACACCTCCGGCACGGCGCGGGAGGTGTGGGACTCGCTGTCGCGGCCGGTGCAGGAACAGATCATCGGCAAGCGGCTGCGCGTGTACGCCGTCGACGCCGACCGGGTCGCCACCGAGGCCGGTCTGCCCGGGCGGACCAACACGGTCCTGCAGACCTGCTTCTTCGCGATCTCCGGCGTGCTGCCCCGCGAGACGGCGATCGAGCGCATCAAACAGAGCATCACGAAGACGTACGAGCGGCGCGGCACGGAAGTGGTCGAGCGCAACCACGCCGCCGTGGACCGCGCGCTGGCGGCCCTGCACGAGGTGCCCGTACCCGGCTCGGTGACCGCCACCCGCGACCGGCCGCCGGTGGTGCCGGCCGACGCGCCCCCGTTCGTCCGGACGGTCACCGCGGCGATGATGGAGGGGCACGGCGACCGGCTGCCGGTGAGCGCGCTGCCGCCGGACGGCACGTACCCGGGCGGGACGACCGCGTACGAGAAGCGCAACGTCTCCGACCTCGTGGCGGTCTGGGACCCGGACCTGTGCATCCAGTGCGGCACCTGCAGCATCGTCTGCCCGCACAGCGTCATCCGCTCCACGTTCTACGACCTCAAGGAGCTGGCCGGTGCGCCCGACGGCTTCGCCTCCGCGCCGCTCAACGCGCGCGGGGTGCCGGACGCGCAGTTCACCCTGCAGGTCTACCTCGAGGACTGCACGGGCTGCGGGCTGTGCGTCGAGGCGTGCCCGGTGGCCGCCCCGGACGACCCGGAGCACCGGGCCATCAACCTGCGGCCCCGGGAGCCGGAGCTGCGGCACGGGCGCGAGGACATCGCGTTCTTCGAGACGCTGCCGATGGCCGACCGCTCGCGGGTGGACTTCGAGACCGTACGCGGCGCCCAGTTCCTGCAGCCGCTGTTCGAGTTCTCGCTGGCCTGCGCCGGCTGCGGCGAGACGCCGTACCTGAAGCTGCTGTCCCAGCTGTTCGGCGACCGGCTGCAGATCGCCAACGCCACGGGCTGCTCCTCCATCTACGGCGGCAACCTGCCCACGACGCCGTGGACGCGCAACCGCGAGGGGCGCGGCCCGGCGTGGTCGAACTCGCTGTTCGAGGACAACGCCGAGTTCGGGCTGGGCTTCCGCCTCGCCGCCGACCTGCACCACGGCCTCGCCGCCACCCGGCTCACCGAACTGCGCGACCGGATCGGTCCCGGCCTGGTCGACGCCGTCCTGAACGCCCCGCAGCGGCGCGAGTCGGAGTTCGCCGCGCAACGGGCCCGGCTCGCCGAGGTGCAGGACCGGCTCGCCGGCCTGGACCCGGCCGATCCCGCCGTGGCCGATCTGCGCAGCGTGCTGGACCACCTCGTGCGGCGCAGCGTGTGGATCGTGGGCGGGGACGGCTGGGCGTACGACATCGGCGCCGGCGGCCTCGACCACGTGCTGGCCAGTGGGCGCGACGTCAACGTGCTGGTGATGGACACGGAGGTGTACTCCAACACCGGCGGGCAGATGTCCAAGGCCACCCCGCTGTCGGCGGTCGCCAAGTTCGCCGCCGGCGGCAAACGGACGCCGAAGAAGGATCTGGCGCTGCAGGCGATCGCGTACGGCAACGTCTACGTGGCGCGCGTGGCCATGGGCGCCGACCCGCAGCAGACCCTGCGGGCGCTGCGCGAGGCGGAGGCCTATCCCGGGCCGTCGCTGGTGATCGCGTACGCGCACTGCATCGCCCACGGCATCGACATGCGCAAAGGCATGGATCAGCAGCACCGCGCCGTGGCGTCGGGCTACTGGCCGCTCATGCGCTACGACCCGATGCTGCGGGCGGCCGGCGAGAACCCGTTCCTGCTGGACTCGCCGCGGCCCCGGCTGCCGCTGAGCGCGTACACCGAGCGGGAGCTGCGGTTCCGGCAGCTCGAGCGGATCGATCCGGTGGAGGCCGAGCGGCTGGCCGTGCTGGCTCAGGAGGAGGTGGACCGGCACTGGCAGGTCTACGAGGAGATGGCCGCGCGGGGGCCGGAGCGATTCCCGGCGGCGGCGGGCTGAACCGCAGGGGCCCCGCGCGGGGCCCCTGCGGGGTGCGCTCACGGCACGATGACGGCGACTCCCTGCAGCTCGCCGGCCTGCATCTCGTCGTACGCGGTGACCGCCTCCGACAGGCCGAACCGGCAGATGTGCGGGGTGATCAGCCCGCGGGCCGCCAGGTCGAGGACCTCGGCGAGCTCCGGCCGCGTGCCCCGGTACGTGGTCTGGACGCTGATCTCGTACGGCACCGAGGGCAACGTCAGCGGCGCGGCGCAGCCCGCCATCCCGGCGACCGTGAGGTCACCCATGCTGCGGACGCTGCCCGCCGCGAGCGCGAGGCTGTCGTCACTGCCGATGAAGTCGAGCACCACGTCCGCGCCGTGGCCGCCGGTCGCCTCGCGGACGGCCGCGGCAGGGTCGTCCTCTGCGGACACCACGACGTCGGCGCCGTGCTCCTGCGCCAGATCCAGCGCGTCCTTGCGCACGTCCACGGCGATGACCCGCGCCGCTGTGGTCGCCTTGAGGATCGGGACCGCCAGGTGCCCGGGGCCGCCGACACCGATGGCCAGCGCGGTGCTGCCCGGGGTCAGTTTCGGCCAGGACCGGCGGATCGCGTGGTACGGCGTGAGCGCGGCGTCCGTCAGCGTCGCCGCATCCAGCGGGTCCAGCCCGGCCGGCAACGGCAGAAGGTAGCGGGCGTCGGGCACCAGCATGTACTCCGCCATGCCCCCGTCCTTGCCGAGGCCGCAGCCACCGGCGGGGGCGTGCGCCGCCGTCAGATGGTCGCAGGCGGCGTCGTTGCCGAGCCGGCACCGTTCGCAGTCGCCGCAGCCCCACACGCCGGACACGGCGACCGGCGTCCCCTCGGCCAGCCCAGTCACGCCGGGGCCGGTCGCGTGCACCCACCCCGCGTTCTGGTGCCCGAGGGTGAAGGGCGGCTGCCACGGCACCTGCCCCACCGGGAAGTCCTGCATGAGGTGCAGGTCCGAGTGGCACGCCCCGGCGCCGCCGACCTTGATGACGACCTGGCCGGGACCCGGCACGGGCCGCGGCACCTCCACCAGCTCGGCGGGCTTCTTCCATTCCAGCAGTCTGAGAGCACGCATCGGCGTCCTCCTCCCACTCGTCTGTCGTCTGTCCATCGTCAGGCCGCCGGTCCCGGCACACACGAGGCGAACGTCCTGTCACGGATGCCGCCTCATCGATCGGGACCTAAGTCCCGCCAGGGTCGGGCGGTCAGGCCCGGGTGCCCGCCCGGCGAGCGGTGCATCGTCAGATCAGGACATCGAATGAGGAGGACACCATGACGACCATCGGCCGCGGAGCGGCGGCTCACCACCTCGAGAACGTCGAGGCCCCCGGTCACATGCTCACCAAGACGGCCGCCAGGGCGCTGGCCGTGTTCCGCATCTCCCTCGGGTTCGTCTTCCTGTGGGCGTTCCTCGACAAGACGTTCGGATGGAACTACGCGACCCCGTCCGCGCGTGCCTGGATCAACGGCGGCTCCCCCACCAAGGGCTTCCTGTCCTCGGTGGACCTCGGCCCGTTCCAGGGCACGTTCAACTCGATGGCCGGCGACACCTGGGCGGACTGGCTGTTCATGCTCGGCATGCTCGGCATCGGGCTGGCTCTCATCCTCGGCATCGGCATGCGCATCGCCGCCGGCGCCGCGACCCTGATGATGGCGTTCATGTGGTTCGCCGAGTTCCCGCTGGCGCAGCACAACAGCGCGGGCGAGCCCAGCGGCTCCAACAACCCCATCACCGACTACCACTTCATGTACGCCCTCGGCGCGATCGTCGCCGCCGTGACGTACGCCGGACACACCTGGGGCCTGGGCCGCTGGTGGGCTCAGCTGCCCTTCGTGCAGCGCAACCGTTGGCTGATCTGACGCGGGCCGGCGCCGGGACCGGCGCCGGCGCTAGATCGGACGGTACGAGCAGCCGTCCGGCCGGGGCCTCACGGCGGTCGACCCGGCCGGGCGGCTTTTCCCGCGGCGTGACTTCGGCGCGGCACGTGACCGAGCGAGGGGACGGAGAGGACGCATGACGACGATCGGTGTGGTCCGTGAGACGGCTCCCGGGGAACGGCGGGTCGCCCTGGTCCCGGAGGACGCCGGCCGGTTACGCCGCGACGGCCTGGAGGTCGTCGTCGAGTGCGGCGCCGGCGCCGGCGCCTGGTACGCGGACGCGGCGTACGCGGCCGCCGGCGCGACGGTCACCAGCCGCGTGCAGGTGTACGCCGACAGCGACATCCTGCTGTGCGTGACGCCGCCGGACGACGTCGACGCGCTGCACACCGGCCAGACGCTCGTCGGGCTCCTCGCACCCCTGCGTGACCCGGTGCGCTGCCGGCAACTGGCCGCGACGGGCGTCACCGCGGTCAGCCTCGACCTGCTCCCCCGTACGCTCAGCCGGGCCCAGGCCATGGACGCGCTCACCTCGCAGGCCAACGTGGCCGGTTACAAGGCCGCGCTGGTCGCCGCGGACGCGTACGACGCCTACCTGCCGATGCTCATGACGGCCGCCGGCACGGCCCGCCCCGCGCGGGTGCTCGTCCTCGGCGCGGGGGTCGCCGGCCTGCAGGCGATAGCGACCGCGCGGCGCCTCGGCGCGGCCGTCACCGGCTACGACGTCCGCGAGGCGGCTCGGGAGGACATCGCCTCGACCGGCGCCGCCGTGCTGACCCTGGACGTCCCCGCCGCCACCGGCGAGGGCGGATACGCCCGCCGGCTCTCTGAGGACGAGTCGCGGGCGCAGCAGGAGGCGCTGGACACGGCGGTCGCCGGGTTCGACATCGTCATCACCACCGCGCAGGTCCCCGACGGCCGTCCGCCGCTGCTCGTCACGGCCGCCGCCCTCGAGGCGCTGCGCCCCGGCTCGGTGGTCGTCGACGCCGCCTCCGGCCCGCTCGGCGGCAACGTGGCGGGCTCCGAGCCCGGCCGCACCGTCGTGAGCTCCCGCGGGGTCACCGTCATCGGCGCGGCGGACCTGCCCGCCCGGGTGCCGCAGGCGGCGTCGAGCGCGTACTCCCGCAACCTGTGCGCGCTGCTGGCCGGCCTGATCCGGGACGGCGAGGTGGCGATCGACCCGGAGGACGAGATCCACGCGGCCGTCGTCGTGGCGCGCGACGGCGAGGTCGTGCACCCGCGGGTACGCGCCGCCACGAGCGAGGAGGTCCCCTCATGAGCCCGCTGCTGATGGCGGACATCACCGTCTTCCTGCTGAGCCTGCTCGTGGGGTTCGAGGTGATCAGCAAGGTGCCGGCCACCCTGCACACCCCGCTGATGTCCGGCGCGAACGCCATCCACGGCGTGGTGATCGTCGGCGTGATGCTGCTCGCCGCCACGGCCACCACCGTCACCGGGTACGTGCTGGTGCTGATCGCGGCCGCGTTCGCCGCCATGAACGTCACCGGCGGCTACGTGGTCACCGAACGCATGCTGGCGATGTTCCGCCCGCACCGGGAGGTGAAGCCGTGACGACCTTCGACACCGTCGTCCACCTGGTCTACCTGGCCGCCGCGACCTGCTTCGTGCTGGGGCTGCACCTGATGAACTCCCCCGGCACCGCCCTGCGCGGCAACCGGTTGTCCGCGGCGGGCATGGCCGCAGCCGTGATCGCCACCGGTGCGGTCCTCGTGCACGACCACCGCATGACCGCCTGGGCCGTCGCGGCCCTGACCGCCGGTGCCGCGGCCGGAGCCGTCGCCGGTCTGGTCACGGCGCGGCGCGTGCCGATGACCGCGATGCCCCAGCTGGTCAGCCTGTTCAACGCCGTGGGTGGCGGAGCGGCCGCGCTGATCGCGCTGGGCGACGCCGTGCAGCGCAGCCACGAGGCCGCCACGCCGGGCGTGCAGACCACGGTCACCACCGTGCTGGACGTGCTCATCGGCGGCGTCACGCTGAGCGGGTCGCTGGTGGCCTCCGGCAAGCTCGCCGGCCTGGTGCCCGGCCGGCCGGTCACCGTGCCCGGCGGAAGGTGGGCCACCGTCCTCCTCGCGCTCACCGCCGCCGGGCTCGCCGGGTTCTTCGTCGCCGGCCGGACCGGCGCGCTGGGCCTGTCCGGCATCGCCGCCGCCGCGCTCGTCGCCGGGGTCCTGCTCACCCTGCCCATCGGCGGCGCCGACATGCCGGTGGTCATCTCGCTGCTCAACGCCTGCACGGGCACCGCGGTCGCCATGGCCGGATTCGTGCTGGAGAGCAGCCCGCTGATCATCGCCGGCGCGCTCGTCGGCGCGGCCGGCGCGATCCTCACGAAGCTCATGGCCGACGCGATGAACCGCTCGATCGGCGCGATCATCGCGGGCGGGTACGGCACCGGCGACAGCGGCCCGGCCGCGGCCGTCGGCGCCGGCGCGCCCGTCCGGTCGATCACGGCCGAGGACGCGGGGCTGCAGCTGGCGTACGCCCACAAGGTCGTCATCGTCCCCGGGTACGGCCTGGCCGCGGCGCAGGCGCAGCACGAGACGGTGGCCCTGGCCCGCGCGCTGACCGAGCGCGGGGTGCAGGTCAGCTACGGCATCCACCCGGTGGCCGGCCGCATGCCCGGGCACATGAACGTGCTGCTGGCGGAGGCCGACGCGCCGTACGAGCAGCTCAAGGATCTCGACGAGATCAACCCGGAGTTCCCCGGCACCGACGTGGCGCTGGTGGTGGGCGCCAACGACGTGACCAACCCGGCGGCCCGGCGCCCGGGCAACCCGGTCTCCGGTATGCCGATCCTCGACGTGGACAAAGCCCGGACGGTGATCGTCATCAAACGCTCGCTGGGTCACGGCTACGCCGGCATCGACAACGAGCTGTACACCCGCCCCGGAACCGCGATGCTGTTCGCCGACGCGAAGAAGGGCCTCGCCGACCTGCTCGCCGGGGTGCGGGCGTACGCGGCATGAGGAGGCGCCCGATGGTCCTGCCGCCGGCCGCCCGGCGCACCGAGCTGCTGCACCGCATGCTGCTGGTGCGGCACCTGGAGGCGAGCCTGGACCAGCCGGCCCACGACGAGGCCCTGACCGCGGGCGTGGTCAGCGCGCTCGGCGCCGGCGACACGCTGGTGTGCCCGCGCACCGGGTGGCCGCTCGCGCTGCTGTTCGGCGGCCGGATCACCACCGCGCCGATCGCGACCGGCGTTCTCGCCGTCGAGCTCGCGGACTCCGGCGCCGGGCCCGGCGTGCTGTTCTGCCGCGCCCGGCACGTGCCGCCGATCCCACCTCCGCCGGCGCAGGCCCCGGTCGACAGCGCCGACGTCGAGGCCATCGCGCGGACGGCCGGGGCCGGCCTCGCCGCCGTGCGCGGCGGCCTGCCCGCGTGCCGGTTCACGCTGCGGGCCGCGGACCCCGGGGACGACCCCGTCGCGATCCTGGCTTCGCGTATGCGCCTCGACCACCAGCTCGACGAGGGAACGCTGCACGCGATCGACCGGGACGCCCGGGACTACGTCGCGGCGCTGCTGCAGGCCGGGACGCCGGAGGTCCCGGATGATCGGGACCCCCGGCTCTGATCATCCACGGCGCCGCCGGTGAGGCTGGAAGCACGGCCACAGATACGGAGGAAGCCATGCGAGCAGCGGTCGTCACCAGCTTCGACAAGCCCCTCGAGATCCAGGAGGTGCCGAAGCCCGCGCCGGCGGCCGGGCAGGTGCTCGTCCGGATCGAGGCCAGCGGGCTGTGCCACACCGACATCCACGCCGCCCAGGGCGACTGGCCGGTCAAGCCGAACCCGCCGTTCGTGCCCGGCCACGAGGGCGTCGGCATCGTCGAGGAGGTCGGCACCGGCGTCACCCAGCACGCCCCGGGCGACCGCGTCGCGATCCCGTGGCTCGGGTCCGCCTGCGGGACCTGCGAGTACTGCCTCACCGGCTGGGAGACGCTGTGCGAGTCGCAGCAGAACACCGGCTACTCCGTCGACGGCGGCCACGCCGAGTTCGCCGTCGCCGACGCCCGGTACGTCGTCCGCGTCCCCGAGGGCATCGACCCGGCCGAGGCCGCGCCGCTGACCTGTGCGGGCGTCACCACGTACAAGGCGGTCAAGGTCGGCGGGGTCACCCCGGGCGACCGGGTCGCGATCTTCGGCATCGGCGGCCTGGGCCACCTCGCCCAGCAGTACGCACAGATCTTCGGCGGCGAGACGATCGCCGTGGACGTCACCGACGAGAAGCTCGCCCTCGCCAAGCAGCTCGGCGCGGCGCACGTCGTCAACGCGGCCAAGGAGGACCCGGTGGCGGCGATCGAGGCGCTCGGCGGCGCCGACGTGGCCGTGGTGCTCGCCGCCAGCCCGCGCGTCATCGAGCAGGCCCACGCGAGCCTGCGCCGCGGCGGCCGGCTGATCCTGGTGTCGCTGCCGAAGGACAACGCGATGTCGCTGCCGATCTTCCAGACCGTGCTCAAGGGCATCCGGGTCATCGGCTCCATCGTCGGCACCCGTGCCGACCTGGCCGAGGTGTTCCGGCTGCACGCCTCCGGGCGAACCCGGGTGCTGTTCGAGCCGCGCCGGCTGGACGACATCAACGAGGCGATCGCCGACGTGCTGGCCGGCCGGGTTCCCGCCCGCCTGGTGCTCATGCCCTGACCTGCGCCCCTTCAGGGCCGACGCCGCCTGCGGCGCGCCCGCACCCGTAGGTCCCGGACGGCCCCGCCGTCCGGGACCTACGGCCCTGAACGGGCCGATCAAGGCACGGGAAGCTGGAGACAGAAGCGAGGAGGAATCATGCAGACACGCAAGGACGCCTGGCGCGGCTTCACGGGGACGGGTTGGCGCGACGCGATCGACGTCGCCGGCTTCATCCACGACAACGTGACGCCGTACGACGGTGACGCGCAGTTCCTGGCCGGGCCGACCCACCGCACCGAGCGGCTCTGGCGCGAACTGCAGCGCATGTTCGTCGAGGAGCGCAAGCGCGGCGTCTACGACGTGGACACCCACACCCCGTCGACCATCACCTCGCACGCGCCCGGGTTCATCGACCGCTCCCACGAGCTGATCGTCGGCCTGCAGACCAGCGCGCCGCTGCGCCGGGCCATCATGCCGGCCGGTGGGCTGCGCATGGTGGAGAACGGGCTCAAGGCGTACGGCTACACGCTCGACCCCGTGGTGAAGGCGATCTTCTCGCGTTACCGCAAGACCCACAACGACGGCGTGTTCGACGCGTACCCGGCCGGCGTCAAGGCGGCCCGGCGCTCGCACATCATCACCGGCCTGCCCGACGCGTACGGCCGCGGCCGCATCATCGGCGACTACCGCCGCGTCGCCCTGTACGGCGTCGACCGGCTCATCGCCGAGCGCCGCGAGCTGAAGGCCGCGCTGGACGCGCAGCGGTCGTCGGAGGCGGTCATCCGCGAGCGCGAGGAGCTGGCCGAGCAGATCCGCGCCCTGGGTGAGCTGAAGGAGATGGCGGCCGGCTACGGCTACGACATCTCGGTGCCGGCCACCACCGCCCGCGAGGCGATCCAGTGGGTGTACTTCGCGTACCTGGGCGCCACCAAGGAGCAGAACGGCGCGGCCATGTCGCTGGGACGCACCTCGTCCTTCGTGGACGTGTACGTCGCGCGGGACCTGGCCGAGGGCACGCTGACCGAGGAGCAGGCCCAGGAGCTGGTCGACGACTTCGTCATGAAGCTGCGGATCATCCGCTTCCTGCGTACCCCCGAATACGACCAGCTGTTCTCCGGCGACCCGACCTGGGTGACCGAGGCGATCGGCGGCGTCGGCGCCGACGGGCGCCCGCTGGTGACCCGGTCGAGCTTCCGCTACCTGCAGACCCTCTACAACCTGGGCCCGGCGCCCGAGCCGAACCTGACGGTCCTGTGGTCGCCGCGGCTGCCCGAGGGCTTCAAGCGGTTCTGCGCGCAGGTCTCGATGGACACCAGCGCCATTCAGTACGAGAACGACGACCTGATCCGCCCGGCGTACAGCGACGACACCGCGATCGCCTGCTGCGTGTCGGCCATGCGGGTCGGCAAGGACATGCAGTTCTTCGGCGCGCGCGCCAACCTCGCCAAGGCGCTGCTGTACGCGATCAACGGCGGGCGCGACGAGATCAGCGGCGAGCAGGTGGCCCCGGCGTACGCCCCGATCACCTCCGACGTGCTGGAGTACGAGCAGGTCCTCGACGCGTACGACCGGATGCTGGACTGGCTCGCCGAGACCTACGTGGAGGCGCTCAACGTCATCCACTACATGCACGACAAGTACGCGTACGAGCGGCTCGAGATGGCGCTGCACGACCACCCGGTGCACCGCTTCCTCGCGACCGGTATCGCGGGCCTGTCGGTGGCCGTCGACAGCCTCGCGGCGATCAAGTACGCCCAGGTGAAGGTGCTGCGCGACACCACCGGCCTGGCGGTCGACTACACGATCGACGGCGAGTTCCCGGCCTTCGGCAACAACGACGACCGGGCCGACGCGATCGCGGTGGAGCTCGTCGAGCGGTTCATGGCCAAGATCCGCCGGCAGCCCGCCTACCGCGACGCCGAACCGTCGCTGTCGGTGCTGACCATCACCTCCAACGTGGTGTACGGCAAGCACACCGGCAACACCCCGGACGGGCGCCGCGCCGGCGAACCGTTCGCCCCCGGCGCCAACCCGATGAACGGGCGCGACCGGCGCGGCCTGGTCGCCGCGGCGCTGTCGGTGGCGAAGCTGCCGTACCGTTGCGCCCGCGACGGCATCTCGCTGACCACCACCGTGACCCCCGAGGGTCTGGGCCGCACCCGCGAGGAGCGGATCGGCAACCTGGTCGGCGTGCTGGACGGCTACACCGACGGCGGCGGTTTCCACCTCAACGTCAACGTCCTGGACCGCGCCACCCTGGAGGACGCGATGGCCCACCCGGAGAAGTACCCGCAGCTGACCATCCGCGTCTCGGGCTACGCCGTGAACTTCGTCCGGCTCACCACCGAACAGCAGCGCGACGTCATCGCGCGGACCTTCCACGGTGCGCTGTGAGCCTGACCGCCGTAGCCCGGCCTCATCACGCGGAGCCGCCGCGGTGCGCTCCCGGTGAGACCGCGGCCCCGCCGGTCACCGGCGCCGTCCACTCCTTCGACATCTCGACCGGGGTGGACGGCCCGGGCACCCGGTTCGTGGCCTTCCTGGCCGGGTGCCCGCTGCGCTGCCAGTACTGCCACAGCCCGGACACGTGGTACCGGCGCAGCGGCACCCCGACGACGGTGGACGAGCTGCTCACCGAGATCCGCCGCTACGAACGCTTCATCAAGGTCGCCGGCGGCGGCGTGACGATCAGCGGCGGCGAACCCCTGCAGCAACCCGCCTTCGTCCGCGAGATCCTCACCGGCTGCCACGAGATGGGCCTGCACACGGCCCTGGACACCAGCGGTTTCCTCGGCGACCGCGCCGACGACGCCCTGCTGGCGGTCACCGACCTGGTGCTGCTCGACATCAAATCCGGCCTCCCGGGCACGTACCGCACGGTGACCCGCACGGGAGCGCTCGAACCGACGATCCGCTTCGCCCACCGCCTCGGCGCCCTGGGCAAGCCCATCTGGCTGCGCTTCGTCCTGGTGCCGGGCCTCACCGACGACCCGGCCAACGTCGCGGCGGTGGCGGACATCGCGGCCGGGGTCCCGACGATCGAACGGGTCGAGGTCCTGCCGTTCCACCGGCTCGGCGCGAACAAGTACGCCCAGCTGGGCGAGCCGTTCCCGCTGGCGGCCACGGAGGCGCCGGACGCGGCCCTGCTGGACCGCGTGAGGAACCAGTTCCGCGAGCGCGGCCTCACCGTCTACTGACCTTCGTGTGCGCCGAGCCGGCGCTAGGGTGGCGAGGTGGGCGGCGAAGCGGGACACGACCGCGACGAGATCGCGGCCATCGTCCGGACGTTCTTCGCCGCCTTCACGTCCGGTCCGGATCTGGCGGCCCGGCTCGACGCGCTGCGGCAGGTCTTCCTCCCCGAGGCGGTGATCGTCCGCACCTGCGGTGGTCCACCCACTGCTTGGGCCACCCGTCATCGGTGAGCGAGGACGAATCCTCGACGAGCTCGAAGCCGAGTACGCCGGTGAAGAAGGCGATGGCAGGGTCGTACTCGTCGACCATCACGGCATGTGTTCAGCGGTTCAGTGCCGCGCCTGGTGCTTCAGGTCGCCGAAGTCGGTGAGGAAACAGGCGATGTCGTCGTCGGCGGTGTAGCCGGCCCAGGTCAGATAACGTCCGTCTGCACCAAGCCGGAAGGCGACGAGGTTCGCGCCGCCGGCTGGGTCGGTGTAGACGCCGTAAGCCTCGTCGCTGTCGAATGACAGGTCGGCGATGAGGTCTTCCCGGGCCTCGTCATCGGTCAGGGCCTCGAACACCTCCGGCGAACCGAACGACCCGGCGCCGCCGTCGACCGGATAGACGTATGGCTCTCCGTTGCGCCGGCCCGGTCGCCAGCCGGCGACCGGTTCGGGACGCACGACGACCCGGGCCGCGATCACCAGGCCGTCGCGGTGCAGGATCTCGACGGGGTAGGCGCCGGGTGCAACAGTCTCGGAGAACGCCCACCGGGCGGCCTCACCAGCAGGAAAGCCGGTGCCTGGCTCAGCGGCGATGAGCCGGCCGCTCGGCAGAATCAGTCGCGCGGCGGGAGTGACCACAGCGCCGGCGATGGACCTGTCCAAGTCGAGACTCATGCGTGCCATGCTCCTGGCGCTGTCAAGAGGCACCCGGGGAACCGCAGCGTCTGCTGCAGGACGCCGGCCGGCTCCCGTCGCAATCCTCACAAGCCGTAGGCACACGGCCGGGGGCGGCGTCGCACGCCGCGCTGCACACCATCGGACGCGAGCAGTGAATCAGCCCGGACGTGACGGAGGTGCTGAACCGTCCCCCGCGGCCCTTCGCCGAGTGGGCCGCACGCACCATCGGCGCCTTCCGCTGAGACGTCGAACCAGGAATCAATCGTCTAGGCAGGGCCGTCGCGTTCGGCCTTTCGCTGCATCCAGGTCCTGGCCTGGTCGACCAGTTGTTGCGGCGCATCGGGGGCGAAGCTGGCGACGAGATTGTCCGCCGACGCCCGGCCGGCCGCCTCGGCACGGGAGAACATCGCTGTTTCGTACGCGGTGAGCGCGGATTCCACGTCGGAGTGTTCCGCCAACGCGGCGCCGAGTTCCGCGGCGTCGAGCAGCGCGAGGTTCGCTCCCTGCCCGGCGAACGGGGACATCACATGCGCCGCGTCGCCGAGCACGGTCACGCCGGCGGTCCGTGCCCACCTCAGCCCCACCGGAGAAGCGTTTATCGGGCGCGGAACCAGGGGCCCCTCACCCTCGCCGATCAGCGCGCGGAGGCCGGGCGCGAAGTCGTGGAAGATCTCCAACAGCCGCTGGCGAGTGCCGGCCGGGTCGGTGGGATCCACGAGATTGCGGGCCCAGTTCTCGTCGCTCTGGACCGCGAAATACGTTCTGATCATGCCGCCACCGTTGCGCTGGGCGATGATCCCGTGGCCTTCCGCGAAGGCGTACATCGACCCCGGCCCGACCAGGTTCGCCGCCTCGCGATGCGTCGCATCGACATCAGACAGAAGATCCTCGACGAAGGACACGCCGGAGTAGTGGGGAACGGCGTCCGTCAGCAGCGGGCGCACCTTCGACCAGGAGCCGTCGGCGCCCACCAGGACCTCGGCCTCCACGATCTCACCGTTGCCCAAGGCGAGCTCCGTCCGCCCGCCGCCCGGCCTCGTCACCGAGGTCACCTTCGTGTTCCAGCGGATCACACCCTCGGGTAGCGATTCGACCAGCAGGCGCCTCAGGTCGCCGCGGTCCACTTCGGGCCGTACGCCGGCACCGCCCTCGTACGCCAGGTCGAAATGTACGGTCCCGAACTTGTCGAGAAGGCGTGTCGTCTCCCCTGCGTCCCGCGAGATCGAGCGAAACTCCTCGAACAGGGCGGCGTCGGCGAGCGCTCGCTGGCCTGAGTCCGCGTTCAGGCCGAGCGTGCCGCCCGCGTCGCGGGCCCGCGACGACGCGTCAAGCTCGTAAACCGTCGAAGGGATCCCGTGCAGGTGCAGGATGCGGGCCAGAGCCAGGCCGCCCAGCCCACCCCCGACAATCGTCACGTGTCTTGTGGCCGCCATTTCCCCGCCATTCCTCGTTGCCGGCTGGCTTGCCCGCCTAACTTACGAGCGCACATCCTGCGTCGCTTGGACAGGCGAGCCAGCCGGTGGGACTTCCGGGACAGGTGGTTCGATGGGTGAATGAACGCTTCCCGCCAGCATGCGGAACGACCCGGGCAGGTCGGCACGACGGCGCGGGCGCACGGCTGCGCGCCGCCGCCGGCAGCCGATCAGGGTGCGGCCGTCGGCACGCGTGTTCGTAGCCGTGACGCACGAGCACGGGATGTTGTGGTCACGGACTTCCACACCCCGACGGGGATGCGAGCGCAGACCTTTCCGGAGGACGAAACGGAGCTCCGGTTGTACGCGGTGCGCCGCGGTACCTGGACGTTGCGCTACGACCGTGCGGTGCTCCCGGTCCGGGTCGGCCAGTTCATGATCCATCGCGCCGGCGGCCTGGTCGGCTTCGACGCAGACCCACAAACCGCCGGGCGGACGATCGGGATCCCGATCGCCGAGATCGGCGCCCACCACGGTGACACGCCGGTGGCCGGACCGGCCACCGCACCCGAGGTGCGGCTCCTGCTGGCGCACGCGAGCTTGCTGCACGACACGGTCGAAGACCTGGAGGTCGCCGGCTTGTCGGCGGCCCGGAACGCGCTGATCGAGCTCGCCCGGGGCGTCGTACGCCAATACGTCGACGACACCCAGCCCACCCTGGCACCCGCCCTGGCACGGGCTGCCCGCGAGCTTGCCGACCACCGGCTCACCGACCACGAGCTGACGCCCGGGCTGCTGGCACGCGAGTTGCACGTTTCCGTACGCACGCTGAGCCGCGCCTTCGCCGCCACCGGGGAGACGACGGCCGGCTACATCCGGCGCCGCCGCCTGGAGGAGGCACGGAGAGCCCTGACTGCCGGCTACACGGTTTCTGAGGTCGCGGCCCGGTGGCAGTTCGCCGACAGTAGCCACTTCATCCGCGCCTTCCGCAAGCGCTACGACCAAACCCCCACCCAGTACGCCTCCAGCTGAGTGTTCGAGTTCTGGATGACGGGCATCCAGGGCTCGACGACCGGCAGCTCTTGAGGAGGAACCGCCATGGCCCATAGATTCCGGTCCTGCCTCGCGGCCAGCGCCAGGCGACCGCTTCGTCGGGACTCAATGTCATCGGCAATAGCGGACCCAGCATCTGACGTCGGCATCGTCGGCATCGCCGCCGATTGTGGCCGTATCCGGCGTTGCCGCTGTTCTATGGGATCGACTCAGCCACGGAAAGCGCCTCATGCAGCCGGCCAGCGGCCAGGTCGTCGTGACGGATCACGAAACCTCCGGCACTTCGGTAATAGAACTCGTTGTCCACGGGAAAGCGAGCGAGCGACACCCACTCACTCGTCAGTCGACCGAGAAGATGAACGGCAACGGACTGACCCCGTCGGACGGCCAGTCCATACCCACCGGCAGCCGGGGCAACCCGCCGAACTGCCCGACCGGCACACCGCCGGATCCCCCGCTCAACCGGATCGACAAACGGAGGTGCTCGATGAACCGGCTGACCTCGTCGTCCGGGATGCCCGACGCGAGCACCGCATCACGAAACCGCCCCTGATGATCCATGGCGCACCATGGTGGCACGAGGGCGATCCCGGCGACCAGTGCCCCACGGCCCGCACGCGCTGCCGCCGTGATCGGGTGCGCACATCTCGGCAGTTCCGCGAGTCGCGGGCCGGCATGGGTTGCGCAGAGTGTGACGGCCCTGCCGGTCTCCGTGCGCGATGGGTTCGCCGGATGGGTTCGCCGGAGAGAGGGGATCGCCGAGCAGCTGGCATCGCTGTCGGCAGCGGCGGCCCGGGCGGTGGTTGGGGAACCGCCGACCGAGGCGGGGGTTACGGTGGATCAATAGCAACCCGAGGATGAGGCTGCAGATGATCGACATGCAGGAGTTCGCGCGGCGGCTGAGCACTCTCGGAGCTGAAGCGATCACCAGCGACGACGTCGTGGACCTGGCGACCGCCGCCGATATCCGTATCAGCGCTGACCTCGAGATCGACGCCTCTATGGCCCAACGCTTGCTCGACCAGATCTCGCCCACCCCACCCGTCACCGCAGCGCAGATCACGGCGTCGCAATGGCCACCACCTGCGTCGTCCCGGCCTGCGGCGCCGTCGGTGTCATTCTCCAGCCCCGGTGCCGTCGACGGCCCGGCTGATCAGCCGTCGCGGCCACGCAAGTCCGGACCCGGGCGTAGCAATCGGCGACCGGGCCCTCGACGAACGGGAAGGTGAAACCACCGGCCCGCTCCGGATCGGCGCGGCAGAGGCCGCGGCCTTAGATCCCCGGGTGTGGTCGATGGGTGATCGGTGGTCCCCATCGGGTCGCCGGCGGATCCGGGCCGCTACCTGCCTGTCCGCAGGTCGGCGATGACCTGCTCGTACGCGTCGGGGGTCACCGCGAAGGACCCGAAGTACGGGTAGTTCATCTCGATGATGAGGAACAGATTGGTGGCGATCACGGCGCTGCACAGGACCAGCAGGATGCGGCGCAGCATGTTGTCGTCGAGCCCGAAGAACAGGCTCATCGCGATGATGACAGCCGTGGACAGCAGCACACCGAGCCACATCACGTCGGACATCCGCTGGTCGTCCGCCTCGGCATCCGAGTCGTGGTGGTACGCCTCCGCCCGGCCGATGCGTTCGACGGCGTCGAGGACGAAGGCTCGCTGTGCCTCCGTGGTGGCTTGGAGCGCGCCGACGGTGGCCGTCAGTTCGTCCAGGTCGGCGGTGCGCCGGCGCTCGGGGCCCTGTTCACGGCGGGTGTGCCAGTCGGCGACGATGTCGCTCTCGTAGCGGATGACGTCGTCGGTGATCTTCTGCTGGGTCGCGGGGCCGAAGACAGCGCCGGCCGGGATGAGGGCGGCCAGGTTGGCGGCCTCGTCGCGGGAGTTGTCCTTCGCGTCGGTGTAGCCCTCCCAGAGGGAGACCACGCAGAGCCCGATGACGATCGCGTACGCCACGCCGACGACCGAGACGATGACGCCGGTGACCTCGTTGTGCGGCCCCAGCCGTTTGTGCGGCAGGGTACGGCGGATCAGCCGGTCCAGGCCGAGGGTGACGGCGGGCAGCGCGATGATCAACACGGTTCCCACCAGCCACGCCGGCACGTCGCGTACAAGCCACAGTTCCATGCGCTCACGGTATGCACGCGGGCCGGTCCGCGGCCGAATACCCGAAACGCCGAAACGGAACGTGATGGCGTTGCTACGGTCGGTCGTGCTCGCCCGAGGAGGTCACGATGAGCGTGCAAGCTGCGGGGTGGCAGCCGAGCCCGGTCGATTCCGGGCTCCACCGCACCTCCCGGGGAAGGCATCATCCGCTGGGTGCCCGGCCGGACGACAGCGGGGTGAACTTCGCCGTCTTCTCCGAGCACGCCACCGCGATGCAGCTGTTGCTCTTCGAGCGGCACGACTCGCCGGAGCCGTACCAGATCATCACGCTCGATCCGGAGGAGAACCGGACCTTCGCCGTGTGGCACGTGCGGGTCGAGGGGCTCCGGGCTCCTGCGTTCTACGGGTTGCGGGTCTTCGGCCCGGCCGACGTCCCGGGCATGCGTTTCGACCCGGACAAGGTGCTCATCGATCCGTACGCGCGAGGGATCAGCCGCACGCTGTGGGATCGGGGGGCAGCCTGCCGGCCCGGCGACAACACGACGCTGTCACTGCGCTCGGTGGTCGTGGACACCGGCGGCTACGACTGGGAGGGTGACGAGCCGCTGCGCCGGCCGATGGAGGACCTCGTCATCTACGAGACCCACGTCGGTGGTTTCACGCGTTCGCCGTCCTCGGGGGTCCGGCAGCCCGGCACGTTCGCGGCGGTGGTGGAGAAGATCCCGTACCTGCAGGAGCTCGGCGTGACCGCGGTCGAGGTGCTGCCGGTCTTCGACTTCGACGACAGCGACGGGCACACGAACTACTGGGGCTACAGCACCGCCGCGTACTTCGCCCCGCACGCGGGCTACTGCGTGGCGCCCGAGGCCGGTGGTCACGTGCGGGAGTTCCGCGACATGGTCAAGGCCCTGCACGCGGCCGGCATCGAGGTGATCCTCGACGTGGTCTTCAACCACACCGACGAGGGCAATCAGCTCGGGCCGCTGTTCTCCTTCGCCGGGCTGGACAACCCGAACTACTACTACCTCGACCCCGGTGATCCCAGGTTCTACTACGACTACTCGGGCTGCGGCAACACGCTGATGGCGAACCACCCGATCGTCACGAAGATGATCGTGGACTGCCTGGAGTACTGGGTACGGGAGATGCACGTCGACGGCTTCCGGTTCGACGAGGCCGCCGTGCTCACCCGCGGCGCCCGCGGCGAGGTGCTCGACGAGCCGCCCGTGGTGTGGCAGATCGAGCTGTCCGAGACGCTCGCCGACACGAAGATCATCGCTGAGGCCTGGGACGCCGCCGGCGCGTACGAGGTGGGCCGCTACCCCGGGTACCGCTGGGCCGAGTGGAACGGCCGGTTCCGGGACACGATGCGCCGCTTCGTCAAAGGGGATCCCGGAATCGTCGGCGACGTGGCGACCCGGCTGACCGGCAGCGCCGACCTCTACCAGCCGCGCGGGCACCGGCCGATCAACAGCATCAACTTCATCACCTGTCACGACGGTTTCACGCTCGCCGACCTGGTGTCGTACGACGGCAAGCACAACGAGGCCAACGGTGAGGGCAACCGCGACGGCAACGACGACAACGCCAGCTGGAACTGCGGCGCCGAGGGACCCACCGACGACCCGGAGATCCAGGCGTTGCGGGTACGCCAGATGAAGAACTTCGCCGGCCTCCTCCTGCTGTCGCGCGGTGTGCCCATGCTGGTGGCCGGCGACGAGATCGGCCGCACCCAGCAGGGCAACAACAATGCGTACTGCCAGGACAACGAGATCAGCTGGCTGGACTGGTCGCTGGTCGAGACGAACGCGGAGCTGCTGGCGTTCTGGCGGCGCATGATCGCCTTCCGGCAGGCCCATCCGAGCCTGCGGCAACCGACGTACGACCGGCCCAGCGTCGCCTGGCACGGCACCCGGCTCGACCAGCCGTGCTGGAACGACCCCGACGCACGCGCGCTCGCCTGCACCCTGAGCGGGGTCGACGGCGACGCCGATCTGCACATCATCGCGAACATGTACTGGGCGCCGCTGGACTTCGAGCTTCCGGCTCTGCCGGGAGTCGTCTGGGCACGGGCGGTCGACACGTCGCTGCCCACCGGCGCCGACGTGGCCGAGCCGGGCGCCGAGCCGGTCGTGGAGACCGCGACCTGCACCGCTCCCGGACGCAGCGTCATCGTCCTGGTCTCCCGTCCGTCCGCCTGAGCGGACCCGCTGAAAGAGGGCACTGTGCCGAACAACCTCGACTTCACGTTCTCCGACCTCGTCGCCGGGTACGTCATCAGCGCCGACCCGGAGAACGGGCGCTTCGAGATGAACACCTCCGACGGGCGGCCGTTCGTCGTGCAGCTCACCCCGACCACCACCGCCGAGATGCTGCGCAACCTGGGCGACGCGTACGTCGACGCCACCGCGCAGCTGCCCGGGATGCTGGAGCACGGCCGGCTGCTGCACGCGTACGGCGTGTTCTATCCGTCCGACTCCGAGGCGGGAACCGCCTTCGAGGCCAAGCACGTGCTGCTGTTCGGCAAGGCGGCCGACGAGCTCAAGTTCGAGTCGCCGAGTTGGTGGAGCCAGCAGATCCGCAGGCTCGCCGACTTCTATCTGGACAGTGAGTTCGGCATCGGGTCGACGACGTTCGACTACCGCGCCTACACGACCGACCTGACCATGGAAGGCGCCAAGACCTCCACCATGCGCCAGGAGACCGACACCATCTCGAGACTGGTGTACGGCCTGGCGACCGCTTACCTGATGCACGGTGATCCCCGGTACCGCGACGCCGCGGTGGCCGGTGCGCGGTACCTCATCGACCACCTCTGTTTCGTCGACCGCACCGAGCAGATCGCCTACTGGTACCACGCGCTCGTGCTGCGCCCGGACGGGACCGAGGTGAAGGTCTTCGCCTCGGAGTTCGGCGACGACTTCGACGCGATCCCGTGCTACGAGCAGATCTACGCGCTCGCCGGGCTCACCCAGGTGTACCGGATCACCGGCGACCCGAAGCTGCGCGAGATCATCGACATGACGATCGCGATGTTCCATCGCTACTTCGAGGACAAGACCAGCTATCCGGACGGTACGCCGCGCCGGGGCTACTACTCGCACATCGACCCGGTCACGTTCGACCCGCTGAGCCCGGCGCTGGACGACGGGATCCGGTCCAACCGCGACCGCAAGAACTGGAACTCGGTCGGCGACCACATCCCGGCGTACCTGATCAACCTCTTCCTGGCCACCGGCGAGCAGCAGTACGCCGACGAGCTGGAGTCGTTGTGCGACCAGATCACCGAGCACTTCCCGGACTACGACAGCAGCCCGTTCGTCCAGGAGAAGTTCTTCGGCGACTGGAGCCCGGACCGCCACTACGGCCAGCAGCAGGACCGCGCCATCATCGGGCACAACCTCAAGATCGCGTGGAATCTGACCCGGGTGAACAACCTACGGCCCAAGGCGGAGTACGTGGCGTTCGCGAAGAAGATCGCGGGGCTGATGCCGGGGGTCGGCATGGATCCGCAGCGCGGTGGCTGGTACGACATGATGGAGCGGCACACCGGTCCGGGGCAGCGTTTCCACCGGCTGGTCTGGCACGACCGCAAGGCGTGGTGGCAGCAGGAGCAGGGCATTCTCGCCTACCAGATCCTCAACGCCGTCTACGGCGATCCGCTGTACGCGAAGTACGCCCGGGAGAGTTCCGCGTTCTACAACGCCTGGATGCTCGACACCCAGGCCGGCGGCGTCTACTTCAACGTGCTGGCGAACGGGAACCCGTTCATGCTCGGCGGTGAGCGCAGCAAGGGCTCCCACTCGATGGCCATGTACCACAGCGCCGAGCTGTGCTATCTCGCCGCCGTGTACTCCGATCTGGAGAGCCGGCAACACCCGATGGACCTCTTCTTCTCCCCCGGGCCCGGAGCCTTCGGCGGGGTTCTGCGCGTCGCGCCGGACCTGCTGCCGCCGAAGACCCACAAGATCATGCAGGTCTGGATCAACGGCCACGAGCACGCCGACTTCGACGCCGAGGCGCTCACGGTGACGCTTCCGCACAGCACCGAGCCCCAGCAGATCCGCGTCCGTCTCGCGCCCGCGAGCTGCACGTTCAGCGCGGACACGCTCGGCGTCTCGGACGGCGTCGCGCGGATCTCGCTGGCCGGATCGCTCAGCGCGGCACAGGTCGGCGTGTTTCGCGGCCAGGTCGACGAGGCGCTCGACGCCGGGGCCCGGACCGTCGTCCTGGAGGCGGGTGACCTCGTCTACCTCGACCCGGAGGCGGTCCGCTACCTCGCGACCGCCAAGCAGCACCGCGACTTCCAGCTGACGGTCACCGGCGCCCAGGGCCAGGTGGCCGAGGAGCTGACGGCCAGCGAGCTCGACCAGGAGCTCGCCGGGAGTGCCTCGTGAACTACGACCACATCGTCGTCGGATCCGGTTCCGCCGGCACCGTTCTCGCCACCCGGCTGTCGGAGGACCCGGGCTGTTCGGTGCTGCTGCTGGAGGCGGGCCCCGACTTCCCGGACCTCGACCTGCTCCCGTCGGATCTCGCCTCAGCGGCGACGGTGTCGGTCGTCGACCACGACTGGGGCTACCGCGCCGAGGCGGTTCCCGGCCGGACCATCGAGTACGCCCGCGGCAAGGTCACCGGCGGCTGTTCCGCGGTCAACGGGGCCATCGCGCTGCGCGGCCTGCCCGCCGACTTCGCCGAGTGGTCCGGGCTCGGCAACGACGACTGGTCGTGGGACCACGTCCTGCCGTACTACCTCAGGATCGAGAACGACCAGGACATCGAGGGCCCGTTGCACGGCAGGAACGGACCGACCCCGGTCGTGCGGTTCAAGCACGACGAACTCGTACCGTTGCAGAAATCGTTCCTGGACGCCTGCCTGGACCACGGCTTCGGCTACGTGGCGGACCACAACGATCCCACCAGCACCGGTGTCGGCCCCATCCCGATGAACCGGCGCGGCGGGCTGCGCGTCTCGACGGCCGTGTCGTACCTGAGCCGGGCCCGCAACCGGCTGAACCTGACCGTCCGGCCGAACACGCTGGTGCACCGGGTGCTGTTCGAGGGAACCCGGGTTGTCGGCGTGGAGGCCGAGGTCGACGGCGTGCTGCAGAAGGTGCACGCCCGCCACGTCACGCTGTCGGCCGGCGCGATCAACACGCCGGCGATCCTGCTCCGCTCCGGGGTCGGCCCACCGGCGCAGCTGGAGGAGCTGGGCATCCCGGTCGTGCTGGATCGCCCGGGCGTCGGCGCGAACCTCATCGAACATCAGCAGATCACGGTGGGGATCATTCCCAAGGACGGCGTCGCCCAGCCCACCGACCCGGACGTCCAAGTGCTCGCCCGCTACACCGCGCCGGGCACCGAGCAGTTCAACAACATGCAGCTGTACTTCGTCAGCCGGTACGTACCCATCACCCACCGGCCGATCAGCGTGATGAGCGTGCTGCAGAAGCCGGACTGCCGGGGACGGGTCTCGCTCACCACGACGGACCCGCACATTCAGCCGGACATCGTCCTCAACTCGTACGGCGAGGCGAGCGACCGCAAGGTTGCCCTCGACGGCGTCCGGTTGTGCTGGGAGATCGCGACGTCGAAACCGATCGCCGAGCTCTCCGCGGGTCTCGCGGACACGCTCACCGAGCGGCAGCTGGACGACGACGAGGCGCTGCTGAGGTACGTCAAGCAGCACTCCGCGACGCTGTGGCACCCGGTCGGCACCTGCCGGATGGGCGGCTCCGGCGATCCGGACGCCGTGGTGGACCAGCACCTCGCGGTGCACGGCCTGGACGGCCTGAGCGTGGCGGACGCCTCGGTGATGCCCGCCCACGTCAGCGCCAACCCGAACCTCACCTGCTTCGTCATCGGCGAGCGGGCCGCCGAGTGGCTCCGGAACTGAAGGGGACAGTCATGAAGATCGGTGTCCTGATCGAGGACCACTTCGACCAGACCGAGTACCGCGCGTTCAACCGCTACTTCCCCGAGCAGGGCTTCGAAGTCGAGTACCTGTCGCACCTGTGGGGACAGCCGCAGCTGACGTTCGGCAGCAACCCCGACGACGGCACCGTCGAGGAGCACGTCACGGTGACGGCCGAGGTGGCCACGGCCGATCCCGCCGACTACGCCGGGATCATCCTGATCGGCGCGTACGCGATGGACCGGTTGCGTTACCAGACGGAGATCGCCGGTCCCGGCGCACGCAACGGAGCGCCCGCGGTGGAGTTCCTCCGCCGGGCGGTGGCCACGCCGGACCTGCGGATCGGGACGATCTGCCACTCGCTGTGGTTGTTCTGCGCGGATCCGGACCTGATCCGCGGCCGCCGGGTGACGTGCGCCCACAACATCGTGTGCGATGTCGAGAACGCCGGCGGCATCGTCGAGTTCGCCGGGCGGTCGACGGCGGACCTGGTGATCGACGGCAACCTCGTCTCGGCGCGGCACCCCGAGGTCACCGACCGCTTCATGGCCGCCTTCCTGTCGGAGATCACCAGCGGGGCGGCGGCCGTCGCGTCCTGAGCGAGGGTCACAGCACAGGCCCGGCACGTGACAGTTGCGGCACTGGACCGCCCAGCCCCGGGAAGTCGACCACCAACGGACGCCGGCCGATCGGGATCGCCGTCGCGTGGTCGAGGTCGGCACCGCCCGGGTAGCACCAGGTGCGGCCGATGCACAGCTTCACCCGCTGGCCCGGCAGCAGGCGTACGACGTAGCGGGTGCTGTCCGGGGTGTCGCTGACCGCCATGATCTCGTGGGTGCCGGCGTGGAGGGCGTACACCGGGCCGGTCACCGGCTGGTCCGGGGTGCCGCCGACGGCGTTGCCGGAGACGACCGTGCCCACGCGCAGCCGCTGGTCGGCCACGGTGGTGCGCCCGGCGACGACCCGGATGCGGTGGGCGCGGCGGCGGTCGGTGGCGCCGCCGGACCATTGCGCCGCGACCCGGCCGGTGGGGCCCGCCGTGCCGTCGGGCATGACGAACAGCTTCCATCCGTACGGTCCGAGCGCCGGGAAGGTGTAGCGGCCCGCGCCGACGACGTTCGGGGTGGTCTCCTGCCACAGCGGATCCATGGAGGCCACCGAGACCTGGGCCGTGACCGGGGCACCGGTGGCCGCTTCGGTCAGCGTCCCCGTCACTGTCCCCGCCGGGTCGAGCCGCACGTCCGGCAGGGTGAGCACCCCGGCGGCCGGCGCGTCCACCACGAGCGCGGCGTCCCGGTCGCCGGTGCCGCCGCGTACGCCGAGCCACTGCATGCCGTGCTCGGCGTCGCCGGGCTGGACGAAGAACGAGTACCGGCCCGGCGTCAGCCCGTCGAAGGTGGCGATCCCGGCGCCGTCGGAGCTCGCCCGGGCGCCCCACAGGTCGGCGAACCGGTCCTGGGCGGCGATCGCGTGCACGGTCACGCCGGGGACCGGGACTCCCGTCCGGGCGTCCCGTACCACCGTGGTGATGCGTGCGGGCCCGGCGGCGGCCGCCGGCGCCTGCGGTGACAGAGATCCCGCCGCCACCGCGCAGCACGCGGCGGCGGACAGGAGCCGGCTTCTCATCCCCGCGCCGTCCGGCTCAGAACGAGAGCATGCCGCTGATCAGGGCCTGCCAGGTCATCGGGCCGACGATGCCGTCGACGGTCACGGACGGGATGTCGGCGTGCAGCGCGCTCTGGAAGCCTCGTACGGCGGCCTCCGTCTTCGGTCCGAAGACGCCGTCGACCGCGAGGCCCTTCGACGGGTCGCCGGAGAGGTTGCGGAACTGGAATTCCTCCTGCACGCCACGGACGGCGTCGCCCTCGGAGCCGCGGCGTACCTGGATGATCAGGGCGCTCCAGGTGTGCGGGCCGACGATGCCGTCGACCGCGAGGCCGGCGTCCCGCTGGAACGAGCGCACCGCGGCGTCGGTCTTCGGTCCGAAGATGCCGTCCACCGCGACGCTGTGGCCGCGCGCCCGCAGCAGGTACTGCAACGTGGGTACGGGGTGTTCCTTGGCCCCCTGCTTGGTCAGCGGCCAGGGGCTCAACGTGCCTGCCATGGTCTGTCTCCCTCCGTTTCGGCCCAGGGTCGGCCGGGCCCGGCGAAGGTCAGTAGAGCCGAAAGTCCCCCTCGGCGTGCCGGGACATCCGGCCCGCAAAAACCGGGGAATGTGCCCTCGAGGGCATTGTCAAGAAACCTTCCAGCAACAAGAGTGAGCACGTCCGTTCATGCATCGACGGATATCGCACGGAAGGAAACACCATGCGCCATGGCGCCCCCACCCGGCGGATCGTCGCCGCGGCGGCGGTCCTGCTAGCCGGACCGGCCACCCTTCTCGTTCCCTCATCGCCGGCGCAAGCCACCCACGCCGGCGCCGACCGCTCCACAGTCGTCTCCGGGAACGCCCGCTTCCAGGTGCTGTCGCCGACGCTGATCCGCACCGAGTACGCCGGCGACTCGCGCTTCGTCGATGCCGGCACCTTCAACGCGGTGCACCGTACCGGCTTCCCGGCGCCGCGCTTCACGAGCCGGACCCGCGACGGCTGGCTGACCATCGACACCGGATCCGTCACCATGCGCTACCGGGTCGGGTCCGGGCCGTTCACCGACGACAACCTCACGGTACGGCTGACGTCCGGCCGGCAGGTCGTCCAGGCCGCACCCTGGGCCGGGCACACCCCGCCGAACTGTGCGGTCGGCGCGCTGTGCGAGGCCGAAGCCGGGGCCCTGCGCGGGCTCGGCGTCGCCACCGACCACCGTGGCTACACCGGCCAGGGATTCGTGGCCGGGTTCGAGGGCGCCGACGACTCGCTGACCTTCACCGTCACGGTCCCCACCGCCGGGACCTACGAGTACGACGCCCGCTACGCCAACAGCACCGGCGGCGACGGCAAGGACGTCACGCGGACGCTCACCGTCGCGGTCGACGGCGCCTCGGCGGCCCAGCTGTCCCTGCCCAGCACCGGCTCGTGGGACACGTGGAAGCAGGCCGGCACCGCCGTCACCCTGACCGCGGGACGTCACGAGATCGCGGTGCGGCGCGACCCGGCCGACTCCGGTCACGTCAACATCGACAGCGTCGCCCTCGTCCGCCCCGGCGACGCGTACCCGCAGCCTGTTCCGCCGGCTGCGCAGGAATGCGCCTTCGGGACGCTCTGCGAGGCGGACACCGGCGCCCTGGCCGGCGGCGCGCGGCTCGCCCGCGACCACAACGGTTACTCGGGTGAGGGCTTCCTCGCCGGGCTCGAGCGCACCGGCGCGAGCGACACGCTCACGGTCACCGGCGTGCCGGCCGCGGGCGAGTACAGGCTGCAGTTGCGCTACGCCAACTCGCGTCCGGGCGCGCAGCCGGCCCGTACCCGCACGATGTCCGTCCAGGTCGGTTCCGCTGCGGCCACCTCGGTGGAGCTGCCGACCACCAGCGGCTGGGACTACTGGCGTACGGTCAGCACGCCCGTCACGCTCGCGGCCGGGACCAACACGGTCACGCTGGGCTGCCCCACCGACGACAGCTGCAACGTCAACGTCGACACCGTCGCGCTGACCACCGCCGGGGCGCCGCTGCTCGCCCCGCACGCCCCGCTGGGCGGTTACCGCCGCTCGCTGGACAACGTGGACGGCGGCGCGCTCACCGCGCCCGGCCTGCTCTACACCGACGGCTGGTCGCTGCTCGACGACACCGCGTCGGCGCTGTTCGACCCGAAGACCAGCAAGGTCACCCAGAAGCCCGCCCACACCGGCGGCTACCAGGACGGGTACGTCTTCGCGTACGGCCAGGACTACGCCCGCGCGCTGCGGGAGCTGTCCGTGCTCACCGGCCCGACGAAGCTGCTGCCGCGCTGGACGTACGGCGTGTGGTACTCGGAGTACTACGACCGGACCGCGGCCGACTTCCAGAACATCGTCGAGCGGTTCCGCAGCGAGAACGTTCCCCTGGACGTGCTGGTCGTGGACACCGACTTCAAGGCCGCCAACAAGTGGAACGGGTGGGAGATCGACCCGTCCCGGTTCCCCGACCCGAAAGCGTTCCTCGACTGGCTCCACGCGCAGGGCCTGCGTACCACGTGGAACGTGCACCCGAGCATCCTCGGTAACGATCCGAAGTTCCCCGCCGCGCAGGAGACCGCCAAGGGAAAGCTGCAGCGCACCGGCTGCAACAGCGGCGCCGACTGCTACACGTTCGACTGGGGCGACCCGGACCAGCTGGCCGCGTACTTCGGGCTGCACAAGGACCTGCAGGACCTGGGCATCGACTTCTGGTGGCTGGACTGGTGCTGCGAGGACTCCAGGTCCACCCTGGCCGGCGTGACGCCGGACGCGTGGATCAACCTGAACTATGCGGCCGAGAACGGCTTCGCCTTCTCCCGGGCGTACGGTTCGCTGCAGGCGGGCGGCTACGCCAACCCGACCTCCGTGCCCACCGGGCCGTGGGCGGACAAGCGGACCACGCTGCACTTCACCGGTGACACCGTGTCCAACTGGGAGACGCTGCGCTACGAGGTCGGCTACGCGCCGGGCGAGTCCGCGGCGACCGGGCTGGCCGCGGTCAGCCATGACATCGGCGGGCACACCCGCGGCCTGCAGGAGCCCGGCAGCGAGCCGGGCAGCACCAAGCTGCCCGACGATCTGTACGCCCGCTGGGTGCAGCTGGGCACGTTCCAGCCGATCGACCGCCTGCACTCCAACCACAGCGACCGGCTGCCGTGGCAGTACGGCCCGGCCGCGAACGCCTCCGCCGCCGAGTTCCTGCGGTTGCGGGAGCGGCTGATGCCGTACACGTACACCGCGGCCGCCCAGGCCACGCGCGACGGGCTGCCGATGGCGCGGCCGCTGTACCTGGCGTACCCGGGCGAGCAGGAGGCGTACGCGACCGCCGGCGCCGAGTACCTGTACGGCCCCGACATGCTGGTCGCACCCGTCACCGAGCCGGGCGCCGGCGCGACCACGCGGGTGTGGTTCCCGCCGGGCAGCACCTGGACCGACTACTTCACCGGGGTGACGTACCAGGGCGGCACCAGCGCCGACATCACCACCACGCTGGACACCATGCCGGTGTTCGTGCGCTCCGGCGGCATCGTGGTGACCCGGACGAACGACGTCGGCACCGACGCGGGTCACCCGCTGGACGCGGCCACCGTCACCGTCGCGACCGGCGACGACGGGCGCGCCGAGCTGTACGAGGACGACGGCACGAACCACGCCCGCCACGCCACGACTGCGCTGGCGTACCGGGACGGCTCGCACACGCTGGTGGCCGGGCCGCTCCGCGGCGGCTACCCCGGTCGGGTGGGCGAGCGGGACTGGACGGTCGCGTTCACCGGGGCGGACGCGCCGCGCACCGTACGCGTCGACGGCCGCGTCCTCGCCCGCTCGGCGTGGTCGTACTCGGCGCAGACGCGGACCCTCACGGTGCACGCCGGCCACCGGCCGGTCCACCGGGCGGTGACCGTCAGCTTCCGATGAAGCGGTACGGACCGGTGGGCCACAGGGCCCACCGGTCCGGGACCTGCCGCCCTGTCACCCCCCATCGACCGGCGTGACGATGGGGGGAGAAGGGAGAGTCCCATGACCGCCAAGAAGATCATCGTCGGTTACGACCGCTCTCCGGAGGCCCGTGCCGCCGCGGCGTGGGCGCTGGACGAGGCGGCCCGCACCGGTGCGCTGGTGGAGTTCTTCTACGCGTACGAGTGGCCGACCTGGGCGCCGGCGGCGTCCACGGTGCCGTCCCCCGCGGTCTGGCCCGACGGTGAGACCGACCGCGCCATCAAGGGCACGCTGCAGGACGCCGTGGTCAAGGCCCGGCAGACCCATCCGCAGGTGCGCACCGAGGTGTCCATCGTCAACGCCAGCGCCGCCCTCACCCTCATCGACCGCTCCGCCGAGGCCAGCCTGATCGTGCTGGGCAGCCAGGGCCACAGCGCGGTGACGGGCATGCTGGGCTCGGTCAGCGTGGCGGTCAGCGCCCACGCCCACTGCCCGGTCATCGTCGTACGGGGCCACACCGAGCCCACCGGGCCCGTGGTGGTCGGCGTCGACGACTCGCCCTGCGCCCAGCTCGCCCTGACCTTCGCCCTCGACCAGGCGGCCGAGCGCGGCGTGCCCGTCCGGGTCATCCACGCCTGGCGGCCCGTCTCCGGCATCTGGGAGGACAGCCCGCTGGTCAGCCGCGCGGTCACGGCCGAGGAACGCCGTCCCTTCGACGAGCTGGTCGCCGCATGGCAGGAGAAGTACCCGCAGGTGAAGGTCAGCGCGGAGGCCGTCGTGGACCACCCCGCCCACGCCCTGGCCGCGGCGAGCACCACCGCGCAGCTGCTCGTGGTGGGCACGCGGGGCCGCGGCGCGTTCCGCGGGATGCTGCTCGGCTCGGTGAGCCAGCACCTGCTGCGGCAGTCGGCCTGCACGGTGGCCATCGTCCGCGAGGTCGCCGGAAGCTGAGCCGTACGGTGACGCCGGGCCCGCACCCCGCGGGCCCGGCGTCGCGCTGTCCCGGCAAGCCCGCGCCACGGCCGGCTACGCCGTGGGCGGCGCGGGCTTGCCCTCGAGCACGGCCAGGATCTCGCCGATCTGGTGCTCGCGTTCGAGCGGGTGCCGCAGCGGCAGCTCGCGATGCAGCTCGTACCGGTTGCGACGGCCGTCGCGGGTGCTGGTCAGGTAGCCGGCCTCGACGAGATCCGCGACGATGCGCTGCGCCGCCCGTTCGGTGATGCCGACCTGGGCGGCCAGGTCCCGGTGCCGGAGGCCGGGGTCGCGGGCCACACAGAGCAGCACGTGGGCATGGTTGGTGAGGAACGTCCAATCCGGCACGGGCTCCCATCCTACGCGAGGACCGCGTCACCGCCGGACGGTCAGGGCGACGCCGTGGTGCCGGTCGAGCACGCCGGGCGTGGTGAACGCGATCCAGCCGCCGCGCAGCAGCACCAGCTCGATGAGGTCGTCGACCGCGTCGTCGATGACGTCGGGGTGGTCCACGTCGGCCGCCGGCACGAGGGTGTCGCCGTCGTCGCCGATCCTGGCCGGGTAGTACAGCGTCTCGTCGACCGCGAGCATCTCCGGGCGCTGGCTCCGGGCGGCCCGCCACGCGGCGGGCATGCCGGAGTAGACCCGGCCGGCCGCGGTGCGCTGCTCGATGAGGGCGAGCGCGTCGCGCTCACGGCGGTGCAGGTACGCGTCGAGCACCGCCCGGATGCGGGAGGTCAGCTCGGCGGGGGCGGCCGCGGTGAGGTTGCCGCGGACGGTGCCGGCGAGCCGGGCGCAGTTGACCGATATCCGGCGGAAGGCGGCCGTGGCCCGCTCGTCGCCGACCAGCACCAGCGGCGCCGGGTGGACCCGGGCGTACGCGCCCAGCGCCGCATCGACCTGGCGATAGAACTCCAGCGGATCCGAGTCGCGTGCGGGCCGGTCGGCGCGACCCCTGCCCCGGGCCGGTGTGCGGGCCGGGGCGTGCAGGGGGAAGGCGGAGGTCAGCGCCGGCAGGAGGCTGTCGGCGGCGGCGTCGAACAGCCGGGCCTGCCGGGTGTTGAGCGCCAGCACGAGGTGACGCGGGGTCCGGTGCAGGGACCGGACCAGGTCGCGGGTGGCGAAGGTGGGGTCGACGACGGCACGGTCGCGTACGCCGATCGGCAGCCGGAGCAGCGCCTCGCAGGACGCGCTGGCGTACAGGGCGAGGGCGCGTCCCGCCGGGCCGCGGCGGGCCTGCTCGACCAGGGCGGCGAGGCGGCGCACCGCCGGGGCGGCCGCGGCGGGCTGGAGCTCGGCACGGACCCGCGCCACGGCCTGGCCGGCCAGAGCGTCCAGGCGCAGGGCATCGGCGGTGTGCAGCTCGGCCGCCGGGGTGGTGCTGAGCAGCACCGAGATGGCGGGGTAGTCGCGGACCTGCTGCAGGGCGGTGACCTGCGCCGGGGCCGGTACGGCGGCGAACGGGACGGTGGACGGCATCGGGCTTCCTCCTTCACGTACGGATGGATGTCGATCGGCGGGCGGGGCGGGTGGAGAGCAGGCTCCAGGCGATAGAGGCGCCGATGGTGGCGACGATGACCCCGAGCGTGAGCGGGACGGGCAGCTTGCCGACCGGCGTCTCGGAGAGGATCAGCTTGACGCCGGCGAAGACCAGCAGCACCGCCAGCCCGTAGTGCAGGTGCACGAACCGCCGCAGCAGCCCGGCGAGGCAGAAGTAGAGGCTGCGCAGGCCGAGGATGGCGAACGCGTTGGCGGTCCAGACGAGGAACGTGCTGGTCGTGATGGCGAGGATCGCCGCCACCGAGTCGACGGCGAAGATCAGGTCGGTGGCCTCGACCGCGACGAGCACGACGAACAGCAGGGTGGCCACCCGCTTGCCGTCGATGCGGGTGAAGAACCGAGCGCCGTGGTACGCCGGGTCGGTCGGCACGATCCGGCGGACGAGGCGTACCACCGGGTTCTGGTGCGGTGGTGTCTGCTCGCCGTGCCGGAAGGCCATCTTGTATCCGGTGTAGACGAGGAAAGCGCCGAACACGTACGCCGTCCAGAAGACCGTCTCGAGCAGCTCCGCGCCGACGAAGATGAACACGAGCCGGAAGACCAGCGCGCCGACCACGCCCCAGAACAGCACCTTGTGCTGCACACCGGCCGGGACGGCGAACGCGGTGAAGATGAGGGCGAAGACGAAGACGTTGTCGATGGACAGCGCCTTCTCGATCAGGTACCCGGCGTAGTACGTGCCGGCGACCTCACCGCCCTGCCACAGCCAGAGCAAGCCACCGAAGGCCAGCCCGGCGGCGATCCACACGGCGGACCAGACGGCGGCCTCGCGGAATTCCACGACGTGGTTGTCGCGGTGCAGGAACAGGTCGATCGCCAGCATGAGCGCGACGGCGACCAGCACCGCCAGCCAGGCCCACCAGGGTGCGGACACGGGACTCCCTCCGACCGGCCGCGACCCCGGGCAGGGGCTTGCGCGGCACATGGTCGACGGTCTCCCCGGACCACCGGCGGTGGCCGCGGCGCCGGGACCCGGATGGCCGGTTCCGTACTGACGACGCCGCGTCGAGCTCGGGTACTCCCCCTCGATGTACGACCAATAATACCCGAAACACATGTCGTACTTCAACCTCCGGGGACCTCCGGCCCTTTACCGCGGACGCGGGCCCGGAGCAGGCTGGAAGGGGACACCCGGAAGGGATGGCGGTCATGAGGCTGAGCCTGCGCGACGCCGTCGCCGCGCTGATGATGGGAGTGATCCTGACGCCGTACGCGACGCTCCTGGTCCGCGGCCGGGCGCCGTACGTCGCGAACGTGGCGACCATGGCGGCGCTGTCGCTGGCGGTCGCAGCCGGTGTGTTCGTGGTGGCCGGCGGGATCACCGTCCGGACGCTGATCGGCCGGGTGGAGATCGGCTTCGCCGGCGCTGCGCTGGTGCTCGGCGTCGTCACGATCGTCCTCGGCGACACGCCCCTCGGGCAGCTGCTCCTCGGCGCCTTCATCACGATGGTGCTGCTGACGTGGGGCACCCAGCTGCTCGACCACGCCGGCTACATGCAGCCGCCGCACCGGCCCTCATGACGTCCACCGTTCCGCCCGGCGCCGGCGGTACAGCTCGTCCACTCCCCACACCAGCAGCGGGAACGGGGCCAGGAAGGCCAGGTGCGCCGGGCCCAGCGACGCGGTCCCGAACAGCGCCTGCAGCGGCGGCAGGTAGATGACGGCCGCGGCGAAGACCAGTTCGAACGCGATCCCGCCCAGCAGCAGCCGGTTGGTGAACAGCCCGATCGAGCGCAGCGAGGCGCGGTCGGTGCGGGCGGCGAAGGCCGTACCGATCTGGCAGGCGACGATGCCCGCGAACGTCATGGTGGTGGCCTCGCGGTAGGCGCCGTGCAACGCGGAGCTCGGTCCCGTCGCCGCGCCGGGCTGCCAGCCGGCCCGCCACAGCGACCAGAAGAACCCCGCCATGACCAGGACCGCCGACACGACGCCCAGCAGCCCCCAGGCGCGCAGCAGGAGCCGGCGGTCGATGACACCGGCCCCCGGCGAGCGCGGCGGCCGGCGCATCAGCCCCGGTTCCGCCGGCTCGCGGCCCAGCGCCAGCGCGGGCAGCGTCTCGGTGCCCAGGTCGATGGCGAGGATCTGCAGCACGGTCAGCGGCAGCGGCACGGCCCCGCCGGAGAGCGCGAAGATCAGGAACGGCACGACCTCCGGTACGGCGTGCGCGAAGATGTACAGCACGAACTTGCGGACGTTGTCGAAGACGCGCCGCCCGGCGTGCACCGCCCGCACGATGGTGGCGAAGTTGTCGTCGGTGAGCACCATCGTGGCGGCCTCCCGGGCGACGTCCGTGCCCGAGCGGCCCATGGCGACGCCGATGTCGGCGTGCCGCAGGGCCGGGGCGTCGTTGACCCCGTCGCCGGTCATCGCCACGATGCTCCCGGCCGCCCGCAGCGCCTCGCAGATGCGCAGCTTGCCCTCCGGCGTGGAGCGGGCGAAGACGATCTCCTCGGTCCCGCCGAGCAGCCGGTCGAGCTCCGCCTCGCTCATCGCCTCCAGCTCCGTGCCGGTGACGACGCGGCCGCCGCCGATGCCGGCCTGCCGGGCGATCTCGGCCGCCGTGGGCCCGTAGTCGCCGCTGATGACGTGGATACGGATCCCGGCCCGGTGGGCGCTGTTCACGGCTCCGGCCACCCCGGCGCGCAGCGGGTCGGCCAGCGCCAGCAGCCCGAGCAGCGTGAGGCCGGTCTCCGCGTGGTCGCGCTCGGGCGCCGTACGGCCGGCGCCGACGAAACCGTAGGCCACGGAGAGCACCCGCAGGCCGGCGGCGGCATACCGGTCGACCGCGGCCTGCAAACCCGTCCGCACCTCGGCGGAGAGCGGCACGCTGCGCCCGTCCCGGCCGACGACCCGGTCGCACAGCGGCAGCACGGATTCCACGGCTCCCTTGGTGTGCACCCGTGCGCCGTCCACGGTGGACATGCGCTTGAGACGGCTGTCGAACGCGTACAGGAAGGTGCGCTCGGCGTCGCGCTCGGCGGCGTGCACCGGCACGGAGAGCTGGTCCGCGAAACGCAGCAGCGCCAGCTCCATCGGATCGCCGGTGTCGTGCGGAGCGCCGTCCCCCGCCACCCGGGCCGTCGTGCAGCGGGCCGCGGCCGTGGCCAGCTCGCGCGCCCGCCCGTCGCCGCGCGCGGTAGCGGCGTCCATCTCGGATCCGTAGAGCCACACCCGGGCCACCCGCATGCGGTTCTCGGTCAGAGTCCCCGTCTTGTCGGTGCAGATGACCGCCGTCGAGCCGAGCGTCTCCACTGCGGACAGCCGCTTCACGACGGCGCCGACGCGGGCCAGCTCCCGCACGCCGACGGCGAGGGCGAGCGTGATGGTCGGCAGCAGGCCCTCGGGCACGTTGGCCACGATCAGCCCGATCGAGAAGCTGATGGCCGCGGCCCAGCCGAGCCCGGCCACCACCCCGATCGGCAGGAACGCGACCCCGGCGGCGACCGCCACGACGGCGATGATCCAGGTGGCCCGGCGTACCTGGCGCTCGAGCGGGCTGGGCTCGCCCCGGCCGCGCTGCGAGAGCGCGGCGATCCGGCCGATCTCGGTGTGCATGCCGGTGCGGGTGACCACCGCCCGGCCCTCCCCCGCGGTGCAGACGGTACCGCTGAACAGCATCTCGCGGGCCTCCAGCAGCGGGCCGGCCACGACCTCCGCGTCCGCCGACCGCGTCGCCGGCACCGATTCGCCGTTGAGCGCCGACAGGTCGACCGACAGCGCGCCGTCCACCAGCCGGCCGTCGGCGCAGATGCGGTCCCCCTCCGCGACCACCATGACGTCGCCGGGCACGAGCTCCCGGGCCGGCACGTCGCACAGCGCCCCGTCGCGCAGCACCCGCGCCGACACCGGCAGGTACGCCGCCAGCGCCTCGACGGCCCGCTCCGCCTGCATCTCCTGCGCGAAGGCGAACGCCGCGTTCAGCAGGATCACCGCCACCACGGCCAGCGCGAGCGCGGAGGTGCCGCCGAGCCACGCCAGCCCAGCGGCCACCATGAGCAGCACGGCGAGCGGCTGGGTGAACTGGGCCAGCAGCTCGCGGGGCCAGCGTCGCCGCTCCCGGCGGGAGAGTTCGTTCGGGCCGTACACGGTCAGCCGCCGGGCGGCCTCCCTCGTGCCGAGCCCGGCGGGACCGGTCCGCAGATCCCGGAAGAGTTCGACGGGGGGACGCCGTTCGTCGACCGGGGTGGGTACCGTCGTCGTCTGCGTCATGATTCCAGGCTTTCCACCGCGTACGCGGGCCGGACAGGGCCGATGGGCCCGCACGGTGCGGCCCTACGGCAACAGGCGTCGCACCGCCGCACCGGTGACGGCCGCCATCGTCGCGGCCATGACGAGACCGCCGGCGATCCCGACGGCGACGACGAGGATCATCGCCTGCCCCGGGTGCCAGAGCGGCATGGTGACGAGCAGGAACGCCGCCAGCCCGGCGAGCCAGGCGACGGCGGTGGCGGCGATCCACCAGCCCGCGTGGCCGATGAAGCGGCGCAGCACGGTCCACTGGGCGATCCCGATCGAGCACAGCAGCAGCAGGCCGAGCAGCACCGCCACGGCGGCGGTCACCGCCACGGGCCAGCTCTGCCAGACCCCGGAGAAGGTCGACGGCGACATGCCGATCAGGTACGCGACCACCGCGGCAACGGCCGTCACGGCGACCCAGCGGCGCCGGGGGAACCGCGGCAGTGCCCAGCGCAACACGAGGGCCTGGCCGGTGCCCAGCACGGCGCCCTCGACGGCGCCCGCGGCCAGGATGACGGGCATCGCCACGGCGGCGTCCGCGTCGGCCAGCAGCGCACCCGCGAAGGCCGGCGCCAGGAAGCCGAGGAACTCCGCCACCGTGACGGTACGCAACCAGGCGCGGAACACGCCCGCGCGGTTCAGCACGTGCACGGCCGCCGACGTCGTCATGCCGCTCACCCGTGAGGTCTCAGCGGCGGCGCGGCGCGGCGCCCACCGGGTGGTGCGCCATCGTCTCCACCGCCGCCGTCACGGCCGAGCCGACCACGGCCAGGACGAGCCCGGTCAACGGCAGCAGAGTGGACCCGCCCAGCGCGATCATCCGACGCTTCGTCATGGTTTCCTCCTCTTCCCGCCTCCATCCAACGCCGCCGCGGACCCCGCCTGGAGGGGCGCAGGACCTCAGGTCACGGGCCTTTCCGCCTGCTCCGGGCCCGAGGGGTACGCGTACAGCTCGACCAGCCGTACCCGCGCCGCGGTGAGCCGGTCGGCGAGCACCCCGAGGAACCGCATCGCCAGCTCACGTCCCAGGTCGGCGTCCTCGGCCATGAGCCGGCGCACCTGCGGGGCGTCGAACTCGATGGCGTGGCACTCGTCGGCGACCACCGCGCCCAGCGACCACCGGTACGGCGGCAGCAACCACGACCAGCCCACCGGCGCGCCGGACTCGATGCGCTCGATGACGATGCTGCCGCGGCCGGGCACCTGGAAGTCCAGGGCGACCGCCCCGGAGGTGAGCAGCCAGAAGGTGTTCGCCGGCGCCCCTTCGTGGAAAAGGCGGTACCCGGGATGACGCAGGGCCGGGCGGCCGAGTGCGGCCAGCTTCTGCAGCCAGTTCGTGGGCAGGTCGCCGACGAAGGGGTGCAGGGCGAGACGGTCGAAGACGGTCAGGGGGGCCATCGGTGTCCTCCGTGCGCTAATGCGAGCTCCAGGCCTGGGCGACCCGGATCTGCCGGTGGGCGGCCAGCAGGATGTGCAGGCACACCTGCCGCACGTCGGGCGCGGCGAGCCCGGGAAGGACGTCCTCGAGCATCCGGACCACCTCCGCGGCGGCACGCCGGACCACGGCCAGCGCCGCGGCGCGCCCCGTACGGCCCTCGGCCAGGCACTGGTCGTAGCGGGCCTGCACCCCCGGGTCGGCGAACACCCCGGCGCCGAGGCCCGCCGACGGATCGGCGAGGCCGTGCCGGTCGAGCAGCTCGCGCAGGGCGGTCAGCTCACGGGTCTGCGCCGGCGCCGTCCGCGGGAAGGCGGCGTACCGGTCGGCGAAGGCAGCCAGCAGGTCGTGGCCCAGCTTCGTGCGCTGAGCCAGCTCCAGCAGCAGCGTCACCTGCCCGGCGGTCACCGGGCCGCTCGGCGCGACGGCCCGGTCGGGGGCGCAGAAGCCGGCGCGGTCGCGCCAGGCCTCGCTCGGGGTGGCGGTCGGCATCGGGTCCTCCGGTGGGTCGGGCTCAGCCGTGGCTGAGGCGGTCCATCTCACGCCGGATGCGCTCCTCCGGCGGGTTCTCGGGGGCGTACACGTCCCAGATGTGGAAGGCGACGCCGATCCCCCAGCCGAACAACGGGAAGATCGGCCAGTAGAAGCCGCCCGGCATGGTGACCAGCCAGATCCCGTTGAGGAAGAGGTTCACCAGCACGTACGCGAGCACGTGCGCCTGCACTTCGCGCTTCTTGCGCAACCGGGTCACGGCGAGCTGCCGCAGCTCGGCGGTGTCGTCCTCCGGGGTGATCCCGGTGGGGTGGAAGGTGGTGCTCATGGCGTCCTCCTTTCGAGGCGGTGGGCGTCTCAGCGCCGGCCGTGACGGGCGGTGCGCCGCTGCGGCGGCAGGATGCGGTCGATCAGGTCCTCCAGGACCGGTCCGGCCACGATGAGCAGGGCCAGCACGGCCAGGATCACGACGATGAGCCACGACATCGCACTCAACTCCCTCGGCGTCGCGCGGGAACCACGCGTCCCGTGCCTTGATGGTCTCCGGTGCTCCGCGCCCGCGGACAGAGTCGGGAGTCCGGTGCGGGCGGGACCTCCGTCCGCCGGACGGGCCCGGGGCACGGCCGCCTTGTGGGGACCATCGGCCCTGTCGCCCGCGCCCGGGCGGAGCGATGCTGGCCTTGACGCCACCGGGGACCGGACCCAGCGACCGGGCCGAGGAGACAGCGGATGGCCGTAGCGCCACCAGACCCACCGTCGTCAGGACGGGAACCTGGTCCGGCCGCTGCGGAACGAGGCCCCGGTGGCGTCTCGTCCACACCGGACGGAGAGAAGGTGAACGCGATGGAGAGCGTCACCGGCGCTCCCGTGGTCGTCGGGGTGGACACCTCGCCCCGCAGCAACGACGCCGTGGAACTGGCGGCGGCCGAAGCGGCCCTGCGCCACCGGCCGTTGCGGATCGTGCACGCGTTCCTGTGGCCCCTGGCCCGTCTCGGCGTGCCGCCGGCGTCGCCGTACCCCGCCCTGGACGCCTTCCGCGACGAGGCACGCAGCCTGCTCACCGACGCCGAACGGCTGGCCGTGAAGGTGGCGCCCGGCACCGACGTCACCACCGAGATCATCACCGATCTGCCGGTGCCGGCGTTGCTGACCGAGAGCCGGCACGCCGACCTGCTCGTCGTGGGCGACCGCGGGTCCGGTGGCTTCCGCGGGCTGGTCGTCGGATCGGTGGCGGTGCAGACGGCCACGCACGCCTTCTGCCCGGTGCTGATCGCCCGGCGCCGGCGTGAGGCGGCGGGCCCGGTCGTCGTCGGTATCGACGGTTCCGAGGCGTCGCAGCGCGCGCTGGAGTTCGCCGCGCGCGAGGCCTCGCTGCAGGGCGTCGACCTGGTCGCCGTGCACGCCTGGGGCCTGCCGCCCACGGTCGCGGCCGGCGAGCTGGTGCCGCTGGCTTACGAGCTGGCGGCGGCGCGCGCGGAGGAGGAGCGGCTCCTGGCCGAGTCCCTCGCCGGGACCGCGGACCGGTGGCCGGACGTCCGGGTCCAGCGCGACCTGCACCGCGGCACCCCGGCACGGGCGCTGCTGGGCTGGTCCCGGCGGGCCCGGCTGGTCGTCGTCGGCAGCCGCGGGCACGGAGGCTTCCCCGGCCTGCTGCTCGGCTCGGTCGGCCAGCACCTCATCCACCACGCGGCCTGCCCGGTCGCCGTGGTCCGCGCGGCACCGTGACCGGCGCCGCGCCCCGATCCTGGTGACGGCCACCCCCACGGCCGTCACCAGCCGTTTCCGGCCCGGCGATTCAGGCGATGCCGTACGCGATGCCGGTGCCGAGCACGTTGCTGTCGTCGTAGTCGTACTCGAGCTCGTCCACGACGCCGACCACGCCGGCGATCTGCCGGGTGAGCCGCTTCGCGATGTCCGCAGTGGACCAGCGGTCCACGTGACCCTTGAGCGTGACGACACCGTCCTGCACGATCGTCTTGACGGTCAGCGCGTCGTCGGCGAGGTAGATGCGCAGGATGCCTTCCTCGACGTCGCGGCGGATGTCGTCGTCGGGGCGCAGGTGCACCTTGAGCAGGTCGCCGCGGGACACGATGCCGACGAGACGGCCGAGGTCGTCGATGACGGGCAGCCGCTTGACGCCCTCGCGATCCATCAGCCGCGCGGCGGCCGCGATCGGCGTACCCTTCAGGGCCGTCACCGGCGGGATGCTCATCAGGTCCGCGGCGGTCCGGGCGTCGGCCTTGACCCGCTCGCCACGCCGGCGGCGTCCCTCGAACAGCCGCGGCTTCTCGCCACCCGCGTACTCGATCTTGCGTAGCAGGTCGGCCTCCGACACCACGCCGGTCACCCGCTGGAAGTCGTCTACCACCGGCACGGCGCTGAGCCGATGCCGGATCAGCAGGTCCACCACCGTCCGGTAGGGCGCGTCCTCGGGAACTGTGACAACCGAGGTGGTCATCACGTCGTCCACATGCCAGTTCTTCATCACGAGACCTCCTTGTCGCGTCACCTCAGACGGTAGGAGGACCGGGACGAGCGGGTCAGGGCCGACAGTCCCATACCCCCGGGACCTCGAGCACGCCGGGCACATCGGTCGCAACCACGACGACGGACCGGACGGCCGGGACGGCCGTCCGGTCCGGGTGGGGCGTCAGCGCACGATGACGACCGGGCAACGGGCGTGCTGGGCGCAGCGCTGGCTCACCGAGCCGAGCAGCGTCCCGGCGAACCCGCCGTGTCCCCGGCTGCCCACCACGAGCAGCGGCGCCTCGCGGGCCGCGTCGAGCAGGACCTGTGCCGGGTGCCCGGCCACCACGCTGCGGTGCAGCGGGACGCCGGGGTCGTCGCCGTACGCCTCGTCGAGCGCCGTCTCGAGGATCTCCTTCGCCGTCACCTCGATGTCGGTGTACGGCACCGCCGGCGGTCCCCAGCCCCACACGGGCGGGAACTCCCAGGCGGTGACGGCGTGGATCCCCGTACCCGTCAGCCGCGCCTGCGTCAGGGCCCACCGCAACGCGGTCACCGACGCCGGCGAACCGTCCACGCCGACCACGATGTCGTGCCGCGTGCCGGGTTCGAACTCCCTGGTCATGCCGCTCACCTCCGTACCGGCTCTCACCTGAAGTGTGAGCCGGGCGGCGGGCGGCGGTCAGGGCCGGAGGGCCCGTCGCCGGGCGACCGTCAGCCCTGCTCCGGCACGGGGAGCGGGTCGACACGCCAGATGTCGCGGCAGTAGTCGCGGATCGTACGGTCGGAGGAGAAGAAGCCGCTGCGCGCGGCGTTGCGGATGGACGCCCGGGTCCAGCCGTCCTCGTCGCGCCAGGCCCGGGCCACGGCGTCCTGGCAGTCGACGTACGAGCGGTAGTCGGCCATCGTCAGGTATTCGTCGCGGCCCAGCAGATCGGCGACCACCGCGGCGCTGCCGGGGCCGGCGAAGGGGCCGGAGGCGATCGCGTCGACCGCGGCCCGCAGCTCCGGGTCGGCCTCGTAGTGGGCGCGCGGATCGTACGGACCGGCGCGCAGCTCGGCCGCCTGCGCCGCGTCCATGCCGAAGAGGAAGAAGTTCTCCGCGCCGACCCGGTCGCGGATCTCCACGTTGGCGCCGTCGAGGGTGCCGATGGTGAGCGCGCCGTTGAGCGCGAGCTTCATGTTGCCGGTTCCGGAGGCCTCCTTGCCGGCCAGCGAGATCTGCTCGGACAGGTCGGCGGCCGGGATGATGAGCTCGGCCCGGCTCACGTTGTAGTCGGGCAGGAACGCCACCTTCAGGTACGGCGCGACGTCCGGGTCGGCGTTGACGACGGAGGCGACCGTGTTGGCCAGGTGCATGATCTGTTTGGCGGCCTGGTAGCCGGGGGCCGCCTTCCCGCTGAAGATCACCGACCGGGGTACGACCGAGCTCAGGTCCCCGGCCTTGATGCGATGGTGGACGGTGACCACGTGCAGCACCCGCAGGAGCTGGCGCTTGTACTCGTGGAACCGTTTGATCAGCACGTCGCAGAGCGCGTCCGGGTCCAGGCTCACGCCCGTCGCGGTCAGCGCGTGCACCGCGAGGTCCTGCCGGTTGCGGCGTTTGACGGCGCGCCAGCTGTCCCGGAAAGCCGCGTCGTCGGCGGCGCTCTCGAGCTCGGCGAGCCGGTCGAGGTCGCGCAGCCACGCCCGGTCCCCCAGCCGGGAGGTGATCAGGTCGGTCAGCCCCGGGTTGGCGATGAGCATGAAGCGCCGCGGCGAGACGCCGTTGGTGACGTTGTGGAAGCGCTCCGGCCACAGCTCGGCGAAGGCGTGCAGCGTCGTCTCGGTGAGCAGGCGCGAGTGCAGCTCCGCCACCCCGTTGACCGCGAAACTGCCGACCACCGCGAGGTGCGCCATGCGTACCCGCTGCTCGTCGCCCTCCTGGATGATCGACAGGGCGCGCAGGCGGTCGACGTCGCCGGGGAAGCGGGCCGCCACCTCCTGCAGGAACAGGTGGTTGATCAGGAAGATGATCTCCATGTGCCGCGGCAGGAGCCGCTGCATCAGCGGCACCGGCCAGGTCTCCAGGGCCTCGGGCAGCAGGGTGTGGCAGGTGTACGCGAACGTGCGCCGGGTGATCTGCCAGGCCCGGTCCCAGTCCAGCCCCTCCTCGTCGACGAGGACCCGCATCAGCTCGGCGATCGCGATCACCGGATGGGTGTCGTTGAGCTGGATGACGACCTTGTCGGTGAAGGTGTCCCAGCCCTGGTTGCGCAGCCGGAAGCGGCGCACGATGTCGCGCAGCGAGCAGCAGACGAGGAAGTACTGCTGCTTGAGCCGCAGCTCGCGGCCCAGCGCGGTGCTGTCGTCCGGGTAGAGCACCTTGCTGATGTTCTCCGAGCGGACCATCTGCTCGACGGCCTCGCCGTAGCGGCCCGCGCCGAACAGCGACAGGCCGAACGACTCGCGCCCGGCCCGGGCCTTCCACAGCCGCACGATGTTGACCGTGCCGGTGCCGTACCCGGGAACCAGCATGTGGCTCGGCTCGCCGAGCACGACCTCGCCGGGCGTCCAGCGGGCGCGCTGACCGCCGGCCGGCTCGGTGTGCCCGTAGAAGCCGACCGGCTGCTGGTCGTCCGGGGCGTGGAATTCCCACGGGTTGCCGTAGTACGTCCAGTCGTCCGGCCGCTCCACCTGCGCGCCGCCGGCGAACTCCTGCTTGAAGATGCCGAAGTCGTAGCGGATGCCGTACCCGACCGCCGGGATGTCGCCGGTGGCGAGCGAGTCCATCAGGCAGGCGGCCAGCCGGCCCAGGCCACCGTTGCCGAGCCCCGGCTCGACGTCCAGGCCGCCGACCTCGTCGGCGTCGCGGTCGAGCGCGTCCAGGGCCGCCCTGGCGCTGCCGAGCGTGCCGGAGTAGAGCAGGTTCTGCCGCAGCTGCCGGCCCAGCATGTACTCGGCGGACAGGTAGTAGACGAAGCGGGGATTCGTCTCGTAGTACGTGGCGGTGGTGCGCATGTAGCGCTCCACGAGCCGGTCCCGGACCGTCATCGCCAGCGCCTGGTAGACGTCCTGCGCGCTCGCCGACTGGATGGCCGTGCCGCGCTGGTAGTAGAGGTTGCGCAGCAACTCCCGCTGGAACTCGCCGGGCGTGGTGCAGTCGCGCTGCTTCTCCCCTGCCGGACGTACGTCGGTCACGAACGAACCTTCTCCCCGCTGGTGTACGTCGCCACCCCGGCGACCGTCTCCGAGTATCGATGGTGGCGGCCACCGATACACCGCTTTGCGGTGAAACCTCTGTTACCGCCCGCGTGGCGTGCTACGGGGCACGACGAGCACCGGCCGGTACGCGTGGTGCAGCGTCGCCATCGCCACGGACCCCAGCACGATCTCCTCGACCGCCGACCGCCCGCGCGAGCCCACGACGACGACCGCCGCGTCGCGGGTGCGGGCGTACGAGCACAGCGCCCCGGCCGTCGACCGGCCCGTGCCGGGCAGCAGGCCGTCGCGGTGCAGGACCGTGACGGCGCGGCCGCTCACCTCGGGCCCGTGCCCGGTGCCGTCCTCCACGGTGACCGGGATGATCTCCCGGCCCTCGAACAGGCGCCCGGCGGCGACCAGCGCGGCGTGCGCCCCGGCGGAGCCGTCCCAGCCGGTCACGATCGGGCCGGCGGCCAGCGCGGCGGACTCGGCCTCCAGCAGCGGGTGCGGGACCACCAGCACCGGCCGCCGGGCGTAGTGCACGACCATGTCCGACACGCTGCCGAGCAGCGCCTTGGTGCCGCCGAGCCCGCGCGATCCCACGACCAGGAGCTCGGCGTCGAGCTTCTCGGCCAGCTCGGCGAACTGCACGCCGTCGCCGCCGTACGTACGCTCGACGACCGCCTCGGCCTGCCACCCGGCGGCCCGGGCGAGTACGACCCCGGTGCCGGCGACGCGCTCGGCCTCGCGGGCGCCCTCGCGCTCGACCGCCTCGACGAACCGGTCCACCCCGGCCGTGCCGCTCCAGAGCCGGCGCCGCAGCGTGTCGCTGGCGAACGGCGGCGTCCACAGGTGGACGATGCCGGCCTGCGCGCCCGGGAACAGCGCCGCTGCCGCGTCGATCGCGGCGGTCGCCGCCGGGGAGCCGTCGAAGCCGAGGATGAGTCGAGCCGCATGTCCGGTCATGGTTCCAGCCTGGCTCGCGCGACGCCGGTGAGCCCAGGGCCGAAAGTCCGTCAGGACCGTTGCCCGCGGCCCGGTCGCGCGGGCACACCGCTGGTCCCGCCGGAAGGGGCCGGACGACTCTGATCTCCAGGAAGCCGCGACGGCGAGGCTGACGGCAGAACGTCGCGAAACACCGGAAGAACGAACCAAGGAGGCGGCGATGATGGCCACGTCCGGTACCGCTGTCCGTACCGCTCTCGGCAGGGCTGCCCGCGCCGCGCTGCTCGCGCCGTCGGTCTTCAACACCCAGCCGTGGCAGTGGCTGCTCTCCGGCGACACCCTCACGTTGCGCGCCGACCACAGCCGGCAGCTGCCCGACACCGACCCCGAGGGACGGCTGCTGCTGCTCAGCTGCGGCGCCGCTCTGCACCACGCGCGGACCGCGCTGGCCGCCGAGGGCTGGACGCCGGTCGTGCGCCGGCTGCCCGATCCCGGCGACCCGGATCTGCTGGCCGTCGTGCAGATCGGCGAGCGGGGCAGGCCGGATCCGCACGCCCATACGCTCGCCGAGGCGATGCCGCGCCGCCGGACGGACCGGCGCCCCTTCGGTGACGTGCCGGTCCCGCGGCAGACGCTGACGGCCCTGCGCCGGCTCGTGTGGCTCGAGGGGGCGTACCTGCACCTCGTCCGCCCCGACCAGGTGCCGTTGCTGGCGGCCTCGGAGGAACTGGCCGCCGACGCCGAGACGTCCGACCGCGACTACCGGGCGGAACTGGACGAGTGGACGCACCGCCCGCCGGGCAGTGGCGACGGGGTCCCGGCGGCGACCTCGGTGCACCCGACCCGCCGCCCGGTGCCGGTCCGCGACTTCGACCCCGACGGCGGTGCGGACCTGGAGCCCGGCCCGGGCACCGACCGCGGCGCCGCGTACGCGCTGCTGTTCGGGCTGGCGCACCGCCCCCTGGACCTGCTGCGCGGCGGCGAGGCGTTGTCGGCGTTGCTGCTCGAGGCGACCGCCCGCGGGCTGGCCACCGCGCCGCTGAGCGACGCGGTCGAGGTCAGCTGGCCCCGGAACCTGCTGCGCGGGATGCTCGGCGGGCCGGGCGAGCCGTACCTCGTCGTGCGGCTCGGCCACCGCGCGGCCGACCTCGACCTGCCCCCGGTGCCGCGCCGGCCGGCGTCCGAGGTGATCGTCGCCGTCCCGGACGTCCCGATCCGGTGATCGATGGCGGTGGCGGGGCCGCGGTACCGTTCCTGCGGCGGTCTCGGCGCGACCTGGAGGTGATCACGGTGCACCCGATCTGATGACGGCCCCGGCCCGGGGCGTCACGGAGCCGGAAGGTGCCCGTATGAGCAGGACCGACAAGACCCGGCCCCGGTGGGTGCAGCTGGCCGACGAGCCGATGGTGACGTGCGTTCCCCGCCACGATCATCGGTACGGCCCGTGCACCCTGCCGGAGCAGGTCACCCCGGAGAGCATGTCGCGCGATCCGCTCGGCGGCCGCTGTCACTGGGGTGCCACCGCCACGAACTGGTTCCGCCGGTACGACGACGACGGATACCGCGAGTGGAGTCACATCAAGCGCACGGAGCGCCGCCGCAGCCGCCATCAGGCGCGCCGCGAACTCCGCGACCGCCGCTGGGCGGACTGACGGACGAACGGGAGGCCGGCACCGTTGCCGGCCTCCCGTTCGTCGTGCACCGCTCAGGCGACGCCGAACGGCGTGCCCAGGTCGGAGCCGACGATCATGCTGTCGTCCACGTCGTACGTGAGCCCGTCGGCGACGTCCACGACGCCGGGGACCTGGCGGGCCAGCGTGGCGATCCGCTCGGCCGCCGAGCGGAAGTGCACCCGCCCGCGCAGCGTCACCACGCCGTCCCTGGTCTCCACGCGCACCGTGGAGTCCGGGGTGCCCAGCGCGTGCGGCAGGACCTCGTCGACCACGTCGCGGCGGATGTCCTCGTCGGTACGCAGGTGCACCTTCAGCAGGTCGCCACGGGTCACGATGCCGACCAGCCGGCCCAGCTCGTCCTCGACCGGCAGGCGCTTGACCTGGGCGTGGTGCATCCGGCGAGCCGCGGCGGCCACGGACAGCGACGGCAGGACCGTCACCACGGGGCTGGTCATCACGTCACCGGCCGTCCTGGCCGCGGCCTTGGCCTGCTCGGCGCGGCGGCGGCGCCCCACGACGAGCCGCGGCTGGTCGGTGCCGGCCGCCTCCACCTTGTGCAGCAGGTCGGCCTCCGACACGATCCCGACGACCCGCTGGAAGCGGGTGACCACCGGCACGGCGCTCACCCGCCGGCTGATCAGCAGATCCACCACCGTCCGGTACGGCGTATCGGTCTGGACCGCAACGACATCCCTGGTCATCACGTCGTCGACCCGCCACAGTCTCATGGCCCCTCCTTCTTCTCCACGTCCGACGCTACGGCCGCCGGGTGACAGCCGTCAGGGCCGTGCGGCCCGTGGCGGCGGGACCGGCTGCCCCTGTCCCCCGGCGCGCCGCGCGGCGACGATGAGGGAAGCAGGCACAAAGGAGCACGCCATGGCACGGAACGACATCGTCGTGGGCACCGACGGCACGATGGCCGGGGCCGCGGCGGTCCGGTGGGCGGCCGCGGAGGCCGCCAGGCGCAACGTCCTGCTGCGCATCGTGCACTGCTTCGACTGGGACTACGACTCCTCGCGGCAGGGCTGCAGCAGCGGATCGGCCGACGCCGCGCGGCAGCTGGCCGACGCGGTCACGACCGCCGCCCTGCACCAGGCCCGCGCCGTCGCGCCGGGCATCTGGCTCGAGGCGGACGCGCTGATCGGCGACCCCGCGTCGCACCTGGTCGAGCTCTCCGACACCGTCAGCCTCGTGGTCGTCGGCAGCCGGGGGCGGGGCGGGATCGCCGGTCTGCTGCTGGGCTCGGTGAGCCGGCGCGTCGCCGTGCACGCCTCCTGCCCGGTCGTCGTCGTACGGGGCCGGGGGGACCTCCGCGACGGGCCGGTCGCCGCCGGGGTGGACCTCTCCGCGCGCGGGGAGACGGTGCTGCAGCAGGCGTACGAGACCGCGGAGGCGCTCGGTTGCGACCTGCGGGTGGTGCACAGCTTCACCCCGGCCGTCTCGCCGTGGGTCGGCGCCGCCCCGGCGGCCGCCCCCGCGTACTTCGACGACGACGGCGAGCGGGACCGCCTGCACGCCGTCCTGGGACCCTGGCAGGACAAGTTCCCGCAGGTCGGCACCACGGTCAGCGTGTCGCACCAGCCGGCCGCGAGCGCCCTGGTCGCGGCGTCGCAGCAGGCGCGCCTGCTCGTCGTGGGAAGCCACGGGCACGGCACCGTCGCCGGCACGCTGCTCGGCTCGACGAGCCTGTACCTGTTGCACCACGCCGACTGCCCGGTGTTGGTGGTGCGTACCCGCGGCAAGGACCCGTCATCGCGGGACTTTCGGCCCTGACCTGCCGGGTCGACGCCCCGGCACCGTGGGAGAAGAAGGCAGGAGGTTCCCACCATGACCACCCGAAACGACCGGCCGGCCCGATCGGAGGCCGCCGAGGCGCTCGCGGCCGCGGCCCGCGTGTCCCTGCACGCCCCGTCCGTTTTCAACACCCAGCCCTGGCGCTGGCGCCTCAGCGGCGACACGCTCGCGCTGTACGCCGACACCTCCCGCGCCCTGAGCGCCACCGACCCCGACGGCCGGCTGCTGATGCTCAGCTGCGGCGCCGCGCTGCACCACGCCCGGGTGGCCCTGGCGGCCGCCGGCTGGACGGCGCACGTCGTCCGTCATCCCGAGGGCGGCGACCCCGACCTGCTCGCGCTGGTCACGGTGACCGGCCGGCACGCGCCCGACCACGAGGCGCAGCGCCTGGCCGGGGCGGTGCCCCGCCGGCGCACCGACCGGCGCGCGTTCTCCGAGCGCGGCGTGCCCGAGCAGACCCTGAACGACCTGCGCCGCTCGGTCGAGGCCGAGGGGGCGTACCTGCACGTCGTGCGGCGCGACCAGATGCCGATGCTGGCGACCTCCACCGCGCACGCCGCGGACGCCGAGCTGCACGACTCGGCGTACCGGGCGGAGCTGCAGCGGTGGACCCACCGGCCGCAGGGCAGCGGCGACGGCGTGCCCGCCGCCACCGCGGTCCAGCAGGGACCCCGCCGGGTGCCGGTGCGCGACTACGCGCCCGGCGAGACCCCCGGGCTGCCGGTCGGCGAGGGCTTCGACCTGGGTGCGGCGTACGTCGTGCTGTTCGGGCTCACCGAGCGGCCGGAGGATCTGCTGCGCGGCGGGGAGGCCCTGTCGGCGCTGCTGCTGGGCGCCACCGCGGAGGGCCTGGCCACCGCGCCGCTGAGCGACACCATCGAGGTCGAGTGGCCGCGCCGGCTGCTCACCGACCTGCTCGCCGGCGTCGGCGTGCCGTACGTCGTCGTGCGCCTGGGCTACAGGGACACCACCGAGCCGCTGCCGCCCGCGCCGCGCCGCCGGGCCGAGGACGTCATCGAGATCAGCGAGACATGAGCGGCTGCGGCCGCGAAGGAGCACCAGCCATGACCACCGCATCGTACGACGCAGCCACGCTGCGGCTCGCCGCCGCGGCCGCGGTCCGGGCGCCGTCGCTGCACAACAGCCAGCCCTGGCTGTTCCAGCTGCGCGACGGCGGCATCGAGGTGCTCAGCGATCCCGCGCGACAGCTCGCGATCGCCGACAGCACCGGCTGGGCGGTGCGGATCGCCTGCGGGGCGGCCGCGTACAACGCCCAGCTGGCGCTCGCGGTCAACGGCACGCCGGCACGCGTGGAGCTGCGCCCGTACGCGTCCGAGCCGCACATCATGGCGCGCCTGACCCCCGCTGTGCCGCGGCCGCCGACGTACGCCGAGCAGGAGTTGTTCGCCGCCGTTCCGCGCCGCCACAGCAACCGCCGTCCGTTCTGGCCGGACCCGGTGCCGTCCGAGGCCCGCATCCGGATCATCGACGCCGCGCACGCCGAGGGCGGCTGGCTGGACCTGCTCGTCGGGATGACCGCGCTCAGCGGGTTCGCGCAGATCGCCCAGAGCGCCGACCGGGTGCTGCGGCGCGACCCGGCGTACCGGTCGGAGATGGCGACCTGGACGCACGCCGACGCCGCCCCCGACGGGGTGCCGGCGACCGCGGGCGCGCCCGTCCCCGAACCCCAGGACCTCTTGCCGCAGCGGCCCTTCACCGAGCGCCGCCGCGCGCCCGGGCACGACTACGAGGCGGAGCCGCTGATCGCCGTGCTGGGCACGAACGGGAACCGGCCGGTCGACCAGATCGCCGCCGGACAGATCCTGCAGCGGGTCCTGCTGACCGTGACGGACGCCGGGCTGGCCAGCTCGATGATCTCGCAGCCCATCGAGGTGCCGGCGGCCCGCGAGCACCTGCGCCAGTCGCTGCGCCGCTCCGGCACGCCGCAGATGGCGCTGCGCATCGGGTACGGCGACCCGGGCCGCCCCACCCCGCGCCGCGACCTGGACGACCTGATCGTGGGCTGAGCGGACGTCCCCGCGGGAACGGGTCGTTCGGCCCGTGCCGCCGCGGGGACCGTGGACCAGCATGGACGCAGCCACACAGAAGGGACCGGGACCATGATGTTCTACGGAAACGGCATGGGTGCCGGAGGCTGGATCCTGATGCTGCTCACCGTGGCGCTGCTGGCGACGCTCGTGGTCGTCGTCATCGTGCGCCCGCTCTCCGGCCACGACACCGCGCCGCCCGCGCCCCGCGACCCGGTCGCGGACGCCGAGCGGGTGCTGGCCGACCGGCTGGCGCGCGGCGACATCGACACCGCGGAGTACGAGCAGCGCCTGCACACGCTGCGGGCGGCGCGGCGGTAGCGGCGCGCGTCCCGGCCGGGTGACCGGCGGGGACGGGACGTGCGGCTCTGCCGGGGACACCGGCGGCGGCGGTCTGCTGGAGACGACCGTTGCAGGAGGTGTCATGAACCGCTATCCGCTGCGGGTCGAGGCACGCCGGGACGAGCCGCCGAGCCGGTGGCTGTGGCTCGTCAAGTGGTTGCTGCTGATCCCGCACATCCTGATCCTCGCCGTGCTCTGGGTGGGCTTCCTCGTGCTCACCCTCGTCGCCTACTTCGCGGTGCTGTTCACCGGCAGGTATCCGCACGCGATCCAGGCGTACAACACCGGCGTGCTGCGCTGGTCGTGGCGCGTCAACTACTACGGCTACCAGGCGCTGGGCACCGACCGGTACCCGCCGTTCACGCTGGCCGACGTGCCGGACTACCCGGCCCGGCTGCACCTCGACGAGCCGGCCCGGCCGCAGCGGTGGCTGCCGCTGGTCGCGTGGCTGTTCGCGATCCCGCACCTCGCGATCCTCGGGGCGTTCTCCGGGGCCGCCTTCATGATCTACGAGAACGACCGGACCACCGGGAGCGTGCCGCTCGGTGTGGTGAGCGCCGCCGTCCTCATCGTCGGGTTCGCGCTGCTGTTCACCGGCCGCTACCCCCGGGGCCTGTACGACCTGCTCGTCGGCATCGCCCGCTGGAACCTGCGGGTGGTCGCCTATCTTGCGCTGCTGACGCCGTACCCGCCGTTCCGGCTGGATCAGGGTGAGCGGGAGCCGGGTGACCTCCCGGACGGACCGCCGGACGCCCCCGTGGCGCACCGGCCCGCGGCCGAGGGGTCGGTCGCCGGCTCGGTGATCGCCCTGCTGGCCGGCGTGGTCCTGCTGATGCCCGCGATGGGCGCCGGGGTGGCCGGCGTCGGCCTGCTGGCCTTCCAGAGCGCCCGGGACAGCTCCGGGTACGTGACCGGGCCGGCCCTGCAGGTCAGCACCACCACCGCCGCGGTGACCACGGAGGACATCACCATCGACAACGCCGACGAGTGGACCCGTCTGCTCGCCGACGTGGGCGGGGTGCGCGTCACCGCCGACAGCTTCACGGGCCGGCCGGTGTTCGTCGGGATCGGCCGTCGCGCCGACGTGGACCGGTGGCTGGCCGGGTCGGCCCGTGACCGGATCACCGACGTGGACGGCTCCACGGCCCGGTACGAGCGCACGACGGGCGCGGTGCGCTCCGTGCCGGCGCCGGGCGCGCAGGACTTCTGGCTGGCCTCGGCGAGCAGCGCCACCCGGGCGCAGATGACCTGGCGGGTCACGGACGGCGACTTCACCGTGGTGCTCGCCAACGCCGACGGCTCCACCGGTGTCTCCGCCGACGTCCGGGGCGCCGCGCAGGTGCCCGACCTGACCGGCCTCGGCGCCGGGCTGCTCGTGAGCGGGATCGTCCTCGGCGTCCTGGCGGTCCTGCTGATCGTCCTGGGCGGCACCGGGCTGGGCCGCCGACACGCCGGGCCGCCGCCGCCCCCGCCGCCGTCGGGAACGCCGCCGCAGCCGGCGCCACGCTCCCCCGTGGTGGCCTCCACCTGAGAATCCGAACAGTTCAGACCGGCATGACCGGGCGCGCCGGGGCGTAGGCCTCGGCGCGCTCCTTGATGCCTCGCAGCATCCGGCGTTCCATGACGAGGCTGCCCGGCTCCACCACGAGCCGGCTGACGAGCCGCCCGGGACGCGACATCGCGCGCAGGCTGATCCGGTTGCGGCTGATCAGCCGGGTGCCGAGCCAGTACTCGCGCAGGTCGAAAATCCACACCCAGGCGCCGTCCTCGGAGCGGAACGCGAGCGTACGGTCCACGTCGCAGATCTCGACGCGCATCCCCGGCCCGTCGGGGCCCAGCGGCAGCACGTCGCCGACCGCCAGGTGCTGGAATTCCGGCACGATCTCGGCGGCGCTGTGCATGTCCAGCCCGAACAGGTTCTCGATCCAGTCGTACGTGTACGCGCCACCGCGCCCGCTGCCCATCTGCACGAGCCAGGGCCACACCGCTGACGGCCCGGCCGTGATGGTGATCGCCCGGGTCGAGACCACATCCGGGTCCGGGAGCAGCTCGTCGCCGGGCAGCGCGCGCCGCGCCTCCTCCGGCGTGGCGCCGTGATGCAGGCTCCACCGGCGCACCGGCGGTGAGTACAGCACGGCTGTCGACGCGGCGACCAGGGCCGCGCTCCCGAGGTGCCGGCCCGATGTGTGCCTGTTCATGACGCCTCCTCGATCCAGAGCCTCCGCTCGCCGCCCCGGTCCCGGGCAGGGCCGAAGGGCCCGGGTGCGCGGGGCGCCGGAGCGGGCCGTCCCGGCCGGTGGGCAGGGCCGTCCGGCCCGTGTCCGGCCGCTACGGGCCGGGCGGCCCTACTGGCCGGGACCTGCGCGGCGGTACGACCACAGGTGGACCAGCCGACCGAACGAGTGAGGGTGAGCCGGATGACCAGGTACGTGTACGACTTCGCCGAGGGCAACAAGGACCTCAAGGATCTGCTGGGCGGCAAGGGCGCCAACCTGGCCGAGATGACCCGGATGGGCCTGCCCGTGCCGCCCGGCTTCACCATCACGACCGAGGCGTGCCGTGAGTACCTGCGTACGGGGTCCCTGCCGGCCGGGTTGCTCGCCGAGGTGGAGGAGCATCTGCGGCTCGTGCAGCAGCGGATGGGCAAGAACTTGGACGACGCGCGCGACCCCCTGCTGCTGTCCGTGCGCTCGGGCGGCCGCTTCTCCATGCCCGGCATGATGGAGACGATCCTCGACATCGGACTGAACGACTCCAGCGTGCTGGGGCTGGCGGCGCAGAGCGGCGACGAACGGTTCGCGTGGGACTCGTACCGGCGGCTGATCCAGATGTTCGGCAAGACGGTCTTCGGCGTGCCGGGTGAGAAGTTCGAGGCCGAGCTGAGCGCGGCCCGGGCGGGGGCGGGCGTACGGTCCGACGCCGACCTGGGCGTGGCCGAGCTGCAGGATCTGGTGCAGGCGTACAAGAAGGCCTTCGCCGAACACACCGGACGTGACTTCCCGCAGGCGCCGCACGAGCAGCTGCACCTGGCGATCGCGTCGGTGTTCCAGTCGTGGAACGCCGAGCGGGCCGTGCTGTACCGCCGCCAGGAACGCATCCCGCAGGACCTGGGCACCGCCGTGAACGTGATGTCGATGGTGTTCGGCAACCGCGGCGCCGACTCGGGCACGGGCGTGGCGTTCACCCGCGACCCGGCGACCGGCAAGCGCGGCGTCTACGGCGACTACCTCTCCAACGCCCAGGGCGAGGACGTGGTGGCCGGCATCCGCAACACCGTGGGCCTGCACGAGCTGGAGGCCCTGGACCCGGTCAGCTACCGCGAGCTGCTGTCCATCATGGACAAGCTCGAGCACCGCTACCTCGACCTGTGCGACATCGAGTTCACCATCGAGCGCGGCAAGTTGTGGATGCTGCAGACCCGGGTCGGCAAGCGTACGGCCGCGGCCGCGTTCGTCATCGCCGCGCAGCTGGTCGACGAGGGGCTCATCACCCTGGACGAGGCGCTGCGCCGGGTGACCGGCGAGCAGCTGGCCCAGCTCATGTTCCCGAGCTTCGACACGGCGGCGGCCCCCGCCCCGCTGACCACCGGCGTCGCGGCCTCCCCGGGCGCGGCGGTCGGCGAGATCGTCTTCGACTCCGCGCACGCGGCGGCCGCGGACCGGCCGGTGATCCTCGTGCGGCGCGAGACCAACCCCGACGACCTGCCCGGCATGATCGCGGCCCAGGGCATCCTGACCAGCCGCGGCGGCAAGACGTCGCACGCCGCCGTGGTCGCGCGCGGCATGGGCAAGACCTGTGTCTGCGGCGCCGAGGAGCTGGTCATCGACACCGAGGCGGAGACCGTCAGCGTGAACGGGACCGTCCTGCACGCCGGCGACACCGTCTCCGTGGACGGCACCAGCGGGCGCGTCTACGCCGGTTCGGTGCCGGTGCGGCCCTCGCCGGTCGTCCGGTTCTTCGAGGGCGAGCTCACGGCCGCCGGCGACCCGCTGCTGAGCGCCGTCGGGCGGCTCATGGCCCACGCCGACCAGGTGCGCCGGCTGGGCGTGCACGCCAACGCCGACACCGGCCCGGACGCCGCGCGCGCCCGCCGCTTCGGCGCGACCGGCGTGGGGCTGTGCCGTACCGAGCACATGTTCCTCGGTGAGCGCCGGGAACTGGTGGAGCGGCTGATCCTCGCCGAGGACGACGAGGCCCGGGAGGCCGCGCTGGCGGCGCTGCTGCCGCTGCAGCGCGACGACTTCGTCGAGCTGTTCGCCGAGATGGACGGGCTGCCGGTGACGGTACGCCTGATCGACCCGCCGCTGCACGAGTTCCTGCCCGCGCTGGAGGAGCTCACCGCCCGGGTGGCCCGGGCCGAGGCGCTGGGTGAGGACCCGGGACGCGACGCCACCCTGCTGGCCGCCGTGCGCCGCATGCACGAGCAGAACCCGATGCTGGGCCTGCGCGGCGTACGCCTCGGCCTGGTCGTGCCGGGCCTGTTCGCCATGCAGGTGCGCGCGATCGCGCAAGCGGCCGCGCTGCGGGTCGCCGCGGGCGGCGACCCCCGCCCGGAGATCATGGTTCCGCTGGTCGGCGCCGTCCAGGAGCTCGAGACGGTACGCGGGGAGGCCGAGTCGGTCCTCGCCGGCGTCGAGGGCGCCCCGCCGATCCGGATCGGCACGATGATCGAGGTGCCGCGGGCGGCGCTGACCGCCGGCGAGATCGCGCACGCCGCCGAGTTCTTCTCCTTCGGCACCAACGACCTCACGCAGATGACGTGGGGCTTCAGCCGTGACGACGTGGAGGCCGCGTTCTTCGGCCGCTACCTGGAGCTGGGCATCATCGCCTCGTCGCCGTTCGAGACGCTCGACACGGCCGGCGTCGGCGAGCTGGTCCGCATCGCCGTGCAGCGCGGACGGGCCACCCGTCCCGAGCTGACCGTGGGCGTCTGCGGCGAGCACGGCGGCGACCCGGCCTCGGTGCGCTTCTTCCACGACGCCGGGCTGGACTACGTGTCCTGCTCGCCGTTCCGGGTCCCGGTGGCACGCCTGGAGGGCGGCCGAGCCGCCGTGTCCGGCGCCGGCGGCTCCGACACCCGCTGACCGGCGGGAACGGCGGCGGGCCCGGGCGCACCAGCCCGGGCCCGCCGCCGTCGCTGGTCCCGGATCGGACAGGTCCAAGGTCCTTCCGTTTGCGGCACCGCGGCCCTCACGACGACGCCGCCCCCGGCGTTTGATGGAGATGTCAAAGAGAACCGGAAGGACGTGGACGCCATGACCGCCGCCACCCACCCCACCCCCCACCGCACCGAGACCCCGGCGGCCGGCCCGGCCGTCACCCCGGCTCGCGAGACCACCGCCGCGAAGGCGACCCGCTACGTCCTCGCCTACCTCCGGCTGGCGCTCGGCTGGATCTTCCTCTGGGCGTTCCTCGACAAACTGTTCGGCCTCGGCCACGGAACCCCGTCGGCCAACGCCTGGATCAACGGCGGCAGCCCCACCAAGGGCTTCCTCGGCAAGGCCGTCAGCGGCCCGTTCGAGAGCTTCTACCACGGCTTCGCCGGTGCGGCCTGGGCCGACTGGCTGTTCATGCTCGGCCTGGCCGGCATCGGCGTCGCGCTCATCGCGGGCGTCGGCATGCGGATCGCCGCGGTCGCCGGCTCGGTCCTGCTGGTCGCGATGTGGACCGCGGTCCTGCCCCCGGAGAACAACCCCTTCATGGACGACCACCTGGTCTACGCCGGCGTGCTGATCGTCCTGGCCCTCACGGCGGCCGGCGACACCCTCGGCCTCGGCAAGCTCTGGAGCAAGCTGAGCATCGTGCAGCGCCTGCCCTGGCTCAAGTAAGCACTCACCGCTCGATCACAACGGCGGCACCCCGACCCGGGTGCCGCCGTTCGTCGTGTGCATGAGGTCCACGGTGGTCTCGTCCGGGCCCGGCGCGGGCGGCGGCTTCTGCTGCTTCTGCTCGGCGGTCGCCACCCGGATCAGGCCCAGGACGACCAGGCCCGCGGCCGCGCCGATCAGCGCGCCGCCGCTGTTGTAGAGCCAGTCGGCCGCGGTGGCGACCCGGACGCCGCTGACCGCCTGCCACCCCTCGATGCCGAACGACAGCGCCGCCCCCGCCACGGCGGTCGTGACCGCGCGCCGGGCGGCCAGGGTGCCGAAGAAGCCGAACGGGATGAACAGCAGAAGGTTGGCCGTCCGCTCGTCGGGCGCGCTGGGTGCGTCGAGCTCGGCGTGGAAGGTCGCCGCGTGCAGGTACGAGCGCACGTAATCGGCGAGCCGGTGCACGGCCCCGTCCTGCCAGCCCGGCGCCTCCACGGGCACCGTGAAGACGAGGATCGGCGCCAGGGACAGCAGCGCGAGCAGCGTCCATCCCGGCCGCCACCCGAGCAGCCGGGCCAGCGGCAGGAACAGCGCCGCGGCCGCCGCGGCGCAGCACACCAGCAGCACGACGGCGCCGGGCCGGGCGAGCGCCAGGTCGAGCTGATCTCGCATCGCCGCCTCCTCGCGGTCCGTGGGGAACGACCGATCCTTCAGGGCGGCGCGTAAGGCGGGGATAAAGCGGCGCGTACCCGCTCATCCCCGGGCCGCGCGGGCCTGCTGGAACGGCAGCCGGTCGAAGATGAAGCGGCTCCGCACGATCCGGCCGTCGCAGACCGTTTCCACGACAACGCCATGCTCCTGCGGTACGGCCTCCCGACTCCCTGGACGGGTTAAGTCGAGTTATGTAGAGTTTTGGCCATGCCGAGACCGCCCCATGCGTCACCCCAGACGTTGCGCCTGTTCGAGGCGCTGCTCGCCGATCCCGCCCGCTGGCGGTACGGGTACGAGCTGAGCAAGGAGACCGCGCTCGCGTCGGGCACCCTCTACCCGATCCTCATGCGGCTGAGCGAGCAGCGGCTGCTCGAGACCGGCTGGGAGCCGTCGGAGGAACCCGGCCGCCCGCCCCGGCACATCTACCGCCTCACCGCCGACGGCGTCACGCTCGCCGAGCAGCGGCTGGCCGCACGGCGACCGGCCGAGGCACCGCGGCGCGCCGGTCCGATCCCGCAGACGCGGACGGCCGGGGGTGCCGCGTGACCGCCCCGGTGCGGGTCCGCGAGTCCGCGCTGCGGCGGGTGGCGTACGCCGTCCTGGCCAGGGCCGTCCGCGGCCGGCGGGAACGCGGCGGCGAGTGGGGCGAGGCGGCGCTGGCGGAGTTCGGCGAGACCCGCGGCGACTGGGAGGCCGTCCGCTGGGCCGCCGGCGGGCTGCGGACGGTCTGGCGCGAACGCCGGCGCCGGGCCCGGGAGCTGCCCCGCCCGCTCCGGTTCGCCCGCGGCACCGTCCTGGTGCTCGTGGTGGGCCTGCTCGCCGGGGTCGTCGTCAGCCGGTACGTGATGAGCGTCGGCTACATCCCCAGCGGGTCGATGGAACCGACGCTGCAGATCTCCGACCGGGTCCTGCTCGACCGGATCACGTTCCGGGCCACCGGCCTGCGCCGTGGCGACCTCGTCGCCTTCACCAAGGCGATCGAGCCCGGAGCGCGCGCACACACCAACCTCAAGCGGGTCATCGGGCTGCCCGGCGACACCATCGAGTGCCGCGACGGGCGGGTGTGGCGCGACGGCAGCCCACTGGACGAGCCGTACCTGACGCTGGGGCCTGAGGAGGACCGCACCGACTGCTCCCCGGTCACCGTTCCTGAGCACCAGCTCTACCTGCTGGGCGACCACCGGATCGTGTCCATCGACTCCCGCGAGTACGGCACCGTCGACGAGGACACCGTGGAGGCGCGCGTGGTGGGCCGCATCTGGCCGATACGGGACTGACCCGCCCCCACCAGCCCAAGTGGATCGATCGGCCGCGGCCTGATATACCAGTTCCCATTCCGCCGCCGCGCCTCCCGGGGAGTTTGAACTGGACACCGCGTACCGCGTGAGTCCGCTGCGCCGCGACGATCCCGAGCTGCTGGGCCCCTACCGGCTCACCGGGCGGCTCGGGGCCGGTGGCATGGGCGTGGTGTATCTGGCCGAGGACGCCGACGGCACGTACGTGGCGGTCAAGCTGGTGCACGCGGCGCTGACCGGGGACCCCGAGTTCCGCGCCCGGTTCCGCAGCGAGGTGGAGCGGGCGCGCCAGGTGCCGCCGTTCTGCACCGCCGAGGTGCTCGACGCCGACCTCGACCACGAACCGCCGTACCTGGTCGTGGAGTACGTCGACGGGCCCAGCCTGCTCGAGGTCGTCGAGGAGCGCGGGCCGTTGCGCGCGGCGGCGCTGCACTCGCTGGCCGTCGGCGTGGCCACCGCGCTGAGCGGCATCCACGGCGCGGGCGTCGTGCACCGCGACCTCAAGCCGGAGAACGTGCTGCTGGCGCCGGGCAGCCCGAAGGTCATCGACTTCGGGATCGCCCGGGCGCTGGCGTCGCACAGCCGCTACACCCGGACCGATCAGATGGTCGGCACGGTCGCGTACATGGCGCCGGAGCGGTTCTCGTCGGAGCCCGGCGATCCGGCGGCACCGTCCGCGGACGTGTTCGCGTGGGGATGCGTGATCGCGTACGCCGGCACGGGCCGTACGCCGTTCGAGGGCGATTCCCCCGGTGCGACCGCCGCGCGGATCCTGACCCAGCCGCCGCGGCTGGACGGGCTGCCCCAGCCGCTGCGCGACGTCGTGGGGCGGGCGCTGGCGAAGGACCCCGCCGAGCGTCCGAGCGCACGTGAGCTGCTCGACCTGCTCCTGGACGAGCGGCCCGCGGCGGCGGCCGGTCCCGTACCCGTGGCCGTGGCCGCTCCCCCGGCCCGGGCCGGGCGAGTGGCCGTGGCCGCTCCCCCGGCCCGGGCCGGGCGCACCCGGCGGTGGGCGCTCGCATCGCTGGCCGTCGTGCTGATCGTCGCGGGCGTCACCATCGCCGGGCTGGTCGTGCGCGCGGAGCCGGACACCGCGCAGGCCCCGCCGGCCGCGGTCGCGGACAACACCGGCGCCGCAGTCCCGCGGCCCACACCCGCCGAGACGAGCAGGAGGCCGACGGCCCCGAACCCGGCCACGGCGGCAGTCCGCGGCACCTCCCCGGCCGCACCGTCGACGGCGCCGGCTACGAAACGCTCGCCGGCGGCGCCCCGCGCGTCGGCGAACCCGTCCGGGCGCAACCTGGCGCTGCACCGCACCGCCACCGCGTCCAGCATGGAGGGGCCGCCGTGGGGCCCGTCGCAGGCGGTCGACGGCGACCCGGAGAGCCGGTGGAGCAGCGGGTGGAGCGACCCGCAATGGATCGCCGTGGACCTCGGCGGGCGCTGGCAGATCTCCGAGATCACGGTGCGCTGGGAGCACGCGTTCGCGACCGCCTATCGCGTCGAGATCTCCACGAACGGCAGCACTTGGAAGCGCGTGTACAGCACCGCGGCCGGCGAGGGCGGGACCGTCACGGTCAGGCCCGGGAAGGCTCCGGCCCGTTACGTCCGGGTGTCCGGCACCCAGCGCTCGGGCACGTACGGCTACTCGCTGTACGAGCTGGAGGTCCGCTGAGGACCGCTTGATCCGCTCGCCTACAGTGCCCGCCATGGTCCTCCGGAAGATCGTCCCCCCAGCGGCGGCCGCCGTCACCGCCGCGCTGACCCTCGCCGCCTGCGCCAACGGCACCCCTACCGGGCAGGCCGGCGCCGCCTCCGACGGCAAGCCGGTCCTGCAGCAGTCACTGCAGGGGTTCAAGGACGGCAACTACACGTTCACGCGGACCCAGGAGGGCGGCACCGTCAGCGGGGCCGTGCACCTGCCGGAGGGCTCGCTGATGGAGCAGCCGTACGGCCCCACGGTCCTGCGCTCGGGCAAAGAGTTCTACATGCGCTACCGCATCCACGCCGATGGCTACGAACGGTACGGGCAGCTCTACGAGGAGTACGCGGGCAAGGCCACCGCCGCGCAGGCCGCCGAGATCAAGGCCGCCAAGAAGGTCATGGCGCAGCTCGACGGCAAGCACTGGGTCCACGCGGACGAGAAGCGCCTCCGGGCCGCCGCCGCCGAGGACGACCTGAGCGGCATGGAGTCCCTGCCCCCGGTGCCGAGCGCCGGGCAGCCCGACGTCACCGGGGTCTCGGCGCTGGTCGGGGCCGTCGTGTCAGCCGAGAGCACAGGCACCTCGGTCACCGGGACGCTGGACGGCACGAAGGTGGACCCGGAGCTGGGCCTGTTCGCGAACGACCCGTACTACTTCTACGGGCCGCGGGCGAGCGCGATGCCGTTCGAGGCCGCCCTGGACGGGCAGGGCCGGCTCACGAGGATCACCGTGCACGTGCCCGGCGCGCTGCAGGCGCCCGCCTCGGCGGCGCCCTCGGCGATCCCGTCGGACGCCCCCACGGAGGCGCCGGGCGCGCCGCTGGTCATCAACGTCACCGGGTACGGCAGCACCGCCGTGCCCGCCGTCCCGAAGGACGCCGCGCAGCTCGACCCGGCCGCGTACGGGCTGCTCACCAACGACGTGGACTGATCGTCACGCCGGCTGCCGCGTCACCTCGGTCCGCAGCAGCCGGGTCAGCGCGTCGGCGTCCATCGGCCGGGCGAAGTGGTACCCCTGCGCGAGATCGCAGCCGACCTCGCGCAGGGCGTCGGCCGAGGCGGCGTCCTCCACCCCTTCGGCGACCACGGTGAGGCCGAGGTTGTGGCCGAGTTCGACGGCGGAGCACACCAGCGCGTGACTGCTCGCGTCGGTGGCCATGTCGCAGACGAACGAGCGGTCGATCTTCAGCTCGTTCACCGGGAGCAGCTTGAGGTAGCTCATCGAGGAGTAGCCCGTGCCGTAGTCGTCGATCGAGGTGCGTACCCCGAGGGAGCGGATGCGCCGCAGCGCCTCGATCGCGACCGCCGGGTCGCGCATCACCGAGCTCTCGGTGATCTCGATGCAGAGCATCTCGCCGGGCACGCCGGCCTCGCGCAGCAGCGTGGCCACCCGATCGCAGAAGCGCGCGTCGAGCAGGCTGTGCGCGGAGATGTTGACCGCGACGGAGAGCCGGTACCCGCTGTCGTGCCAGATCCGGGCCTGGGCGAGCGCCTGGGACAGGACCCGGTCGGTGAAGCGGTGGATGAGGCTGGTGTTCTCCACCACCGGGATGAAGTCGCCGGGGCTGACCATGCCCTTGACCGGGTGCCGCCAGCGCGCCAGCGCCTCGACGCCGGCGATCGACCCGTCGGCCGGGTCGATCTGCGGCTGGTAGTGCAGGATCAGCTGGCCGGAGTCGTCGAGCGCCCGGCGCAGGTCGCCGAGCAGGCTCAGCCGGGCCGCCGCGGTGTCGTCGGCCGCCGAGGTGTAGCGGTGGAATCCGGTGTGGTCGAGCTTCGCGGTGTGCAGGGCGATGTCGGCGTGCTGCAGCAGCGTGGTCACCTGGTCACCCGGCTGCGCGGTGGCGGCGCCGATGCTGATCTCCAGGTCGACCGTGAAGTCGTCGAGCGCGAACGGCTCGTCGAAGGCCGCGGTCAGCCGGGCCGCGAGGGCCTCGTCGGAGTCCGAGCGGCCGCGCAGCAGGACGGCGAACTCGTCCGCGCCGAGCCGGGCCACGAAGTCGCCCTCGCGGACCGCGCCGGTGAGCCGGCGGCCCGACTCGATCAGCAGCCGGTCCCCGATGCCGTGGCCGAGCTGGTCGTTGACCGCGCGGAAGCCGTCGAGGTTGACCAGCAGCACCGTGGGCGGCGGCGCCTTCGCGCCGTCGGCGTCCGGCGTCTCCGGCAGTGCCAGCCCGGCCGCGGCGAGGAACGCCACCCGGTTGGGCAGGCCGGTCAGGGCGTCGATGGCGGCCAGCGCGGTCATCTGGCGGCGGTGCGCGCGTACGGACCATCCGAAGAGGTTCAGCACCGCCAGCCCGAGCGCGAAGACGACGATGCTGCCGGCGAGCAGCCGCCGGGAGAAGTCGCGGGCGGCGGCCTGGTTGCGGGTGGCCTCGGCGAGCCGCTCGCTCTGCACCGCGATGAGCCGGCTGGTGATCCGTGCGTACGACGGCTCGATGACGGTCTTGAGCGTGCGCCGCGCCCCCGCCTGGTCGTGCCGGTCGATCTGCTGCAGGTAGTACGCGATGTCCGGCCCGAGGTTGAGATGCTGCTGCTTGAGCACCCGGGACCGTTGCCGGTCCGAGCTGTCGTCGACGGCGACCATCCGCGCCATCGCCTCGTCGACCTGCCGGTTGACCTCGGGTATCCGGCGTCGCGCCGGGCCGCCGGGATCCCAGAAGGAGGCCTGCAGCAGCGCCATCTCGTCGGCGGCGAGGTAGGCCGCCTGCTGGTAGGCGTCGGTCTCGGCGCTGGAGGCCACCACGTCGGCGACGGTGTCGGTCTGCCGCCAGCTGGCCCACACGGCGGCCCCGGACAGCACGGCGAGCAGGGTGCCGAGCAGTCCGGTCACCCAGCGCGAGCCGCGCCAGGCTCGGGTCGGCGACATGATCGGCCCCTTCCGCTCGTCCGACCGGCTCGGCAGTGCCTCATCGTGCGGTTCCCGGGTAGCGGGCTCCGCCCGGGACGGGTGCAACGCGGTAGCAGGAACCATCGCGCAGAAAGTCCGTTTCGCCGCATATGGTAGCCCCTTCTCAGGTGGGCGGTGCCACGGTCGATGGGAGTCGACACCGCCGCGAAGGAGACGCCGTGCGCAGGAACCGCACCGAGACAGCCGAGCAGATCGCTCAGCTGCTGCAGACCGCGCGGCAGTCGCTGGGCCTGAGCCTGGCGTTCATGACCCGGATGGACGGGACCACGCAGCACCTCGAGGTGGTCGAGTCGTCCGTGCCGCTGGTGTTCCGCGACGGGAACACGCAACCGCAGGCGACCTCGTTCTGCCAGGCGATCATGGACGGGAAGCTGCCCCCGGTCATGCCGGACGTCAAGGACTTCCCGGAGGCCATGAAGCTGCCGTCGGCGCGGATGCCGCGGATCCGCAGCTTCGTGTCCGTACCGGTCGTGCTCAGCGACGGCACCGTGTACGGCACCTTCTGCGCCGCCGGCTTCCTCGCCGACAAACAGCTCACCAAGCGCGACAAGGCGTTGATGGACGTCCTGTCGCACGCCGCCTCGCTGCTCATCGAGCCGGACGTCCGCCGGCGGGCCCGGGCGCAGGAGATCGCGGCCCGGATCCTCCCGGTGATCGAGACGGGCGGCCCGGCCGTGCTGCTGCAGCCCGTCGTCGACCTCACCACCGGAGAGCGGGCCGGCGCGGAGGCGTTGAGCCGCTTCCCGGCCGCGTGGGGCCTGCCGCCGGACCGCTGCTTCGCCGACGCGCACCTCATCGGCGAGGGCCACCGCCTCGAACTGCTCGCGCTGCACCGCGCCGCCGGCCACATCGCCCGGGTGAGCGGGTACGTGACCATGAACGTCTCCCCCGCGACGCTGCTGACGCCCGAGTGCACGGACCTCCTCGGCCGGCTGCCGCTGCACCGCATCGTGCTCGAGCTCTCGGAGCACGACCCGGTGGAGGATTACGACGAGCTCAAGGCTGCCCTAGGGCCCTTGCGCGCGGCCGGCATGCGGCTGGCCATCGACGACGTCGGGGCCGGTTTCTCGTCCCTGCGCCACATTGTCGTCACCGCTCCCGACGTCATCAAGCTCGACCGGAGCATCGTCACGGGCGTCGCCGCCGACCCCGTCCTGCCCGTGGTGACCCACGCGCTGGTGGAGCTGGGCCGCGCCACCGGCGCGAAAGTCGTGGCCGAGGGCGTGGAGACCGCGCAGGACGCCGCCGCGCTGCGCACCATCGGCGTGGACCTCGGCCAGGGATGGCACTTCGGCCGGGCGATGGCACCGGAAGACCTGCGCGACACGTACGCCGTCTGCCCGGTCTGACCGGGGGCCCTATTTGCACCCTCAATCACCTTTCCGACCCACCGAGTAGATCGGCGGGTTTACCGGTCTTTGGTCCCTACAGTCCGCTCCGTGACGTCCCAACCCTGGGTTGGAAGTTACGAGCGGAAGGGACAGCAAATGGAACTCACCGCACAACCGAAGCGGCGGTGGGCCTGGACCGCGGCCCTGGCAGCGCTCCTGGCCATGCCGCTCACGGCGGGACAGCCCAGCGCGGCCGCCCCGCCGGACCCGACCCGGGCGGGCCCCACGTCGACGTTCTTCGTGCTGCTCAAGAGCCGGCCCGATCTCAGCGGCGCGCCGGCGCGGGCGGATCACGCCGGGCGCACCGGCTACGTCTACCGGACGGCGAAGGCCAACGCCGACACGAGCCAGGCGGGGCTACGACGCCTGCTCGACGAGCGGAAGGCGGCGTACACCCCGTACTGGATCACCAACGCCATCAAGGTCACCGGGACCAAGGAGCTGCAGACCGAGCTGCGCCGCCGGCCGGAGGTCCGTGACGTGGTGCCGGACCGCAGCTACCGGGTGGTGCAGCCGATCGCCAAGAAGCCGGCCGGCACCTCCGCCACCGAGTGGAACATCAACCGGGTACGCGCCCCCGAGGTGTGGCGCACGTACGGCGTCCGCGGCGAGGGCGTCGTGGTGGGCACGATCGACACCGGCGCCCAGTACGACCACCCGGCCATCGCGAAGCAGTACCGGGGCGCCGCCGCGCCGGGCACCCCGACGACCCAGGACCACCAGTACAGCTGGTTCGACCCCTCGAAGGTCTGCGGCGACCCGTCCGAGACGCCCTGCGACAACGTCGGTCACGGCACCCACGTGCTCGGCACGATCCTCGGCGACGACGGCGCGGGCAACCAGATCGGCGTCGCACCGGGCGCGAAGTGGATCGCCGCGAAGGGCTGCGAGACCAACGACTGTTCCCTGTCGGCACTTCTGGCCTCCGGCCAGTGGATGGTGGCGCCGACGGACCTGTCCGGCAACAACCCGCGCCCGGACCTCGCCCCGGACATCATCAACAACTCCTGGGGCTCCAATGTGCAGGGTGACCCGTTCTACGCCGACATGGTCGGCACCTGGCGGGCCGCCGGCATCTTCTCCACCTTCGCCGTCGGCAACGACGACGGCCTCTGCAACACGGCCTTCTCCCCCGGCGACTACGAGAACACGTACGCGGTCGGAGCCTTCGACTCCGGCAACGCCGCCACCTGGTTCACCGGGCGCGGGCCGACCCTGGACGGGCGTACCAAGCCGGACGTCACCGCGCCGGGCGACAACATCCGCTCCAGCGTGCCCGGCGGCCGCTACGAGTCGTGGTCCGGCACCTCCATGGCCACGCCGCACGTCACCGGCACCGTCGCCCTCATGTGGTCGGCGGCCCGGGCGCTGCGCGGCGACGTCGCCGGCACCACGGCCCTGCTCGACCAGACCGCCGTGGACACCGACAACCAGCAGTGCGGCGGCACCCCGCAGGACAACAACGTCTTCGGTGAGGGCCGGCTGGACGCGTACGAGGCCGTCACCCGCTCGCCGCGGGGACCCGTGGGCGGCCTGGCCGGCACGGTGAGCTCCGCGGGCCGGCCGCTGGCCGACGCCACGGTCACCGTGCAGGGGCCGCAGACGCGCACGGCACAAACCGGCGCCGACGGCCGGTACGCGCTGGCGAACCTGCCCGTCGGGCGGTACACCGCCACCGCACGGGCGTTCGGTTACCGCCCGCACGACGAGAGCGTGGACATCGCCGAGAACGCCACCACGACGCAGGACTTCGACCTCGAGGTCTCAGCCCGGCACGTGATCAGCGGGCACGTCCGCGACGACACCGGCGCACCCGTCGCCGGCGCCACGGTACGGGTCCTGGACACGCCGCTGCCGCCGGTCACCACCGACGCGCAGGGCGAATACCGGATCACCGACGTGCCGGAGGGCGAGTACGACCTCGCCGTCGAACGCGGCCAGTGCCTGCTGGCCCAGCACCTCCACGTCCACGTGGAGGGCGACGTGACGGCGGACGCGACGATGCCGCACCGCTCCGACGACATCGGGCACATCTGCACGACGGTCACACCCGACTGGGTGGACACCGGCACTGTGCTGCCGCTGCAGGGCGACGACGCCAGCGCGCCGCTGACCCTGCCCTTCCCGGTCACCCTGTACGACCAGCAGCACGTCTCCGGGTACGTGACGACCAACGGCTTCGTCAGCTTCACGTCGTCCGTGCCGTTCCTGGGCAACCAGCCCATCCCCAGCACCGACGAGCCCAACGGCGCCGTGTACGCCTTCTGGGACGACCTGGTGGTCAGCGACGGCGCCACCGTGCGGACCGGGCTCACCGGCACCGCCCCCGACCGGCGTTTCGCGGTCGAGTGGCGCGACGCATGGATCCTCGGCGTGGGCACCAGCGCCCGGGTGACCGCGGAGATCGTGTTCTTCGAGGACGGCAGGGTGCTGCTGCAGTACCGCGGCATCGGCGACGACCCGGCGGAGCGCGGCGCCTCGGCCACCGTCGGCATCGAGAACGAGCGGGGCACGTCGGCCCTGCAGTACTCCTCCGACCAGCCGGTGCTGGCCGACGACACCGCGATCCTCATCACCGTGCCGGGCACGGGCCTGGTGGGCGGCACGGTCACCGACGCCAACGACAACGCCCCGGTTGCCGGTGCACAGGTCACCGTCGTCCAGGCGGGACAGGCCGACCGCACCGCGCGGACCGGCGGCGACGGTCGCTACCAGGTGCGGATACACGTCGGGACGGCCACGCTGCGCGTGGAGCGGGAGCACTACCAGACCGCGCAGGCGCAGGTGACGCTCGATCGTGAGGGCGGCATCGTGGCGAAGGACTTCGCGCTGCGGACCGCCCGTGTGACCGTGACGCCCGGCGAGCTCGAGATCGTCGCGCCGGCCGGACAGCAGCGGCAGCGGACCCTGACGCTGGGCAACACCGGCTCCGCGACCACCGACTGGGCGATCAAGGAGTCCGGCGGCGGCGCGGCCGTGGCACCGGCCCGTACCCGCGCCGACCGCAAGCCGGGCTTCGACGCCGACGCCCGGACCAGCCGCGGCCTGACGTCCGGCGTCCCGCCGGCGACCGGCACGCTGGCCACCGGCGACGTGCTGAGCTCGTGGCCCGCGACCGGCCAGCAACTGGGCTGGGGCATCGGGCAGGAACGCTCGGTCATCTGGGTCTCCGACCCGCCGGGCGGCCGCAACGGCAGCTACACCACCGACGGCACCCCGCGCGGCGAGGCCTGGGCCACCCCGTGGTCCGGCGAGTGGGCGGCCGACATGGCGTACGTGCCGGACGCACAACTCGTCTGCCAGGTGGCGGTCGGCGGCGACAACGGCATCTACTGCTGGAACCCGCGTACCGGGGCCGTGGAGCGGCACATCACCGGAGCGGGCTGGACCTCCACCTCGCAGCGAGGGCTGGCCTACCGCGCCGACGACGACAGCTTCTACATCGGCGGCTGGAACGAGGGGATCATCTACCACGTCCAGGGGCCGGGGCATCCCGACGCCGGTGCGCTGATCGGACGCTGCTCCCCGGCGGACCCGACGATCTCGGGCCTGGCCTGGAACGACGCGTTCGGCCGGCTGTGGATGGCCACCAACAGCGACAGCGACCGGATCTACTCGCTGAACCCGGACACCTGCGAGACGCTCAGCACGCTCGCGCCACCGGACACCAACGCCTACACGGGCGCGGGCCTGGAGACGGACCCGGGCGGCAACCTGTGGTACGTCTCCCAGGGATCGCCGTCGCGGGTCTCGCTGATCGACAGCGGGCTGCCCAACTTCACCGACGTGCCGTGGCTGACCGTCACGCCCGCCGGCGGCACGCTGGCACCGGGACAGACACAGCAGCTCACGGTCGCCGTCGACACCACCGGGCTGGCACCGGGACGCTACGGCGCCACGGTGTTCGTGCAGAGCGACAGCGGTCGCGACCCGACGCTCGCCGTCGCGGTGAAGCTCGTCGTGCCGCGCTACCAGGCCGCCCTCAATGCCGGCGGCGGCGCGTACACCGACACGCTGCAGGACCGGTGGGAGGCCGACCGGGCGTACGCGCCCGGCGGATACGGCTACCTGGCGAACCTGGACCAGGTCGGCTCCACCCGGCGGCCCATCGCCGGGACGGCCGACCAGGAGCTCTACCGCGACCAGCGGGAACGGGCGTACGAGTACCGCTTCGACAACGTGCCGGACGGCACGTACCGCGTCGAGCTGAAGTTCGCCGAGCTCCAGCAGCGGCTGCCGAACACCCGGCTCTTCGACGTCATCGCCGAGGACCGGCTGGAACTGCCCGCCCTCGACGTGGCCGGCAGCGCCGGGAGCTTCACCGCCCTCGACCGGAACCTGACGGTCACGGTGACGGACGGCCAGCTCAACCTGCGGCTGGTCAGCCGCAGGGGCGCCACGATCATCAACGCGATCCGGGTGACCGAGCGCCCGGACCTGATCGGCTGAGCACGCAAGACCGGTGGCGGACCGTACGACGGTCCGCCACCGGCGGTGCGATCGATCCCTGCTCTGCGAACGAGGTGATGACCATGTTCATCCGGCATTCTCTTCTCGCCACCCTGACGACCGCCTTTCTCGCCGGAGTGTCGGCCGCGGCGCCCGCGCCGGGTGCGGTCCGGAGCCTTCCGCCGGCGCCGATCGCCGCCCGCTCCGGATGGTCCACGCCGGTGACCGTGCTGGAGCCACCGTGCGCCCCGGACTTCTCCACGGCCACGGCGGCCGTCGGTCCCCGCGGCGAGCTGCACGGATTCGCCGCCTTCTCCGGCGGCACCTGCGCCGACGCCGGGATGTGGTACTTCCACGGCAGCGGCCGGCGGTGGTCACGCGAGCCGAGCCCGTACCGGGGCGATGTCCTCGCGACCGCGGCCGACCGCACCGGCGCCTGGGTGCTCTTCCTCGGCGGGAACGGCTACGACCAGGTACGGCTCGGCCGGCGTTCGGCGGCGGGCGCCTGGTCGGCACCCCGCACCCTGTCCCGCCTGGAGGGCTCGGCAGTGGCCAGCGGCGTGCAGGGCGCCTCGCTGGTGGCCTCGGGCGGGCGCTGGTGGGCGGTGTGGGCGCAGGCGCTGCCCGATCCGCAGTCGTCGGCCCCGGCCACCACGCTCTTCCAGGCCAAGACCATCGGCGGGGCCCTGAGCGCCCGGCGCATCACCGCCGCCTCCCCCGCACAGCAGGAGAGCCGCCCGTCGCTGGCGCTGCGTACCGGCCGGTCGGGAGCGCCCGCCGGGGCGATGCTGGTCTGGTCCCGGGACATCGCCGGCGCGGTCACCGGAGTCCAGAACGACGAGCTGCGGTACGGCGCCGCCACCCCGGACGGACGCTGGTCGCAGCGGGTCAGCGTCCCGGCCGCGCCGGAGCCCGCCGCGGTGTCCCCGGTCATCGCCACCAGCGGCCCGCGCACCTGGGTGGCCTGGCGGCGGCTCGGCATGGCCGTCGACGAGGAGCCGGACAGCGCCGTCCTGGTCGGCGCCCCGGCAGCCGGCCCCCGCACCGTACGTGTCTTCCCCGGCGCGGGCAGCGAGCCCGTGTTCGCCGCGGCGCCGGGACGGCTCGCGGCCGCGTGGTCGGCACCCGACCGCGCCGCCGCAGTCGTGGCGTCCCGGGCCGCCGGCCGCTGGACCGTGCGAACGATCGGCGCCGGCCCGGACGCCCGGGGCGTACGCCCGATCGGCGTGGCCCTCACCGGCCACGCGACCACCCTGCTGGTGCAGGTCCGCTCCGCCGGAGGCCGGATCTCGGCGCTCACCGGCCGGTGAGGTGAGCGATCCCGTCACCGCGTCCGGTGACCGCCGGGCACCTGGCCCGTCTCGACGATCTCCGCCGCCACCTCCCGCACCTTGCGGTTGCTCCGCTGGGAGGCCCGGCGGAGGACGTCGAACGCCTGCTCCGGCGTCGACCGGCGGTGGGCCATGACGACGCCCAGCGCCATGCCGATCAACCGGCTGGACTGCAGCGCCTCGGTGAGCTCGGCGGTGCGCCGGCGGGCGGTCGCGCCGGCGAGGGCCAGCGCGGCGTGCACGGCGAGGATCCGCGCCGCCGGGGCGCCGCGCGCGGTGAGGACACCGGGCGTCCCGCCGGAGAGCGTGAGCGCGCCGAGGAGATCCGTGCCGGCGACGAGGGGCAGCGCGAGCAGGCACCGGATGCCGGTCGCGTCCGCGACGCGCCGGCCCGTCACCGGCCACCCCTCGGCGTCCAGCAGGTCCGGGACCGCCCGGGCCACACCCTTGCGGATCGCGGCCGGACAGGCGCCGTCGCCGGCCTCGTGCTGGATCCGGTCGGCGAGCGCGGCCCGCTCACCGGTGGCGGCGAGGGGCACGGTGCCGCCGTGCCGGTCCAGCAGGCACATCGCCGCGTCCTCGCAGCCCGGGACGAGCTGCGGCGCGGTGATCGTCACGCACCGGGCGACGTCGTCGGTGCCGAGGACGGCCAGATCCCGCGCAAGGTTCGCGAAAGCCTCCGCCAGTTCCTCGTGTACGCCCACAGCCGTGCCCTCCCACGACCACGGTCCCGCGGCCGCGAGGCACGCCGGTAGAGGCGGAGGCCTCGCCGGTTCCGGTCAGTCGTCCGCTCGGGGCGGCGGCGGGAAGAGCGGCATCAGCATCGTGGGCGGCTCGAACGGCTGCCAGGTCCCCTCCCGCTGGGCCAGCCGGTCGGCGACCGCCCACAGCACGGCGGGATGCTGCCCGAGGCCGAAGTGGCTGCTCACGGTGGCGATGTTCTCGTGCCGCTCGTACGGCGGGTGCATCGACGCCCGGTACGAGACGATGCCGTCCCAGCGGGAGAAGATCGACGTGGCCGGCACCGGAAGGGGCGGCTGGTCCACCTCCGACGGGGGCAGCAGGTGCTCGGGCACGTGCCGGTGGGCGTGCAGGTTGTAGTAGCCCATCGCGTGGGTCTGCGCCGGGTGCGTCATCCGGATGGGGCTGCCCAGCGTGATCACCTGCCGGACCCGGTCCAGGTTCGCCCGGGCGGCGGCGTGCGCGTAGATGCCGCCGAGGCTCCAGCCGACGATGCTGACCCGCCGGCCGTACCGGTCCGCCAGCTCCCTGACCAGGGCGGGAACGTGTTCGATCACGTCGGCGGTCGGGCCGTGGTTGCGGCCCAGGCTCCAGCCGTGGACGGCGTACCCGAGCCGGCGCAGCGTGTGCCGCAGCACGATCGTCGAGGAGTTGCCGCCGCCGAGGCCCGGCAGGACCACGACGGGGTGGCCGTCCCCGCGCGGCGCGGCCCGCAGGATGGCACGGCCGACAGCGCTCAGGCCGGCCTCGGCGACCGCCCGGCCGGCATCGGTGCCGAACAGCAGCCAGTGCGGGGGTGCCTCATGGGGCTCGGGCGGGCGTCCCGGATGGGCGGCGCCGGGTGTCCAGGCCCCGCGGGAGGGATCCCCGGGCCGGGGGCGGTCGTCCGGACGGATCGTCATCACGCTGCCGCCTTTCGCGGCGCCGGCGTGCGCAGTCTGCTCTGGCGTACCGGATCTTCCGAGGGTAGCTCAACATCGCAAGGGCCGCCCGGCCCCTCTTCCCCCGGTCCGACGGCCCGCTACTACCTGTGCAGCGCCTCGAGGGCGTGGACGCCCACCTTCGGGTCGAGCAGGCCGTGGTAGATCGGCGGGATCGGCCGCTCGACGCCCAGCAGCCGGTACACGGCGTGCATGGCGCCGTGCACGGAGTACTCCACCGTGAACACGACGTCCTCGGGCAGCTCGGTGAACTGGCCCAGGAACGCGAAGTTGCGCGAGCGGTCGGGCACGACCTTCGGGCGGTCGCCCGGGCGGCGACGGGCGAACAGCGACGAGGCGTACGGCATCAGCACCGTCGTGACATCGGTCGTGGCGAGCAGGTCCCCGGCGATGTCGTCGCAGCCCAGATGCCCGGCGAGCTCGCGCAGCACCTCCCGGCCCGTGCAGCTCGCCATCGGCTTGCGCACGTGGTCGCCCGTACCGTCGATCTCGAAGCCGTAACCCCACAGGGTGAACGTGCCCGGCGGCAGATCCGGGAAGTGCGGCTGGTGCGGCACCACGATCGACAGGTGCCATCCGGAGTCCACCCAGGTCATGAGCGCGCCGGTGCCCGGCTCGTTGCCCGTGTCCGCGACGATGCGCCGCAGCAGCGCGTCCCCGTGCATCGTCAGCGTGAACGACTCCCATTTGTGCTCGTCGACGTCGCGGTAGAAGACGGCGGGGTCACCGAAGTCCGCCCCGCGGCCGGCGATCCGCTCCCACAGCTGCCAGCCCCCGTCGCGGCGGTCGCGGATCAGCTCGGGCACGGTCTCGTTGTCACCGTACGTGCTGTCGGCCGTGATCGAGCCGAGCGTCAGCAGCGCGTGGTCGTGCGGGCCGAGCTCGACGACCGACGGCCCGTGCGGATCGTCGACGTGCAGGCGGGTGATCCGCCGGCCGCCGGCGTCGTCGCTGAACTCGGCGTCCACGACCCGGACGCCGAAGCGCACGTCGACGCCGCGCCGGGTGAGCCACCGCTGCAGCGGCACCACCATCGAGTCGTACTGGTCGTACTTGGTCCGGCGCACGCCGGAGAGGGTGTGGAGGCGGTCGAACTCCTGCACGAAGCGCAGGAAGTAGCGGCGCAGCTCGGCCGCGGAGTGCCAGCGCTGGAACGCGAAGGTGGTGCGCCACATCTTCCAGAAGTTGGTGGTGAAGAAGTGCTCCCCGAACATGTCCTCGATGCTGCGGGCGCCGAGCGCGCGTTCCGGCACGGCCAGCAGGCGCGTCAGCTGCAGCCGGTCGAGCGCGTCGAAACCGTACGCGGACGCGTCGAGGACCTCGCCGCCGGAGCCGATCAGCCGGGCCTTCGCCTCGGTCCGTACGTCCCGGTTGAACGCGACGATCTCGTCGCGCACGCTGACATCGGGGTCCTCCAGCGAGGGGATCGAGGAGAACAGGTCCCAGGTGCACCGGTACGCCTCCTCCTCGAGCATCCGGCCGCCGCGGGTGACCCAGGAGGCGCCGCCCCCGGGTGAGCGGCCGCCGTCGAGGGAGCCGCCGGCCACCGCCAGCTCCTCGAGGATGTGCACGTGCGCCGCGGGTACGCCGGCGTCGCGGACGGCGAACGCGGCTGCGGCCATGCCGGCGATGCCACCGCCGGCGATCCAGACATGGGTCTCGTCGATGTTCGTCACGCCTCCCAGCCTCGGCGGGGGGCCCGGCGGCGGTCAGAGGCGCTCAGCTCGTACGGGCGGGCCGGTCGTCCCCGGCGCGCGCGGTCAGACGGCGGAGTCGTCGAACTCGTAGCCCAGCTCGTCGGCGACGTCCGCGACGCCGGGGATCTGCGCGGCCAGCGCCACCGCGGTCAGCGTGGCGGACCGGCGTTCGAGGCGGCCGCTGAGCTTGACCACGCCGTCGTGGACGGAGACCTCCACCGACTTCTCGTCCGCACCCGGCACCCGCCGGAGCATCTCCCACACGTCGGCGACGAGGTCGGCGTCCGGCCGGAGATGGACCTTGAGCAGGTCGCCGCGGGACACGATGCCGGCCAGGTGCCCGCGGTCGTCGATGACGGGCAGGTGCTCCACGCCCACCGCCACCATCAACCGGGCCGCCGCGGCGATCGGCGTGCCCGCGGGCACGGTGACCGCGGGGCTGGTCATCAGCATCCCGGCGGTGTGCGCGGCCGCCTTCGCCCGCTCCTCCCGGTGCCGGCGGCTCTCGAAGAGCCGGGGCCGGTCGTCCACGCCGGACCGTTCGATCTTGTGCAGCAGGTCGGCCTCGGACACGACGCCGACGACGTGGTCCTGCTCGTCGACCACGGGCAGCGCGTCGACATGGCGGCCCATGACGAGGTCGACCGCCTCCCGGTACGGGGTGTCCACCCGCGCGCAGACCACCTTCACGGTCATGACGTCGTCGACTGTCCACGTCTTCATCACGGACCTCCGCTCTGAACGCGTCGCGCACGTCCCGGCCCGCGTCCTGCACGTGCTCGCCGGCTGCTCGCGATCCGACGCTAGGTCGCCCCGATCGGCCGGGGCCAGGGCCGATCGGCCCTAGTGGGCGCTGCCCGCCAGGGCCGGGCCGGTGGCCGGGTCAGGAGACCGCAACGGTGGAGCCGTTGGTCAGCGCGGTGGCGGCGGGGGCCGGCGCCGCGGCGGACGCGGGCGGGCGCGTGCCGGCGGCCCGAGCCTCACGGGTCAGGAAGTTGCCGAGCTCGCCGATGGTGCTCATCAGCGGGGCCGGGAACACCACAGTGGAGTTCTTGTCGACGGCGATCTCGACCAGCGACTGCAGGTTGCGCAGCTGCAGGGCCAGCGGGTGGGCCATCATCGTGTCGGACGCCTCGCCGAGGGCGGCCGCCGCGAGGGACTCGCCCTCGGCGTTGATGATCTTGGCTCGCTTCTCGCGCTCGGCCTCCGCCTGCCGGGCCATCGCGCGCTTCATGGCGTCCGGCAGCTGGATGTCCTTCAGCTCGACCAGCGTGACCTCGACACCCCACTCCACGGTGGTGACGTCCAGGATCTCGCGGATGTCGGCGTTGATCCGGTCCGTCTCGGACAGCGTCTCGTCCAGCGAATGCCGGCCGACGACCTTGCGCAGCGTGGTCTGCGCGATCTGGTTGATGGCCGCGTGCACGTTCTCGATGGCGACGACCGACTTGGTGGCGTCGACGACCCGGAAGTACGCGACCGCGGACACGTCGACGCTGACGTTGTCGCGGGTGATGATGCCCTGCGACTGGATCGGCATGGTGACGATCCGCAGCGAGACGCGGTGCAGCACGTCGATGATCGGGATGATGAGCCGCAGGCCCGGGTCGCGGACCCCGACGACCCGGCCCAGCCGGAACAGCACGCCGCGTTCGTACTGCTTGACGATGCGTACGGCGAGCAGGAGCACGAGCAGCACGACGGCTGCGATGACGATCAGGGTGACGGTGAGTGTGTTCATACCTCCACCGTGCGACTCGCGTACGCCCGCCGGCAGGGCCGGACGTCCCGCCCGTACCGGCAGGTCAGGCGGGCAGGACGAGGTCGCGCCGGCGCAGCGTCAGCAGACCGGTCAGGGTGAGCGTGGCGGCGACCGCGAGCAGCACGAGCACCGGCGTCGCGGGCACGGGAAGCGCCGGCGCCCGGGGTGCGTGGGTGAACGGCGAGAGGTCCTGCGCCCATTGCGGGAGGCGCAGGGTGGGTCCGAAGAGCGGGCCGATCACGATGGCTGCCACCAGCGCCGCCCAGGACACCGCGGCGGCGGCCCCTGGCCGTGCGCCGCACAGGGCGACCACGACAGCCGCGATCACCAGAACCGCGGGAATCTGCACCAGGGCGGCGGAGACGAGCGTCGCGGTCTGTCCGGCCGGATCGCCCAGCACGGCGCCCGCGGCGACTCCCGCGCCGACGGCGAACAGCAGGAGCAGGACCACCACGCCGGCGACCGCGGCCGCCAGGTGCCCGGCCGTCCACCGCAGCCGGCTCACCGCCGTCGCCAGCACCGGCTCCAGCGGCCCGCCGGCCTCCTCGGCGCGCAGGCGGAGCAGGACCTGCACGGCGTACATGGCCGCGGCCATCGCCGCCATCTGCAGGATGGACGCCCGGTACGCGTCGACGATCTCGTCGCTGCCGCCCATCCGGACGTACCAGTCCCGGGCGGTCCCGGTGGCGTCGGCGACCTGGCCGATGAGGCCGCCCATGATCAGGCCGAACCCGAGCAGGCCCGCCGACCAGCCCAGGAGCGCGCCGCGCTGCAGCCGCAACGCCAGCCCGGTGGTACGGCGCAGCACCGGGCCGGCGTGGGCGGGGCCGGGCCGCTGGGCCAGCACGCCGAGCCCGAAGTCGCGCCGCTCGGTGAGCAGCACGGCCGCGGCGGTGGCGCCGAGCAGCACGACGACGTGCAGGGCCGGCGGCCACCAGTGGTCGCCGCCGAACGGGCGTACCTGCTGGCCCCAGCCGATCGGGGACAGCCACGCCGGCCAGGCGCTGGTCACCCGCAGGCCGGTGGGGTCCACCGTGCCGGCCATGTTGCCGACGCCGGCGGCCAGGAACGCGGCGCCGAGCACGCCGGCGGCCTGGCCGTTCGCGCCGCGGGCGCTGCCGGAGAGCTGCCCGGTGACGGCGGCGATCCCGGCGAACGCGATGCCGACGGCCCCGACCGCGCAGCCCGCGGCGAACGATCCGGCCACCGGCCGTCCGGTGAGCAGCAGCGCCCCGCCGAGCGCGAACGCCAGGACGACGTCGGCGGCCACGGTCACGATCAGCGCGGCGGCCAGGGCGGCGTGACGACCCACGACCGCGGCCCGGACCAGCTCGGTCCGGCCGGTCTCCTCACTCTGCCGGGTGTGCCGGGTCACCGAGAAGATGCTCATCAGCGCGGCCAGCACGGCGAGCAGGACGAAGTTGCGGACCATCGCGTACGCGCCGACGCTCGCGCCGGAGGCGAGGCCGAGCAGGCGGATCCCCGGGCTGGTCGCCGTGATCCGGGTCTCGCGCAGCAGGTCGGCCGGATCGCCGAAGTCCGCGGCCCACAGCGCCGTGGTGGCGGCGGCGAAGAACGCCAGACCGGCCACCCAGGCCAGGACGGTCACCCGGTCCCGGCGTACGGCGAGCCCCACCAGCGCCCCCGTCCCGGTGAGCGGGCTCACGGCACACCTGCCCCGTAGTGGCGCAGGAACAGCTCCTCGAGGCTCGGCGGCGAGCTGACCAGGGTGCGTACGCGCAGATCGGCCAGCCGTCGCAGCACCGCGGCGAGCTGGTCCTCGTCCACGTTCAGGTGCACACGGCCGTCCTCGTAGTGCGCGTCGTGCACCCCCGGCAGGCCGCCGAGACCGTCGATACCCGTGGCCGTCTCCGCGACGATCATCGTCCGCCGCAGGTGGCGCAGCTGCGCGAAGGTCCCCGACTCGGCGGCCCGCCCGGCGCGCACGATCGTCACGCTGTCGCACAGCGCCTCCACCTCGGGCAGCAGGTGGCTCGACAGCAGCACGGTACGGCCCGCGCGGCGCAGACCGCGTACCACGTCCTGGAAGACCGTCTCCATCAGCGGGTCCAGCCCGGACGTCGGCTCGTCCAGCAGGTACAGCTCGACATCGGACGCGAACGCCGCCACGAGGGCGACCTTCTGCCGGTTCCCCTTGGAGTACGCGCGGCACCGCTTCGCCGGGTCGAGCGCGAAGCGGTCCAGCAGCTCGGCGCGCCGGGCCGGGTCGAAACCGCCGCGCAGCGTGCCGAGCAGGTCGATGACCTCGCCGCCGGTGAGGTTCGGCCACAGGTTCACCTCGCCCGGCACGTACGCCAGCCGGCGGTGCAGCGCCACCGCGTCGTGCCACGGATCGCCGCCGAGCACGCTGACCCGGCCGCCGTCGCGGCGCAGGAGCCCGAGCAGGATCCGCAGTGTGGTGGTCTTCCCGGCGCCGTTCGGGCCGAGGAACCCGTGCACCTGGCCCGCCGCGACGGTGAGGTCCAGCCCGTCCAGCGCCCGTACGGTCCCGAAGGTCTTCGTCAGACCGGTCACCGTGATCGTCGGGGTCATCTCGCTCACCTCGCCCGCTCACCGGTAGAGGACGGCGCGGGACTCGCCGCCGATGGTCGCCGAGCCGCCCAGCCACCCGTGGTCGTCGATGGTCCGCGCGCCGCCCTGCGCGACGCCGCGGTCGCGCAGGTCCGTCATGCGGCCGCGCTGCCAGAGGAACGGGATCGGGTCGGAGAAATTGGTCAGCCCGGTCACGCCGATGATCTGCCCGCGGTCGTTGACGCCGGTGGCGGTCGAGCCGCCCACCCCGATCCGGCCGAGGTCGGTGACCGTTCCCCCGCGCCACAGGTACGCGGACTCCACCACCTCGCCGTCCCCTTCGGACATCACATCGCCCACGACCCAGCCGCTGTCGTTCACCGCGGTGGCACGGCCCGACGTCGCCGGTCCCAGCGGCAGGTCGGTGACGTGCCCGCGATACCAGACGCACGGCACGGGCGTACCCTGCCGGCCCGGCCGCGCCCCGACGACGCGTCCCCACTCGTCGATGCCGGCGGCGTCGCCGCGGCCCAAATCGGTGACGACGCCGTGCCACCACAGGAAGGCGTGGTTCACACCCTGCACCGTGTACGTCCCCGCGATCTGCCCGCGGTCGTTGACGGCATCGGCCCGGGCGTCCGTCCCGGGCAGGTCGAGAGCCGTCATCCTGCCGTCCTGCCAGAGGAACGCGCGCCGGTCGACCGGGGGCGACTTCCGGCCGACGGTGCTGTAGCCGACGACCTGGCCACGGTTGTTGACGTCCGTCGCCTCACCCCTGCCGTCGTCCGTCGGCGTCAACTCCCCGAGGTCGCGCAGCCGACCGTGAAGCCACAGGAACGGGTGCAGGAGGCCGGGCGTGAACTCGCCGCTGCCGGCCGCGTACCCGGCGTCGGCGAGGCCCAGGACCTGACCGGTGACGCCCAGATCGGTCACCCGGTACTGCCGGGCGGCGCGGGGCGCCGCCTGTCCCGCCGGGCCGGCGGCCACCACCAGCGATCCGGCGGCCGTCGCCGCCATCAGCCTCCCGGCCCACGAGGCCGTCGTCCACGCTGACATGTCCCGCTCCCTTCGCCGCCGGTCCCTCGACGGCAGCACGGCCACGGGGTTGATCGGCAGGGACGAAGGACCCGGACGACCGGGCAGGTCACGCGGCGGTGTGCCGTACCCAGGACCGGACCAGGCGTTCCTGCCGCAGCGTGTCGGCATAGAGCCGGTGGTAGGCCGCCCGGATCTCGGCGTCCGCGATCCGGGGCAGCGCCGCTTCCAGCACCCGTACGGTGTCCGCGAGCAGCGCGTCGACGGCGTCGGCGCCGGCGTCCGGCCCGACCGAGACCCGGTCGCGGATCCAGGCGTCGTCGGCCGGGACCGGGTCCGCCGTGGCCTCGGGGTAGCGGCGGCGGAGAAGCTCCCGCAGCACGGCACACTGGCGTCCCTGCCGGGCGGCGAGCGCCGGGGGCACGCCCGCGTAGCGCTCGGCGAGCGCGGTGAGGAACCGGAACGTCAGATCGGCCCGCCGGGCCAGGAACACCAGATCCTCACCGGCGGAGCGCACGGGGGCGCGGGTCATGGTCCCATGCCAGCGCCCCGGCGGCCCGCCGTCCCAGAGCCCTTGGTCCCGTACGCCCACGCCCGATTGCGCCCGCGGCGCACGATCTCCCGTCGTGGCCCGCCCGCCCGGACGGGACCTTCTGCCCTGCCCCGTGACCGCCGTCCGGTCCGACGATCGGGGGAAGTCCCGCGACCGCCGAGGAGGCAGCGACATGACGACCAGGCCGATCATCGTGGCGACCGACGGGACGGCCCCCAGCCGGGCCGCGGTCCGGTGGGCCGCGAGGGAGGCGCAGCGGCGCGGGGTGCCGCTGCGGATCGTGCACGCGTACGACTGGGAGCGGCGCGAGGCCCGCTCCGACCACGGCAACCGGTACGTCGACCTGGCCCATCAGCTGGCCGAGGCCGTGACCACCACCGGCTTCGACGAGGCGCGTGCCGTCGCGACGGACGTACCGATCACGATGGACACGCTGATGGGGCATGCGGCGTCGCGGCTGCTCGAGATCGCGGCGGACGCCGAGCTGATGGTGCTCGGCAACCGCGGCCGGGGAGGTTTCAGCGGTCTGCTGCTCGGCTCGGTGAGCCAGCGGGTCGCCACCCGCGCGGTGTGCCCGGTGGTGATCGTCCGCGGCCGCAGCGACGCCACCGAGGGGCCCGTGGTGGCCGGGGCGGACGACTCACCCGCCGCCGAGCGTGTGCTGGAGACGGCGTTCGAGGCGGCCGCGGGCCGGGGTGCGGCGCTCGTCGTCGTGCGGTCGTACCTGCCGTCCGTGCCGCTGTGGCTGAGCAGCAGCGTGCCGGCGACCGACATCGCGACTCCGGAGGAGGACGAGCTGGAACGCGCCCGGCTCGACCAGCTCGTCGCACCGTGGCACGCCAAGTACCCGGACGTCGCGATGCGGACGCTGCTGTCGCACGACAGCGCGGCGGCGGCGCTGACGAGGGCCTCGCACGAGGCTCAGCTGGCCGTCGTCGGCGCGAAGGAACACGGCGCCCTCGCCGGCGCGGTCATGGGTTCGACCGTCCTTCAGCTGCTGCACCACGCCGATTGCCCCGTCCAGATCGTGAAGGGAGCACGGTCATGACAGCCCGCAGCATCATCGTCGGTTACGACCGGTCGCCGGCGGCCGAGGCGGCCGCGGTCTGGGCGCTCGACGAAGCCGCCCGCACCGGCGCGCCGGTGCAGTTCCTCTACGCGTACGAGCCGGTCGCCGGCGTTCCCACGCCGGCGGGCTGGCTCGAGGGAGAGACCGACCGCGCGGTCCAGGACGCGCTGCGCGACGCAGTGACCTCTGCGGCCACCACGCATCCCGGGGTGCACATCGAGACCTCGGTCGTGCACGCCTCCGCCGCCACCACGCTGATCGAGCGGTCCGCCGAGGCCGGTCTGGTGGTCGTGGGCAGCCGCGGGCACAGCGCGGTCGCGAACCTGCTGGGCTCGGTCAGCCTGGCGGTCAGCGCGCAGGCGCACTGCCCGGTGGTCGTGGTACGCGGCGACCCGGCGCGTACCGGGAGCATCGTCGTGGGCGTCGACGAGTCGACGTCCGCCCAGCTCGCCCTCGGCTTCGCCGCGGAGACCGCCGCCGCCCGCGGGTCGGAACTGCTGGTCGTCCGCGCCCGGCCGCCGCTGCGGGGGTTCTGGGTGGAGAAGCCCGAGGTGGTCCAGGCGGCGCTCAACGTGCTCGCCCGGCAGCTGGAGGACGTGCTGGCGCCCTGGCGCGACAAGTACCCACAGGTGCCCGTACGCACCGAGGTGCTGGCCGAGCACCCGGCGGCGGCCCTGACGCGGTACGGCACGTCCGCGCAGCTCGTGGTGGTCGGGTCCCGCGGCCGCGGCGCCCTGCGCGGCATGGTCCTCGGTTCCATCAGCCAGCACCTGCTGCACCACGCCCCGTGCTCCGTGGCCGTCGTGCACGACCGGATCGAGGCGTGACGCACGGGCGTCCGGGCTGGCCGGCCCGGACGCCCCACCGCCGTACGGTCTAGACGAGTTCCTTCTTCGCCACCTTGCCCGCCCCGCTGAGCGGCAGCGAGTCGCGGAACTCCACGACGCGCGGGTACTTGTAGGCGGCCAGCCGCTCCCGGCAGTACTCCATGATCTCCTGGGCCGACGGGCTGCTGCCCGGGCGCGGCACGACGAACGCCTTGACCTCCTGCCCGAGCCGCTCGTCGGGCACCCCGACCACCGCGGCCTCGGCCACCGCGGGATGGCGGTACAGGACCTCCTCGATCTCCCGCGGGTACACGTTGTAGCCGCCGCGGATGATCAGTTCCTTCTTGCGGTCCACGATGAACAGGTACCCGTCGTCGTCGGCGTAGCCGAGGTCCCCGGTGTGGAACCAGCCCTCCCGGAACGCCTCGGCCGTCTCGGCCGGACGGCCGTGGTAGCCGCGCATGGTGTGGTAGCCGCGGGTGACGAGCTCGCCGACGTTGTCGCGGCCGGGCGGGAGCGGGTGCCCGCTCTGGTCCCACACCTGCACCTCGACGCCCCAGACCGGCTTGCCGACGCTGTAGACGCGCCGGGCGTCGGGGCCCTCGTTGAAGGTGATCGTGGAGGCGGTCTCGGTCATGCCGTACCCCTCGAGGATGGGCACGCCGAAGCGCGCCTCGAAGGCGTCGAGCACCCGGGCCGGGATCGAGTCGCCGCCGGAGACGCAGACCCGCAGCGTGGACGTGTCGTAGCGGTCCAGCTCCGGGTGGGCCAGCAGGGCCGCGAACATCGTGGGTACGCCGTCGAAGATGGTCGCCCCGTCCCGCTCGATCGCGGCGAGGACCCGCCCGGCGTCGAACCGCGGCACCAGCGACAGGCAGGCGCCGAAGCGGATGCCGATGTTCATGGCGCTGGACATGCCGTACACGTGGAACAGCGGCAGCACGGTGAGGATGACGTCATCGGGGTTGATCTGGAACAGCCGGCCGGGGATGTCGGCGTTCATGTAGAGCTGGAAGTGGGTCAGCTCGGCGCCCTTGGGCCGCCCGGTGGTGCCGGAGGTGTAGACGATCGCGGCGGTGTCCCCCGGCTCGGTCTCGTGCAGCGGCAGCCGGCCGCTCACCGGTTTCTGCAGGGTGGCGAACGCGCGGGCCGGGTCTCCGGCGAGCCCGACGACGTGCACGGCGGTGAGGCCGCAGTCGGCGGCGGCCTTGGCCGCCTCCTCCGCCGCACCGACCCAGGTGATGAGCAGCCGGACCCCCGCGTCGGCGATCTCGTACGCGACCTCCCGCGCCTTCAGCAGCACGCTCAGCGGTACGGCGACGGCACCGGCCTTGAGGATCCCGTAGTACGCGACGGGGTACTCCGGGATGTTCGGCAGTTGCAGCGCCACCCGGTCCCCCGGGCGGACGCCCCGCTCGATCAGACCCGCGGCCACGGCGTCGGAGCGGGTGTCCAGCTCGGCGTAGGTCATGGTGGCACCCTCGTAGGTCAGCGCGGGCGCCGTCGGACGCCTCGTCGCCGACTCACGCAGAATGACAGCGAGGTTCAGCATCGCCGGCTCCTTCCGGGTCGACGGGCGGATCAGGACGAGGCCGCGGCGGGCGCGGCGGCACGGCGGCGCGCAGGACGCGGCTGGGCGGCCTCCGTCCGGGCCGGGCGGCAGGTGTCGCGCAGGGTCTTGACCTCGTCGACCACGAACCCGGCGAACTCGTCCGCCTCGGGCACCGAGGCGAAGTCGGTGGTGATGCCGAACGCCGCCTGGCCGCCGTACGTGAAGACGGCGACCCCGATGCGCAGCCGCTCGGCGATCGGGACGTACGGCAGGATCTCGCGGATCGGCCGGCCGAGCACGGACAGCGGCCGGTTCGGACCGGGCACGTTCGTGGTGACCGTGGTGATCGCCGTCTGCGGAACGCGCAGCGCGGTCCGAATGATCATGGACACCGGCCCGAACGGCTCGCGGTCGGCCAGCGCGACCATGGCCGCGGCGGCCTCCACCTCGCCGCTGGCGCGCAGCTCGCCGATGCGCTCGTGCACCGCCCGCAGCCGGCGCACCGGGTCGTCGATCTCGACCGGCAGGAGCAGCAGCATCGAGGACAGCCGGTTGTCCAGCAGGCCCTCCTGGTCGCGGGCGCGCACGTTGACGGGCACGAGGGTGCGTACGGCGTCAGCCGCGGGCTCCTCCCCGCGCTGCAGCATCAGCCGCCGGAAGGCCCCGGCCACGGCGGCCAGGTAGACGTCGTTGATCGTCACCGAGCAGGCGTCGGAGACCGCGGCGATGTCGGCCAGGGCGGTACGCGCGACCGCGTAGCGCCGGGCCCGGCCGATCGGGCCGGCCAGCGAGGTCGGCGCGGTCGGGAGGAACCCCGCCGCGAGCGTGCCCAGCCCGCGCGTGGTCGCGAGCAGCCACCGGGCCACGGCGGCGGGTGAGCGCATCGCACCGGCCATCACGCGCGCTTGATCGAACGGCGTGCGGGCCAGTTGCCCGAGCGCGTCCAGGGTCAGGTCGATCGCGTCGGCGCCCCGGCGCGGCTGCCAGTGGTCCTCGGCCGGGTGGCGCGTACGGGATCCACTGTCGCAGATCAGCCGGTACAGCTGGTTGCCGGAGACGCCGTCGATCAGGCAGTGGTGCACCTTGGACAGCAGCGCCCAGCGCCCCTCCGGCAGACCCTCGATCAGCCAGTCCTCCCACAGCGGCCGTTCCCGGTCGAGGCGCTGGCTCATCACGCGGGCCACGACCTGCTCGAGCGCGGCGTCGCCGCCCGGCTCGGCCAGCGCGGTGCGGCGCAGGTGGAAGTCGAGGTCGAAGTCGGGGTCGTCCACCCAGACCGGCCGGCCCAGGTTGAACGGCACCCGGCGGACCTTCTGGCGGTACCGCGGCACCAGCGGCAGGCGGCCGCGGATGAGCGCGGCGAACTCCGCCTGGCTCGGTACGGGGCCGTCGAGGACGGCGATCGAGGCGATGGCCAGCGAGGCGTGCGGGTCGCCGTCCTCGGCGTCGAGGAAGGACGCGTCCAGCGGGCTCAGATATTCCACGGCTTCCTCCTCGGTCGAGGGCGGTCGATGGTCGCCTCCAGTCACCATCTGATGACGGCTCGTCCGCGCGCCAGGGTCGGACGGCCCGCGCCCGGGACGCGTACGGCCCTCGGCGCGGCGACGGTCCCCGCGGCAGGCTGGAGGCATGCTCGAAGGGATCGCTCAGCACGGTGCGGTGCGCGTCGCGTACGCGGTGGAGGGCCCGCCCGACGGCGAGCCGCTGCTGCTCGTCATGGGCCTGGGCCTGCAGATGCTGTTCTGGCCGGAGGACTTCCGGGCCGAGCTGGTCCGCCGGGGGTTCCGGGTGGCCCGTTTCGACAACCGGGACGTCGGCCTGTCCACCCACCTTCGCGAACTGGGGCCGCCCTCGCCGCTGCACCTGGCTTTGCGCCGCGGGCCCGGGTACGCGCTGGCCGACATGGCGGACGACGCCGTCGCGGTGCTGGACGCCCTGGGCTGGGAGAGCGCGCACGTGGCCGGGGTGTCGCTGGGCGGGATGATCGCGCAGACCGTGGCGACCCGCCATCCGGACCGGGTGCGCTCCCTCACCTCGATCTCGTCCACACCCTCGCCGCGCATCGGGCGGCCCCGGCCGCGGGCGACGGTGGCTCTGCTGCGGCGCCCGGCCGCCGACCGGGAGGCCGCGGCGCAGCAGATCGTGGACGTCTTCCGGGTGATCGGCTCGCCCGCGTACCCGCACGACGAGCAGTGGCTGCGCGACGTGGCGCGGCAGAGCTACGACCGGTCGCACGACCCGGACGGGGTACGCCGCCAGCTCGCCGCGATCGTCTCCGCTGTGGACCGGCGCCCGGCGCTGCGCCGCTTGCGGGTGCCGGCCCTGGTGGTCCACGGCGCCGCGGACCCGCTGGTACGCCTGCGCGGCGGGCTGGCGACCGCGCGCGCGATCCCCGGCGCACGCCTCGTCGTGCATCCCGGCATGGGCCATGACCTTCCGGCCGCGTTGCAGCCCGCCATCGCCGGCGAGATCGGCGCGCTGGCGGCCCGATGGCGGGACGGCGTGGCGGGGCGGGGTTAGGCTGCGGCCGTGACGGAGAACCAGCGGCCGCCGCTCAACCTCGGCGAGATCATCCGCAGGCGCCGCGAGCTGGCCGAGTTGCCGATGCGCCAGCTGGCGACGATGGTGGGCATCTCGGGGCCGTACCTGTCGCAGATCGAGCGAGGGCTGCGCGCGCCGTCCGAGCGGGTGCTGCACGCGATCGCGGATTCGTTGCGCACCACCGCCGACGCGCTGGTGGAACAGGCCACGCCGGAGGCCCCGCCCGCGGTGCTCGCCGCGATCGCGCAGGATCCCAATCTGACCGCCCGGCAGCGCCAGGCGCTGGTCGAGGTCTACACCGCCCTGACGGAGACGACGATCGCCCGCCGGCGCCGCGGCGACCGGCGGGCGGACGGGGACCGGCCCGGGGGCTGAGGGGTCCCCGGGCCGGTCGGATCATTCACCGAAGTGCGTGCCGTGCCGTCTTGACGTACGCGGCTCCGACATCCTCGATGAGCTCGGCGCTCAGCGTGAGCATCGACTTGGCCCACGGGTAGGGCGCGATCTTCGCGGCGTCCTTCTCGAACGCGACGAAGTCCGCGACGCCCCGCTCGTAGGCGTCGATCGCGAGCGTCCCGACTTCGCGGCCGATGCGCCGGGTGCGTTCACGCCGTGCTTCCGGACGGGTGACCGGCTTGACCGCAGGGGCCTCACGTGCCGGCTTGGCGGTGGTAGTGGTCGTCATGGCAACCTCCCCTTGTCCTGATTAGCACGTTAGCCCGCGACTGCTAACACCGGCAGAGTCGGCCGCCCCCTGCTGCGGGTGTCCTCGGCCCCGGGCCGGCGGGACCGTCACGCCCACGGACAAGACCATCGGCCCTGGCCGGCGTCCCGGTGGCGGGGCAGGGTGGGGTCATGGCGGGCACCGTGCTGGTCGTGGAGGACGACCGGGAGCTGCGTGACCTGCTGCGCCGTTACCTGGAGCGCGCCGGGTACGCCGTGCACACCACCGGATCCGGCGCCGAGGCGATCGGCCTGCTGACCCGGGACCTCGTGGAGCTCGTGGTGCTGGATCTGGGGCTGCCCGATGTGGACGGCCTCGACGTGCTGGCCGCCGCCCGGGAGGGCCGCGCGGTGCCCGTGGTCGTGCTCACCGCGCGCAGCGCCGTCGAGGACCGCATCGACGGGCTGCGCCGCGGCGCCGACGACTACGTGACCAAGCCGTTCTCCCCCACCGAGCTGGTGCTGCGGGTGGAGGCGGTGCTGCACCGCACCCGGGGCGGCGACGGATCGGCGCGGGCGGACACGTTCGGCGGCGGCCGGCTGCGCCTCGACGAGACACGTCACTCGGCCGAGCTGGACGGGGAACGGCTCGAGCTGACGCCGACCGAGTGGGGCCTGCTCACCGCCCTGGCGGCCGCGCCCGGCCGGGTGTTCTCCCGCTACGAGCTGATCAACCGGATCCGGGGCTACGAGTTCCCGGGGTACGAGCGGACCGTCGACTCGCACGTCAAGAACCTCCGCCGCAAGCTCGGACCGGGGGCGGGCGGCCTGGTGGAGACCGTCCTCGGGGTCGGCTACCGGATGGGGTGGCCGCGTGACCGGTGACCGGCCGTACCTGTCGAGCCCGCTGGGCCGGCGACTGCTCGCCGCCTTCCTGCTCGTCGCGCTGTCCTCGGTGGCGGCGCTGACCGTCGCGGCGCTCGTCGCCACCGACCGCGGCCTGGCCAGCGCCCAGCAGCAGCAACGGCAGCAGGTCGCGGACCGGGTCGCGGCGGCGGCCGCCGGGGCGTACGCGCGGGCCGGCGGCTGGCCCGGCGCGGATCTGGCGGAGGCGTCCCGCCTGGCCGACGCGGCCGGCGCGCAGCTGTCCGTCCGCGACTCGCAAGGGCTCATGGTGTGGCCCGGACGCGGCATGGGCCCCGGGATGATGGGCGGGCGCGGCGGCGGCACGGTCCTGGAGGCCCCCGTCACCGACGCGGGCCGCCGGGTGGGCAGCGTGCGGCTCGGATTCACCACCTCGAGCGGTTCCGGGCGCAGCGTGGCCTGGTCCTGGGTGGCGGGCGCCGCGGTCGTCGCGCTGCTGGCCGCCGTCGCCGTCAGCTGGTACGTCGCCCGCCGGCTCACCCGCCCGCTGATCACCGTGGCCACCGTCGCGCGGCGGTTCGCGGGCGGCGAGCGTACGGCCCGGGCACGGCTCACGGCCCCCGGCGAGCTGGGCGAGGTCGCGCACGCCTTCGACGCCATGGCGGACGAGGTGGTCCGCACCGACGCGACCCGCCGCCGGCTCGCCGCCGACGTGGCGCACGAGCTGCGGACGCCCCTCGCCGGGCTGCAGGCGGGGCTGGAGGAGTTGCGCGACGGCCTGCGCCCCGCCGATCCGGCGCGGCTCGCCGCGCTGCACGACCAGAGCCTGCGGCTGAGCCGCATCGTGCGGGATCTCGCCGACCTGTCCGCCGCGGAGGCCGCCACCGTGTCGCTCGAGCCGGTCGACACGGATCTCACGGAGATCGCCCGCGCCGCGCTGGCCGCCCAGCAGCCGCTGCTCACCGCGGCCGGGCTGCAGGTCACCAGCGAGCTGTCCGGGCCGGCCCCGGTGCGGGCCGACCCGGACCGGCTGCACCAGGCCGTCACCAACGTGCTGGCCAACGCCGTCCGCTACTGCCGGCCCGGCGACCGGGTCCGTCTGGCCACGTCGGCGCGGGACGACCACGCGGTGCTGCGGATCGCCGACACCGGTCCCGGCATCCCGCCCGACGAGCTGCCGCACGCGTTCGATCGCATGTGGCGCGGCCGGGACGCCCAGGCCATCCCGGGCACCGGGATCGGGCTGACGGTCGTCCGCGAGCTGGTCGCCGCCCACGGCGGCAGCACCACCCTCGACTCCCCGCCCGGCGGTGGCGTCACCGTCACCATCCAGCTGCCGCTGCGGCGCACGGTCAGATGAACAGCAGCTGCGCGCCGTTGGTCTTCTCGATGAAGTCGGCGGCGTTGATGATCGCCTCGACGCCGTCGTAGAGGTCCTCCTCGGTCACGTGCATCATGTCCGCGGACATCCGGCACGCCCACAGGTGACCGCCCGAGGCGACGATCTGGTCGAGGAACTCGGGCACCTCCGGCACGCCGATGCCGGCGATCTGCTTCTTCATCCGGTGGGTGGCCATCGCCGTCATGCCCGGCAGGCCGCCCAGCCCTTGCGGCATGTGCGTCGCCGTGTTGCCGAGCATGGTGAACTTCAAGTCGCCCATCCGGGCCTTGGTGATCATGTCGAAGCCCCAGAACGTGAAGAACAGGTGCGTCTCCACGCCCTCGCCGAGCGCGGCGTTGGCGAGCACCAGCGCCGGGTACGCCATGTCTAGGTTCCCCTTGGAGCAGATGATGGCGAGCTTGCGCCCGGCGGCCTCGTCGTCGTCGAAGTTCGGCACGAGGGCCGGCGCGGTTTCGGTGGTCATGGCCAGCTCCGTTTCAGACGCAGCCGTGCGGCTTGGGCAGGCCGGCGATGTAGGCCATCTTCTTCGCCGGCTTCTTCGGGAACAGGGCGAACAGCTCCTTGGTGGGGATGCCGCCGACGGTGGAGACGCGGCGCAGCGTGGCGGTCTCGCCCTGCGCGGCGTAGTCCTGGCGCAGGAAGTCGATCGCCTTGCGGTGCGCGTCGGTGAGGTCGATGCCGATGCCGGTGGCGAGCTCCTTGGCGAGGTCCGGGTCCCACTCGTCGTAGACGGTCAGGAAACCCTCCTCGTCGACGTGGATCTCGCGGCCGGCGATGGTGGTGACGGGCATGGCTGCCTCACTCCTCTGCGGTGGGTACGTGCTTGCCGGCCATCGACATGTGCGCCGGCAACGGGACGGGGCGACCGGGCAGCAGCACGTTCCAGTACATCCAGCGGAACGCGAGCTTGCCCCAGTGATTCACGGCGGCGTCGGTCAGCAGCCGGAACGGGCCCACCCCGGGCAGCGGGTAGCGGCCCGGCAGCGGCTCGGTGTCGTAGTTGAAGTCGATCAGCAGGGCCTTGCCGCCGCCCGACTCCACGAAGCAGTTGGCGTGGCCGTCGAACCGGCCGGTCATCGGCCGCCCGGCGGCGTACGCCACGAAGTTGTCGGCGAACACGTCCACGGCGAAGTGCGCCACCGACCCGGCCTTCGAGGTCGGGATGTCGTTGGCGTCACCCACGGCGAAGATGTCGTCGTGGCCGCGCGCGAGGAACGTGTACCGATCCACCGGCACGAGGTTCAGCTCGTTGCCCAGGCCGGAGCGGGCCACGAACTCCGCGCCCATGTTCAGCGGCACCGTCACCAGCAGGTCGAACGGGATCTCGCGCTCGTCGTAGGAGACCAGCGAGGTGCCGTCGACGCGCTCGACGAGGAAGTCCGGCTCGACGACGATCTTGCGCTCGTCCAGCATGGAGCCCAGCCGGGCCGCGGCGATCGGCTTGGTGAACGCGCCGGGCAGCGGGGTGGCGTAGACGAGCTCGACGCGGTCGCGCAGCCCCCGCTTGCGGAAGTAGTCGTCGGCGAGGAACGCGAACTCCAGCGGGGCGACCGGGCACTTGATCGGCATGTCGGTGATGTGCACGACGAGCCGGCCGCCGTCGAACCGGTCCAGTGCCGCCGCCAGTGCCACCGCGCCGTCGTACGTGTAGAAGTCGAAGATCTTCTCCCGCCAGTGGCCGCCGTCCAGCATGCCGGGGGTCTGGTCCGGCCGCGGGCTCACCCCGGTGGCGATGACGAGGTAGTCGTACGGCAGCGACCGGCCGTCGGTGAGCAGCACCCGGTTCTCGTCCGGCACGACCCGCTCCACCTCGGCGTGGACCAGCTCCACCCCGTCGGCGACGAGCCGCCTGGTCGGCTTGACGACCTGGTCGGCGGTGTACGCCCCGAACGGCAGGAACAGGTAGCCGGGCTGGTAGAAGTGCTGGTCGCTGGGCTCCACCACGGTGATGCCCCATTGCGTACGGGCGAGCCGGCGGCGCAGCTTGTTGACCACCATGGTCCCCGCCGTACCGGCGCCCAGCACGAGCAGCTGTCGCATCACAGCCACCTCCGCCTCTCCTCTAGATACCCCCCACGGTATGCCTGCGTGATCGGCGCCTGAAGGGAATGAGGTCCCCGGCCGGTGGGGACCTTCGTCCCGGGATCGGCCTCCGGCAGGCGCGACGGCCCCGCGGGACCTAAGGCCCTGTCGGCACCGCAGCGGCTGCGACAGGCTGGATCGAAGACGTACGCCCCGGCGTCGGCACTGCGGGAAGAAGGTGGTCGCCGTGCGGCAGACCATCCGCCTCGGCACGGTCCGCAGGATCCCGGTGGGCGCGCACTGGTCGGTCCTGATCATCCTGTTCCTGCTCGCCGACGGTCTGGCCGTGAGCCTGCTGCCCACGGTCGTCCCCGGGTACGCCGCGGCCACGTACTGGCTGACCGCGACCTGGGCCGCGGTGCTCTTCCTGGGCGCCCTGGTCGCGCACGAGCTGGCCCACGCGGTGACCGCCCAGCACTTCGGGATCAAGGTCGAGTCGATCACCCTGTGGGCCCTCGGCGGCGTCTCCACGCTGGACGACAAGCCCCGCCGGGCGCGCGCGGAGCTGCTCACCGCGCTGGCCGGGCCGGTGGCCAGCCTGGTCGCGGCCGGCCTCTTCGCCGCGGCGTCGGTGCCGGCCCGGATGGCGGGCGCCGACCTGCCCCGGGCCGCCTTCACCTGGCTCGCCGGGGCCAACCTCGTCCTCGCCGCGTTCAACCTGCTCCCCGGCGCGCCGCTGGACGGCGGCCGGATCCTCGCCGCGGCCCTGTGGGCCCTGCGCGGCGACCGGGCCGCCGCACGGCGGACGGCGACGCAGGCCGGCGTCGTGCTCGGCATCCTGATGGCCGGTGCCGGCGCCCTGCTGCTCCTCGCGTACGGGCTCATCGGCGGCCTGTGGCTCGTCCTGCTCGGCTGGTACCTCAGCTTCGCCGCCCGGGGCGAGTACGCCGCCGCGGCCCTGTCCGAGCACCTACGCGGCCTCCCGGTCCGCGCCGCCATGTCCACCCCGGCGGTCTGCGGGTACGCCTGGCACACCATCCCGGAGTTCGTGATCGGCACCGCGCGGCTGTGCCCGCACCGCGCGTACCCGGTCACCGGCGTCGACGGCAGGCTCGCCGGCCTGGTCAGCGTGGCGGCCCTCGGCGCCGTACCGCCGCAGCGCCGGGCGGAGACGCGCCTGGCCGACGTCATGGCGCCGGTCTCGCGCCTGCGGCTCGCCCGCCCGGACGAGGCGCTGCTCGACGTCGCCGGCGCGCTCACGTCGGCACGGATGCTCGTGGTCGTCGACGGGGACCGGCCGTGCGGCGTCCTCACCGCGGGCGACGTCAGCCGTCTGCTGGGCGTGGCCCAGCTGGCCGGCTCCGCCGCCGGAAGCCACGGGATCGGCGCGACCGGCTGACCCGAACCGACCCGTCCGGGAGGACGTCGTGGAGAACGCGATCCAGACCTGGCAGCTGAGCAAGAACTACCACGGCCGGCCGGCACTGCGGGCCATGGACCTGGCCGTCCCGCGCGATGCCGTGTTCGGCTACCTCGGCCCGAACGGCGCCGGCAAGACCACCACGATCCGGCTGCTGGCCGGGCTGCTGCGCCCCAGCGGCGGCCGGGCCGCGATCGGCGGGTACGACGTCGTCCGCGAGCGCGAGCAGGCCCAGCGGCAGATCGGCTACCTCCCGGGCGACTTCGCCGGCTATCCGCGGCTGACGGCCGCCACCTACCTCGACTATCTCGGTCATCTGCGCGGCGGCCCCGACGAGGCACGCATCCGTACCCTGGCCGAGCGGCTGGACCTGGACCTGAGCGTCCGCATCGGCGCCATGTCGCACGGCACGCGGCAGAAGGTCGGCATCGTGCAGGCGTTCATGCACTCGCCGGCCCTGCTGGTGCTCGACGAGCCCACCGCCGGGCTCGACCCGATCATCCAGCGCGAGTTCCTCACGCTGGTCCGCGAGGCGCGCGACGAGGGCCGCACCGTCTTCCTCTCCTCGCACAACCTGTACGAAGTGGAGGCCGTCGCCGACATGGTCGGGATCCTCGTACGGGGCAACCTCGCCGTGGTGGAGGCGGTGGAGAAGCTGAAGGCGCAGGCGGTCCGCCGGATCGACCTCACCTTCACCGGCGCTCCCCCGGCCGACGCGCTCCGCCGGGTGGCCGCCGCCCGCGACGTCGCGGTCTCCGGCGCCACGGCGCACGTGGTGGTCGAGGGGCACACCACCGATCTGCTGCGGGTGGCCGCGCCGTACGGCGTCGAGCAGATCGTCACGCACGAGCCCGACCTCGAGGACGTGTTCCTCAGCTACTACGACGCCCAGGGGTGATCCGCGATGCGTACGGTCTTCGCCAAGGCCCTTCATGACCAGCGCCGCCCCCTGATCGGCTGGGGTGTCGGCCTGGCGCTGATGGTGCTGCTCGAGACGGCCCTGTGGCCGTCGATCGGCAAGATGCCCGACCTCCAGCAGTTCCTCGCGAACTACCCGGAGGCGATGCGCAAGCTGTTCAACCTGGAGGACTTCGGCACCGGCACCGGCTTCATCAACGCCGAGCTGTTCAGCGCGCTCGTCCCGGTCCTGTTCCTGACGTACGCGATCGGCCGCGGCGCCCGCGCGGTGGCCGGCGAGGAGGAGGCGGGCACGCTGGACGTCCTGCTGGTGACGCCGGTGACCACGGCGTCGCTGCTGCTGCAACAGGCCGCCGCGCTGTTCGCCGGCGTGTTCACCCTCGGCGTCGTGCTGTACGCGGCCATCCTCCTCGGCTCGGCGCTGTTCGGCATGGGGGTGAGCGCGGTGGCCCTGCTGTGGGCGACGCTCGCCACGGTGCTCCAGGCGTTCGAGTTCGGCTGCCTGGCGCTCGCCGCCGGCGCGGTCACCGGGCGCCGCGGCGTGGCGATCGGGGTGAGCGCCGCGGCGGCGGTCGCGGCGTACCTGCTGTACGTGGCCGGCGAGCTGGTCACCTCGCTGCAGCCCTGGCAGCGGCTCTCGCCGTTCTACCAGGTACTCGGCGACGGGCCGGTCGGCGCCGGGTTCCGGGTCTCGTACCTGGTGATGCCCGCGCTCGCCGTCGTCGTCGTGGCGCTGGCCATGCCGGTGTTCGCCCGCCGCGACATCGCCGTGGCGCACTGACGAGGAGTTCGAGGAGCACATCCACCAGGAGGAGACGGATCATGACGGACCTGCCGATCGTCGTCGGGATCAGCGGCTCGGCCGCCAGCCGCAACGCCGTGGCCGCCGCCGCGTGGGAGGCGGCGATGCACGGATGCCCCCTGCACCTGGTGCACTGCTTCAACTGGGTGCCCACGCTGACCGGCACGCCGGACGACGACCAGCGCCCGGCACCCCGGGACCTCATGCGGTCGTCGGTCGCCGAGGCCACCCGGCTCGTACCCGGCTCGGCGATCACCACCCAGTTCCTGGAGGGCTTCGCCGTGGCGGTGCTGCTGCGCAAGGCACGGACGGCGGCCATGATCGTGATCGGCGACGGCGGCCTGCAGTCCGAGGTGTGCCTCGCGCGCGAGGCGCCGGCCGTTCAGCTCGCCGCCCGGGCGCCGTGCACCGTCATGGTCACCCGCGCGGCGCCGCCGCCGGCCGGCCCGGTCCTGGTCGGGGTCAACGGCTCCGCCGGCTCCGAGCAGGCGCTCGACTTCGCGTTCGACGCCGCCGCCTGCCGGGGCGCGGACCTGGTCGTGGTCCACGCCTGGGCGCCGGCGGACGGGGACGACAGCGGCCCCGTCGCGCAGGAGGCGGCGTTGCGGAAGCTGGTCGACGCGAGGGCGGACTTGTACGACGTACCCGTCCGCGTTCGCATGGTCGAGGGCGACCCGACGACCGCGCTGCGGGGCGAGTCGCGGGACGCCGGGCTGGTCGTGGTCGGAGCCCGCGGGCAGCGGCCGTACCAGGGGCTGCTCGGATCGGTCACCCAGACCCTCCTGCACCACGCCCCGTCGCCGGTGATCGTGGTACGCAACCTCCTGCCCGGCTCGCATCCCGCCGAGGCGGCCGGGAAACCCTCCCGTCACGACACCGGGGTCAGCTCGTCACCGTGACCCCGGTGAGGTCGGCGCAGATCGCCAGCAACCGGTCCTGCAGCTCCTCGTCGTAGGCCTGCGGGTTCGCGCGCAGCTCCCGGCGGCGCTTGAAGTAGCGGCCGGTCACCGTCGCGGCGGGCTCGTCCGAGGTGGCCAGCCACACCTGCGTCTCGGCGCCTTCGGGAAGGTCGTCCGTCGCGCCGGGGCCGCCCATGCGGGTGCGGATCCAGCCCGGGTCGACCGCGTTGCTCAGGGTGCCGGGCCGCAGCCGGGCCACCGCGAAGGCGAGCATGATGTCGTACAGCTTGGAGTCGCTGTAGGCCTGCATGCCGTCCCAGTCGCGGTCCTGCCACTGCAGGTCGTCCAGGCGTACGCGGCCGTCGGCCTCCAGCCCCGACGTGAGGTAGATCAGCCGGGCCGGCGCCGGCAGCAGGGCCGTCAGCACGTACGGCGCCAGCGTGTTCACCTGGAAGATCCGCTCGAGCCCGTCGCCGGTGCGTTGCGGGGCGGCCTGTCCCCCGCCGATTCCGGCGTTGTGCACCACCACGTCGAACGGCCCGAGCGCGCCCGCCTAGCGGGCCACGTCCCGGGTCTGCTCGAGGGACGTCAGATCCCCGACGACGACCCCGGCCGCGGTGGGCACGGCGGCGCGCGCGTCCTCGGCCCGGCGCTCGGTGCGGCCGTGCAGCACCACCTCGTGCCCCTGGCCGGCCAGCGTCGCCGCCGTGTGCCGCCCGATGCCCTCGCTCGACCCGGTGATCAGAATCTTCGCCATGCCCCCACGATGCCGTACCCGGCAGAGGTGAGCGACGCGAGGGCTTGACCCTGACGCAGCGTCAACCCTCCATGCTGACCGCCATGAGCGCGATCCACGTGCAAGGCCTCGAGAAATCCTTCAAAGACCTGAAGGTGCTGCGCGGTGTCGACGTCGACGTCGCACGGGGCAGCATCTTCGCCCTTCTCGGCTCCAACGGGGCCGGCAAGACGACCCTGGTACGGATCCTGTCCACCCTGCTGCGGGCGGACGCCGGCACCGCCCGGGTCGACGGCTTCGACGTCGCGACCCAGGCCGCCGACGTCCGCCGGTCCATCAGCCTGACCGGGCAGTTCGCCGCTGTCGACGAGATCCTCACCGGGCGCGAGAACCTCGTCCTGGTCGCCCGGCTGCGGCACCTGAAGAACGCCGGCGCGATCGCGGACGCCCTGCTGGAGCGCTTCTCGCTGGCCGAGGCCGGAGCGCGGCGTGTGGCGACGTACTCGGGCGGGATGCGGCGCCGGCTCGACATCGCGATGAGCCTCATCGGCGACCCGCCGGTCGTCTTCCTCGACGAGCCGACGACCGGGCTCGACCCGCAGGCCCGGCTCGAGGTGTGGCAGGCCGTCGAGGAACTCGCCGAGGGCGGCACGACCGTGCTGCTCACCACCCAGTACCTGGACGAGGCGGAGCAGCTCGCCGACCGGATCGCGATCCTGCACGAGGGCCGAATCATCGTCGACGGCACGCTCGGCGAGCTGAAGAAGCTCCTGCCGCCCGCGAAGGTCGAGTACGTCGAGAAGCAGCCGAGCCTGGAGGACGTGTTCCTCAGCCTGGTCGGCGCCCGCACCGACGGAGGTCAGCGATGAACAAGCACTTCGTGGGCGACACCGCCGTCCTGCTGGGCCGGTCCCTGCGGCACATCGCGCGCAGCCCGGACACCATCATCACCACCGCGGTCACCCCGATCGCGATGATGCTGCTGTTCGTGTACGTCCTCGGCGGCGCCATCCAGGCCGGCTCGGGCAGGTACGTGAACTACCTGCTGCCCGGCATCCTCATCATCACCATCGCCTCGGGCATCTCGTACACGGCGTACCGGCTCTTCCTCGACCTGCAGGGCGGCATCTTCGAACGGTTCCAGTCCATGCCGATCGCACGCGCCGCCGTGCTCTGGGCGCACGTCCTGACGTCCGTGGTCGCCAACCTGATCTCCGTCGTGGTCGTCGTGCTCGTCGCCGTCGCGATGGGCTTCCGGACCGGGGCGAGCGTGCTGAACTGGCTGGCGGTGGCCGGCATCCTCGTGCTGTTCACGCTGGCGCTGACCTGGATCGCGGTGATCCCCGGCCTCACCGCCCGGTCGGTGGACGGCGCGAGCGCGTTCGCGTACCCGCTGATCTTCCTGCCGTTCATCAGCTCGGCCTTCGTGCCGACCGCGTCCATGCCGGGCCCGGTACGGGCGTTCGCCGACAATCAGCCGGTGACGTCGATCGTGAACACGATCCGGGACCTGTTCGCCCAGCGGCCGGTCGGCAGCGGCATCTGGACCGCCCTGGCCTGGTGCGCCGGAATCCTCGTCCTGGCGCTGCTGTTCGCCGCCCGCACCTACCGCCGCCGGGCCTCCTGAGCGGGCAGGATCGAGAGCATGCTGACGATCGGTCAACTGGCGGCGTACGCCGGTGTCACGGTGCGCGCGGTCCGGCACTACCACCAGATCGGCCTGCTGCCGGAGCCCGAGCGCGACGCCTCGGGCTACCGGCGGTACGGCGCCACGGCGGTCGTGGCGCTCATCAAGATCCGTACGCTCGCCGACGCCGGCGTGCCGCTCTCCCGGATCGGCACGATGCTGGCCGCCGGCGCGACCGCGTTCGCCGCGACGATCGACCAGATCGACCGGCGCCTGTCCGAGGAGATCCAGCGGCTGGAGACCAGCCGCAAGCAGATAGCCCAGCTCACGTCCGGCGACAGCGCGGCACTCCCGCAGGAAGTGGTCTCGTACCTCGGCATGCTCCGGGAGATCGGGGCGTCCGAGCGGATGGTGGAGGCCGAGCGGGACGGGTGGATCCTGATCACGGCACGCTGGCCGGACCGGGTCCGCGACTGGATCCCCGCGAAGGTCGCCCAGCTCGGCGACCCGCGCATCGTGCGCCTCTACCGCGTGCTGTCCGACCTGCTCGACAGCGACCCCGTCGACGACCGGCTCGCGGCGGAGGCCGCCGACATCATGGCCGCCCTGGCCGAGGAGGCGGACGCCGCCGGTGAGATCGCGCAACCTCCGGAGGGCGAGGACGAGCTGCCGTTCGACCTGCTCGACGCGCTGGCCGACGAGGCCGACCCCCGGGCGCAGCGGCTGCGCGACCTGATGCGCGAGCGCGGCTGGTCGGGCTGGAACAGGTCGGAGCGGGTGGAGTCACCGGCCCGGAGTCAGCCGACGTGAACGTGCGGCCGGCGCCTCCGGTCGGGTTCGGCCTGGCGCAGCATCTCCCGGGTGACCGGCGCGACCTCACCCTGGCCGAAGATGAGATAGCGCAGGAAATTGGCGACGGGATTGCCCTCGGTCCATTCGAAATAGATGTGCGGGCGGCGCCCGGTGGCGTCCCGGATGTGTAGCAGCAGCGCGGCGATGGCGCTGGGCACCGAGGAGCTCTCGACGCTCAGGACGCGGTAGCGGTGGTGCAGCACCTCGCCGTGCAGATGGAGCTCGGTCTCGAAGTCCGAGGCGTCGGTGACGGTGACCTCGATGAAGATGACGTCGCTGTCGTCGGCCATGTCGTTGTCGGCCAGGATCTGGGCGATCTTGTCGCTGTACTCGCGCGCGTCGCGGTTGTCCGGCTCGTTGGCGATGAGCCGGACGTTGCGCCGACCGCACTCGCGCAGGAACGTCTCGGCGACGGTGTCGGTCTCGATGTGGGTGACCCGCAGCTCGAACGCCCGGTACAGGCGCGACAACAGCGACACCGCCAGGATGCCGGCGATGAAGCAGGCGGCGATCTTGACGCCGTCGGGCCGTTCGGCGATGTTCGCGATCGTCGTGTAGGTGAAGATCAGCGCGATGGCCCCGAACGCGATCGTCCGGCCGTGCTGCGCCTGACGTCGCGCAGAGAGGGTGACGGCGGTGGCCGCCGAGGTGATGAGCACCAGCACGCCGGTGGCGTACGCGCCGCCCTGCGCGTCGACGTCGGCCCGGAAGATGACCGTGATGAGGAACGCGATCGCGGTGAAGACGAGGACCAGCGGGCGTACGGCCCGCGCCCACGACGGCGCCATGCCGAACTTGGGCAGGTAACGCGGGACCAGGTTGAGCAGACCGGCCATGGCGGACGCCCCGGCGAACCACAGGATGGCGATCGTGGACAGGTCGTACGCCGTCCCGAAGGCCGCGCCGAGGTTCTCGTGCGCCAGGTAGGCCAGGGCGCGGCCGTTGGCCGGGCCGCCGGGCTCGAAGGCGGCCTGCGGGATCAGCACGGTGGTGACCACGCTGCTGCTGATCAGGAACACGCTCATGATGCCGGCGGCGGTGGTGAGCAGCTGCTTCGCGCCGTGGATCCGCCCCGCGGGCCGCCGGGGGTCGTCGCCGGGGCGCCCCTTGACGTGCGGCATGACGGCGACGCCCGTCTCGAAGCCGGACAGGCCCAGCGCGAGCTTGGGGAAGACGAGCAGGGCGATGCCGACCATGGCCACGGGGTTGCCGTGCTGGGTGGTCAGCGCGGTGGTCCAGTCCTCGACCCGGCCGGGGTGGGTGAGGACCCGGATCAGGCCGTCGGCGATGACCACCACGTTGAGCGCCAGGTAGACGCCGACCAGTCCGACCGCGATGCCGATGGCCTCGGTGAACCCCTTGAGGAACACCCCGCCCAGCAGGGCGACGAGCACGAGCGTGACGATGATCTCGTGGCCCTGCAGCGACGCCGGCCAGAACGGGTTCTCGTCGATGTGCGCGGTGGCGTCGGCCGCGGACAGCGTGATGGTGATGATGAAGTCGGTGGCGGCGAAGCCGAGCAGCACCAGGACGAACAGTTTGCCCTTCCAGAACGACAGCAGCCGCACCAGCATGGCGATCGATCCCTCGCCGTGCGGGCTGTCCGTGGCGACCCGGCGGTAGACCGGCAGCGCGCCGAGCAGGGTGACCAGCACGAGGACGAACGTGGCGATCGGCGAGAGCACGCCGGCGGCGAGGGCGGCGATGCCGGGCTGGTAGCCGAGGGTCGAGAAGTAGTCGACGCCCGTCAGGCACATGACCTTCCACCACGAGTGCGCCTTCTCCTGCTCCGGGGCCTGCGCGTGCGGGCCCTGGTGGCGCTGGGAGTGCTCGTTGAGGCCCTGCAGCAGCCATTCCCGTACGCCGTGCTGCTCGGCTGGTGCGCGGGTCGTTGCGGTCACGCGAGGTCTCCCGGGGGCGATGTGTGGTCCCTGCCGCGAGTATTCATCCGCGACGGCGCCGCGTGCCCGCTCGCGGGCGTTAAGAACGCGTCAAAAACCGGGCGGGGGCGCGTCATCATCGCGTGAACGCCGGTGACACGGGGCGGCGCGGACGCTGTGCTGGGTCCCATGGTTGATCTCATATTCGTCGGTCTCACGGTGGCGCTGTTCGCGGCGCTGACCGTGCTGGTACGGGCGGTCGAACGCCGGTGAGCGCCGTCAACCTCGCCGGCCTGACCGTGGCGCTGCTGCTGGCCGCCTTCATGGTCGCCGCCCTGCTCTTCCCGGAGAAGTTCTGATGCCCGGCTGGCTGTTCGTCATCACCCTGGTGGCCGCCCTGGCAGTGGTCTACCGCCCGTTCGGCGACTACATGCACCGGGTCGTGACCGGCACCCGCAGCACCGTCGCCGAACGCGGCCTGTACCGGCTCATCGGCGTGGACGCGGCCGCCGGTCAGACCTGGGGCGTGTACGCCCGCAGCGTCCTCGCCTTCTCGGCGGTTTCCGTCCTCTTTCTCTACCTGCTCCTGTGCGTGCAGGACAGGCTGTGGCTGTCGCTGGGCCTGCCGCCGGTGACCGGCCACGTCGCGTGGAACACCGCGGTCAGCTTCGTGACCAACACCAACTGGCAGGCGTACGCGGGTGAGTCGACGATGGGCCACCTGGCGCAGATGACCGGCCTGGCGGTGCAGAACTTCGTCTCGGCGAGCGTGGGCATCGCGGTGGCGGTGGCGCTCGTCCGCGGCCTCGCCGCCCGGGGCACGCCCGAGCTGGGCAACTTCTGGGTCGACCTGGTCCGCGTGACGCTGCGGATCCTGCTGCCGCTGAGCCTGCTCGCGGCGGTCGTGTTCGTGGCCGCGGGCATGGTGCAGAACCTCTCCGGCGGCACCGACGTCACCACGCTCACCGGCGCCGTCCAGCACATCCCCGGCGGCCCGGTCGCCTCGCAGGAGGCCATCAAGGAGATCGGCACGAACGGCGGCGGGTTCTACAACGTCAACGCCGCGCACCCTTTCGAGAACCCGGCGGCGTGGACGAACTGGCTGCAGCTGTTCCTTATCCTGCTGATCCCGGTCTGCCTGCCCCGGGTGTTCGGCCGCATGGTCGGGCAGAACCGCCAGGGGTACGCCATCGTCGCCGTGATGGCGATCCTCGCCGTGGCCGCCATCGCCCTCACCGTCGGCTTCGAGACGCACGGCGCCGGCACCGTGCCCCAGGCGGCCGGGGCGGCCCTGGAGGGCAAGGAGGTCCGCTTCGGCGTCGCGAACTCGGCCACGTACGCCGCGGTGACCACGCTGACCTCCACCGGCTCGGTCGACTCGTTCCACGACTCGTACACCGCGCTGGGCGGCATGATGCCGATGGTCCACATGATGCTCGGCGAGGTCGCGCCCGGCGGCGTCGGCGCCGGCCTGTACGGGATGCTGATCCTCGCCGTGATCACGGTCTTCGTCGCGGGCCTGATGGTCGGGCGCACCCCGGAGTACCTGGGCAAGAAGATCGGCGCCCGCGAGATCAAGCTCGCCTCGCTGTACTTCCTCGTCACCCCCACCCTCGTGCTGGCCGGCACGGCCGCCGCCTTCGCGACCGGCAACAACGCCACGGCACTCAACGTGGGCCCGCACGGCCTCTCCGAGGTCCTGTACGCGTTCGCCAGCGCCGGCAACAACAACGGCTCGGCGTTCGCGGGCATCACCGTCAACACGCCCTGGTGGGACACCGCGCTGGGGCTGGCGATGCTGCTCGGCCGCTTCCTGCCCATCGTCCTCGTGCTGGCGCTGGCCGGGTCGCTGGCCCGGCAGCGGGCGGCGCCGGAGACCGAGGGCACGCTGCCCACCCACCGGCCGCTGTTCGTCGGCATGCTCGCCGGCGTCACCGTCGTCCTGGTCGCCCTGACGTTCCTGCCCGCTCTCGCTCTCGGACCCCTCGCGGAGGGCCTCTCATGACCACACCCATCCTGCGCGAGGGACCGGCCGTCCCCGCGCCCGCCCCGGCCTGCGCCCGCCGCATCGGCGGTGGCCTGCTCGACCCCGCCCTGCTGTGGCGCTCCCTGCCGCACGCCCTGGCCAAGCTCGATCCGCGGACGCTGTGGCGCAACCCGGTGATGCTGGTCGTCGAGGTCGGCGCGCTCTTCACCACCGTCCTGTCGGTCACGGATCCGAGCGCGCTGGCCTGGATCATCACGGTGTGGCTCTGGCTCACCGTGGTGTTCGCCAACCTCGCCGAGGCGGTGGCCGAGGGGCGCGGCAAGGCGCAGGCCGCCGCGCTGCGCCGGTCGCGGCAGGACACCGTCGCCCGGCGGCTGGTCGGCGGCGTCGAGCGGCTCACGCCGGCGCCGGAGCTGCGGCAGGGCGACGTCGTGGTGGTCGAGGCCGGGGGGACCATCCCCGGCGACGGCGACGTGATCGAGGGCATCGCCAGCGTGGACGAGTCGGCGATCACCGGCGAGTCGGCCCCGGTGATCCGCGAGTCCGGCGGCGACCGGTCGGCGGTCACCGGCGGCACCCGGGTGCTGTCCGACCGGATCGTCGTACGGATCACGCAGAAGCCCGGCGAGAGCTTCGTCGACCGGATGATCGCGCTGGTCGAGGGCGCCGACCGGCAGAAGACGCCGAACGAGATCGCCCTGAACATCCTGCTGGCCGCCCTGACGCTGATCTTCCTGCTGTCGGTGGTCACGCTGCAGCCGCTGGCCGTGTCCGCCAAGCAGTGGCAGGCCGCGGCCCCGGACACGGCGGCGATCACCGACGACGGCGTCACCGGCATCGTGCTGGTGTCGCTGGTCGTGTGCCTGATCCCCACCACGATCGGCGCGCTGCTGTCGGCGATCGGCATCGCGGGGATGGACCGCCTCGTGCAGCGCAACGTGCTCGCGATGAGCGGCCGGGCCGTGGAGGCCGCCGGCGACGTCGCCACGCTGCTGCTGGACAAGACCGGCACGATCACGCTCGGCAACCGTCAGGCCGCTGAGTTCGTACCCGTGGAAGGGGTGGCGGCCGCGACCCTCGCGGACGCCGCGCAATTGTCCAGCCTGGCCGACGAGACGCCCGAAGGGCGCTCGGTGGTGATCCTCGCGAAGACCGGGTTCGGGCTGCGCGAGCGCGAGACCGGCCTGATCGGCGACGCGACGTTCGTGCCGTTCACCGCGCAGACCCGGATGAGCGGCGTGGACCTCGGCGACCGGCGGATCCGCAAGGGCGCCGCCGCGGCCGTCATGCAGTGGGTCCGGCAGCACGGCGGCCACCCGACCGCGGAGGTCGGCGAGCTCGTCGACGCGATCAGCGGCACCGGCGGCACCCCGCTCGTGGTCGCCGAGCACGTCGCCGGGCACCCCGCCCGCGCCCTCGGCGTCATCCACCTCAAGGACGTGGTCAAGCCGGGCATGCGGGAACGGTTCGACGAGATGCGCCGGATGGGCATCCGCACCGTCATGATCACCGGCGACAACCCGCTGACCGCTCGCGCGATCGCCGAAGAGGCGGGCGTCGACGACTTCCTCGCCGAAGCCAAACCGGAGGACAAGCTCGCCCTGATCAGGAAGGAACAGGAGGGCGGCCGGCTGGTCGCGATGACCGGCGACGGCACCAACGACGCGCCCGCGCTGGCCCAGGCGGACGTCGGCGTGGCGATGAACACCGGCACGTCGGCCGCCAAGGAGGCCGGCAACATGGTCGACCTCGACTCCGACCCGACCAAGCTCATCGAGATCGTGGAGATCGGCAAGCAGCTGCTGATCACCCGCGGGGCGCTGACGACGTTCTCGATCACCAACGACATCGCCAAGTACTTCGCGATCATCCCGGCCGTGTTCGCCGCGGTGTACCCCGGGCTGGGCGCCCTCAACGTGATGCGGCTGCACTCACCGGGCTCGGCGATCCTGTCCGCGGTCGTCTTCAACGCGCTGGTCATCGTCGCGCTGATCCCGCTCGCGCTGCGCGGCGTGCGCTACACCCCCGCCGGCGCGAGCGCGCTGCTGCGCCGCAACCTGTGGATCTACGGCCTGGGCGGCGTGCTCGCCCCGTTCGCCGGCATCAAGCTCATCGACCTGCTCGTCCAGCTCATCCCCGGGATCTGATCACCATGCGACTGCCCTCCTGGTTGGCCCAGCACCTCGCGGCGCTGCGCGCCCTGCTCGCCCTGACCGTCCTGCTCGGGCTGGCGTACCCGCTGGCGATGGTCGCAGTGGGCCGCCTGCCCGGCCTGTCCGGCCGGGCCGACGGCTCCCTCGTCACGGCCGGCGGCGCCCCCGTCGGCAGCCGGCTCATCGGCCAGGCGTTCACCGGCGCGGACGGGCGCCCCGACCCGCGCTACTTCCAGAGCCGCCCGTCCGCGGCCGGCGACGGGTACGACCCGACCGCCACGGCGGCGAGCAACCTCGGGCCCGAGGACGTGGTCGACACCGCGGCCCGTCCGAGCCTGCTCACCCAGGTCTGCTCGCGCAGTCGCGCGGTGGGCGAGCTCGAGGGCGTCGACGGGCGGCGGCCGTACTGCACGGCGGGCGGTGTCGGCGCGGTGCTGGCCGTCTTCCGCCGCGACGGGCTGACCGGGCCGGTCACCCGGGTCGTCTCGGTCAACGAGACCGGCACGCCGTTCCTGGCCGCGTACGAGGGTGTGACCGTCGAGCCCGCCTCGCCGGGACAGGACTACCGGGCGCTCGGCGCGCTCATCACGCCGGTCCGCGGGGACGCCCCGGCCCGGCCGGTGGTGCCCGCCGACGCGGTCACGGCGAGCGGCAGCGGCCTCGACCCACACATCAGCCCGGCGTACGCCGAACTTCAGGTGCCCCGGATCGCGCGGGAACGTGGCCTCGGGCCCGATCGGGTGCGAGCCTTGATCCGGCGGCACACCGACGACCGCGCCCTGGGCTTCCTCGGCGAGCCCGGCGTCGACGTGCTGGAGCTCAACCTGGCGCTCGACGGAAAGTAGACGATGGCACGCGGTGAACTCCGGATCTACCTCGGGGCCGCCCCCGGCGTGGGCAAGACGTACACCATGCTCGAGGAGGCGCACCGTCGCGCCGGGCGGGGCACCGACCTGGTCGTCGGCCTGGTGGAGACCCACGGCCGTGCGCACACCGCCGCGATGCTCGATGGTCTCGAGGTGCTGCCGCGGCGAACGCTGCGCCACCGCGGCAGCGCGTTCACCGAGATGGACGTCGACGCGCTGCTGGCCCGCAAGCCGCAGGTCGCCGTGGTCGACGAGCTCGCGCACACCAACGTGCCCGGCTCCCGCAACGGCAAGCGCTGGCAGGACGTCCAGGAGCTGCTCGACGCCGGCATCTCCGTGCTGACCACGGTCAACGTGCAGCATCTGGAGTCGCTCAACGACGTGGTCGCGCAGATCACGGGCGTCGAGCAGCGCGAAACGGTCCCCGACGCCGTGGTCCGCGCCGCCGAGCAGGTCGAGCTCGTCGACATGACCCCGGAGGCGCTACGCCGGCGGATGGCTCACGGCAACATCTATCAGCCCGAGAAGATCGACGCCGCGCTGGGCAACTACTTCCGTACGGGCAACCTCACCGCGCTGCGCGAGCTGGCCCTGTTGTGGCTGGCCGACAAGGTCGACGACCAGCTCGGCAAGTACCGCGCGGACCACGGGATCGACACCACGTGGGAGGCGCGGGAGCGGGTCGTCGTCGCGCTGACGGGCGGCCCGGAGGGCGACACTCTGATCCGCCGGGCCGCCCGGATCGCCGACCGCAGCAAGGGCGCGGATCTGATGGCGGTGCACGTCGCCCGCAACGACGGCCTGGCCGGCGCCGACCCCGCCGAGCTGGCCCGGCAGCGGGTGCTGGTGGAGAGCCTCGGCGGCACCTACCACCAGGTGCTCGGCGTCGACGTGCCGCGGGCACTGCTGGAGTTCGCCCGCGCGGTGAACGGCACCCAGATCGTGCTGGGCGCCTCGAGCCGGGGCCGCGTCGCCCAGCTGTTCTCCGCGGGCGTGGGGGTAACCACCACCGCCCTGTCCGGCTCCATCGACGTGCACCTGGTGACCCACGAGCGGGCCGGGAAGGGCCGCCGGGCCCGCCGGCCGCCCGCGGCGCTCTCCCGGTCCCGGCGGATCGCCGGATTCCTGGTGGTGCTGCTCGGGTTGCCGCTGCTCACCGCCCTGCTGCGGCTGGGCTCGGGCTTCTCCTTGGCCGCCGACATCCTGCTGCTGCTCGCCGCCGTGGTCGCTGTCGCGCTCATCGGCGGGCTGTGGCCGGCGCTGCTCGCCGCCGTCGCGGGTTCGATGCTGCTGAACTGGTTCTTCACCCCGCCGGTGGGCGAGTTCACCATCGCCCAGGGCGAGAACCTGCTCGCCCTGGTGGTCTTCGTCGTCGTGGCGGTCGCCGTGAGCTGGGTCGTCGACACCGCCGCGCGCAAGACCCGGCAGGCGGCGCAGGCCGGCGCCGAGGCCCAGACCCTGGCCACGGTCGCCGGCAGTGTCCTGCGCGGCGAACGGCCCCTGACGGCGTTGCTCGAGCGCCTCCGCGAGACGCTCGGGCTCGACGCGGTCACCGTGCTCGACCGGGGCGCCGTCGTCGCCGAGGTCGGGCATCCGGTCTGCACGTCGCCGGCCGAGGCCGACGCCGAGGTCGTCGCCGACGAGAATCTGGTCGTGCTACTCAAGGGGAAACCGCTGCAGGCCAGCGACCGGCGCATCGTCGAGGCGTTCGCCGCCCAGGCCACCGTCGCGCTGCGGCAGGAGCGGCTCAGCGCCGAGGCCGCCGCCGCCCGGCCGCTCGCGGAGGCCGACCGCCTGCGTACCGCGCTGCTGGCCGCGGTCAGCCACGACCTGCGGACGCCGCTCGCCTCGGCGAAGGCCGCGGTCGCCGGCCTGCGCAGCGCCGACGTGCACTTCGACGAGCACGACCGCGCCGAGCTGCTCGAGACCGCCGACGAGTCCATCGACCGGCTCATCGGGCTCGTCACCAACCTGCTCGACATGAGCCGGTTGCAGGCCGGTGCGCTCGGCGTCGCCCCGATCGACGTCGGGGCCGAGGAGATCGTGCCCCGCGCGCTGGACGACCTCGGCCCGGCCGGGCACACCGTACGCGTGCACATCCCGGACGACCTGCCCTACCTGCACGCCGATCCGGGCCTGCTCGAACGCGTGCTCGTCAACCTCACCGCCAACGCCCTGCGGCACAGCCCGCCGGGCGATCCACCCGTCATCACCGCCAGCGCCCTGGGGGAATCCGTGGAGATACGCGTCATCGACCGGGGCCCCGGCATCCCGGCCGACCGCTGGGATCACGTCTTCCTGCCGTTCCAGCGCTGGGGCGACCGGGACAACCACACCGGGGTGGGCCTGGGCCTGGCGCTGTCGCGCGGGCTCACCGAGGCCATGGGCGGGGACCTGACGCCGGAGGAGACGCCCGGCGGAGGGCTCACCATGATCGTACGGCTCCCCGCGGCGCCCGCCCGATGACCCGCATCCTCGTCGTCGACGACGAGCCGCAGATCGTCCGGGCGTTGAGCATCAACCTGCGGGCCCGCCACTACGACGTGGACACCGCGGCCGACGGCGCCTCCGCGCTGCGGGCCGCGACGCACCACCTTCCCGACCTGGTGGTGCTGGACCTCGGCCTGCCCGACATGGAGGGCACCGACGTCATCCGGGGCCTGCGCGGCTGGACCGGCGTCCCGATCATCGTGCTGTCCGGGCGCGCCGAGAGCCGCGACAAGGTGGACGCCCTCGACGCCGGCGCCGACGACTACGTCACCAAGCCGTTCGGCGTCGACGAGCTGCTAGCCCGCATCCGGGCGGTCACCCGTCGCGCCCAGCCGGCCGACGAGGCCCCGCCGGCGGTGGTTATCGGCACGCACACCGTCGACCTCGCCGCGCACACCGTCACCGGCGGTGACAGCGAGGTCCACCTCACCCCGACGGAATGGCAGCTGCTCGAGCATCTGCTGCGCCACCCCGACAAGCTGATCACCCAGCGGGCGCTGCTGCAGGACGTCTGGGGACCGCAGTATCTCACCGAGACCAACTACCTGCGCCAATACATGGCCCGGCTGCGCCGCAAACTCGAGTTCGACCCGGCGCACCCGCGCCACCTGCTGACCGAGCCCGGAATGGGATACCGCTTCCGCCCCTGACGCCGGCGACCGGCCCATTCTCGCATTCGTCTTTCGCGGATTTCTCTAAACCACGGAATCACTGTTTCGACGATTGTGTATTCATCGCCGACGGCTGGTGCCATCGATTTTCGTGAGTATGCTGCTGCGTGGGATCCCGAACCCTCTCCTTAGGACTGACCGTAGGGAGCCGCGTGAAACCCACTCCTGCCGCTCGGCGCGCACTCAGCTGTGCCGTCGTCACCGCGCTGAGCATCGCCCTCACCCCCGCCGCCTTCGCTTCCCCCGCCCCGCCCGGTGATCCCGCACCGCCCCGGTTACGGCACGAGCCCGCGCGCAAGCCGTTCTTCGACGCCCGCCGCGCCGCCACCCCGGACGGGCGCCCGACCCGGCAGGCCACGCCGACGCCGGCCGCGGTCGCCGCCCTCCACGAGTCCCTCGGCGTGCAGGGCATCGTGGACATCGACCCGGCCACCCGGACCGCTCGCCGGATCGCCCGGCTGGACGGGTTCCTCACCGGCCCCAGCCCGAAGCCCGCCGTCACGATCGCCAAGGACTACCTCACCGCCCACCCGGAGATCTTCGGGCTCAGCGCCGACGAGGTCGCCGCGCTGCGGCTGCGCAAGGACTACGTCGACGTGGCGGGCACCCACCACCTCAGCTTCCAGCAGCTGGCCGACGGCGTCGTGGTCTTCGGCAACGGCGTACGGGCCGACGTCGCCAAGGACGGCCGACTGATCCAGGTCACCGGTTCGCCGGTGGCGAGCACCCCGGGCGGCCTGGGTGCCGCGAAGCTCTCGGCCGCGCAGGCCCGCGACGCCGCCGCGCGCGACGCCGGCGGCAGCTCCCGGACCACCGTGGCCACCGCCGGGACGAGCGCCGACCGGGCGACCGTCTTCACCTCCGGCGACCGCGCGAAGCTGGTGGCCTTCGCGACACCCGGCGGCATGCGCCTCGCCTGGCAGACGCTCACCATGCGCGAGGGCTACCTGCATGTGCTGGACGCGGCCACGGGACGGGTGCTGTACCGGCAGTCCCTGCTCGTCTCCGACAACGCGCCCAACGCGCTGGCCTGGACCAACTACCCCGGCGCGGAGGCCGGCGGGCAGCAGCACCCCCGCTCGCTCGCGAAGTGGATCACACCGGACGCCACGACCCTGTCCGGCCGGTCCTCGCACGTGTTCCTCGACCTCAACGACAACGACGAGGCCGACGCCGGCGAGGAGGTCGCCCCGAACGCGCCCGGCACCTGGCGGTTCCCGTTCAAGGACTTCACCGCCGAGGTCGGCGCACCCTGCACGCCCAGCCTGCAGTGCTCGTGGAACCCCAAGGTCGCGTACTCGTGGCGGGACAACGCGAAGCAGAACGCCGCGCAGCTCTTCTGGTACACCAACAACTTCCACGACCACCTGGAGAAGTCCCCGATCGGCTTCACCCGGGCAGCGGGCAACTACGACCAGGCCGACGGCGACCCGATCGAGGTGAACGCGCTCGACGGCGCCGACACCGCCGACGGCTTCCCCGACTTCTTCCACACCGACAACGCGAACATGCTGCCCACCCCGGACGGCGTGCCGGGCCGCATGCAGATGTACCTGTTCTCCGACCCGAGCTGGCCCGACGACCCGTTCCTGCCGGGCAACTCCGGCGACGAGGCGGACGTCGTCTACCACGAGTACACCCACGGCGTGTCCAACCGGCTCGTGATCGACGCCGACGGCAACTCGACGCTCACCGGCGCGCAGGGCTACGCGATGGGCGAGGCGTGGAGCGACTGGTACGCGTTCGACTACCTGGCCGCCCAGGGCCTGCAGAAGGACACCGGCGCGCCGGGCGAGGTGCTCGTCGGCCGCTACGTCGGCCGCAACCAGAACCTCATCCGTACGCAGCCGCTCGACTGCGCGGTCGGCGCGGACGCGTCCCTGTGCCCGGGCGCCGGTGACGCCGGTCCGGGTGGATACACGTACGGCGACTACGGCAAGATCATCGGTTTTCCGGAGTCGCACGCCGACGGCGAGATCTGGGGCGAGACGCTGTGGGACCTGCGTACGGCGCTGGGCTCCAAGATCGCCGAGTCCCTGGTGACCCGGGCGATGGAGCTGTCGCCGGCGAACCCGACGTTCCTCGACATGCGCAACTCGATCGTCATGGCGGACAGGGTGGTCTTCCGCGGCGTACACCAGAACCGCATCTGGAAGGTCTTCGCCGCCCGCGGCATGGGCTTCTTCGCGGCCTCGACCGACGCGGACGACTACACGCCGGTCGAGGACTTCTCGCTGCCGCCCGCGCCCGGCGCGCCGCTGACCTCGGTCAAGGGCAACATCACCGACACCGACACGCACGCGCCGCTGGCCGGGGCGACGGTCTCCTTCCCGGGGCACGACTCCGGTTTCGGCGGCTCGTACACGGCGGTCACCGACGACGCCGGCCACTACACGATCCGCAACGTCCTGCCGGGCACCTACCCGGAGGTGACCGCCGCGAAGCCCGGCTACGACCCGCAGCTCCGTGACCTGCCGGTGCGGCGCGGACCCAACCGGGCCGACTGGTCGCTGCGCCGCAACTGGGCCACCACGGCCGGCGGCAGCTCGGTGATCGACTCCAACGGCGACGACTACAGCTTCATCGGCTGCGGTCCCGAGGCCGCCCTGGACGCCTCGCAGCGCACCGGCTGGAGCACCGACGCGACGGCCTCCGGCAGCGGCATCGAACCGCGCCACATCGTGGTCAAGCTCCCGGCGGCGGTGACCGTCGGTTCGATCGCCGTCAACCCGACCGGCAGCTGCGGCGACGACCCGAGCTCGTCGACGGGCGACTACCGCCTCGAGACGTCCACGGACGGCACGACCTGGACCGTGGCCTCCCAGGGCCACTTCGGCAAGGACAACCGGGACAAGATGAACCCGCTGTCCCTGGCGGCGGGCAGCACATCGGGCGTGCACTACCTGCGCTACACGATGCTGGGCACGCAGGTCGCCGAGGAAGGCGGCACCTGCCCGGGCAACTACAGCGGCTGCTACTACGTCGACACCGTCGAGGTCGGCGTCTACGGCACCGCCGGCTGAAGGCCCAGGGCCGCGCCGGTCACATGACGTGACCGGCGCGGCCCGGGCCCACCGCATGCCGCGCCGGGCTCGGGGCCGGCGCTATCGTTTGCGGTCGTGACCCGTCGCCCCTCCCCCGCCGGCCCGGACGGCTGCACCGTGACGGTGTGCCGCGGCTGCTGCTGCGGCACCGCGCGGACCGTCCCCCGCTTCGACCACGCCGGCCAGCTCGCCCGGCTCCGGGCGGCGGTCGCGGACCAAGCCACCGTGCGGGTCAGCGACTGCCTCGACGCCTGCGCCCACGCCAACGTCATGGTGGTCCAGCCGTCCCCGGCGGGCCGCCGCGCCGGCGGCCGGCCGGTCTGGCTCGGCCTGGTCAACGACCACGACGCCGACGCCGACATCGCCGCCTGGATCCGCGCGGGCGGCCCCGGCCTGGCCGGCCTGCCGCCGGTCCTCGACCTGTACGAGGTCACCCCGCCGCGCCGCATCCGCGAGCAGCTCGCCTGACCACCGCGGGCCCGGTCATCCGGGCCAGCTCAGCAGTCGCGCTCCCAGCACGGCCGCCTGCAGCGTGAACCGCTGCGTCGGCTCGCCCGGGTGGTAGCCGGTCAGGTCGCGAATCCGGTCCAGGCGGTACGTCACCGCCCGCACCGAGAGGTGCATCCGCCGGGCTGTGGCCGTGTGGTTGCCCTGGCTGTCGAAGAACGCCGTGAGCGTGTCGAGGTAGGGTCCGGCTCCCCCGCGCGCCCCGGTCAGCGGTCCGAGAACCGTGGTGACCAGGTCCATGATCGCCTCCCGGTCGCGCAGCAGGACCGGGAAGACGAGCAGATCCGCCGCGTACAGCACGGGCGCGGTGAACCCGAGCTTGACGGCGTGGTCCAGCGCGCCGCGGGCCTCGTCCAGGGAGGCGGCCAGGCCCTGCAGACCCCGATGGGTACGGCCCACAGCGAGCTGCCAGCCGGCCGTACCCATCTCGGCGAGCAGCAGCCGGGAGAGCTCCCCGCTGATCCCCCGCAGGCCGCCGGCGCTGATGCAGACGAGGTCGTCGCCGCGCAGCGTGGTGAGGGTGTTGCCCTCCCCGAACCGCGCGGCGAGCGCGGCGTCGACGCGGCGGGCGGCCTCGACCGTGAGCCCGGGCGCGCGAGCCACCAGCACGGTGTGCGCCGCCGACAGCCGGATGCCGTAGCGGTGCGCGCGCTCGGCGAGGTCGCCCGGGTCGGCGCGGCCGGTCAGCAGGTCGGTGACGAACGCGGCCCGGGCGCTGTCGCGCCGGTCCAGTTCCCCGCGCGCCCGGTGGTTGTACCCGTCGACGGCCGCCGCGAGCGTCTCCCGGGCGGTCGTGAGCAGCGCGGCCGCCCGTCCATGCACTGCGTCCGGCACGTCGGTGGCTGCCGGCGCGGCCGACGCCCAGTGCCCGATCGACGCCATCATGACCGCTTCGACCAGTTCCCGCAGCTGCAGGCCGGCGTCGGCGACCCTGGCCCCGAGTGCCGCGGCGGCCCGGACCCGGACGCTGCCGCCGGGCCCGGTCAGCAGGCCGGCGCAGGCCTCCGGGAGCCAGCCCTCGGTCGTCGCGGCCCGCTCAGACACCGACGTCACGGCGGTCGAACAGCATCACCCCGGCGACGACGGCCACCGCCCCGGCCACCACGAGCACGAGCAGGTGCCCTGGATGCCACCCGGTACGCAGCGGGTCGGTGCCGATGAAGTAGTGGAACGGCGACAACCAGCGCAGCCAGCCCCAGCCTTGAGCCATGCCGCTGATGGCGTTCGCCATGTACGTCGCCACGGCGATGATCCCCGTGACCGACAGGACGATCGCGCGCCGGCCGGTTGCGCCGCCGACGAGGAACGCGAGACCGCCGAAGCACCACGTGAGTGCGACGAGGCCGGCGCCCGCGGCCGCCACGGACGACAGCGGGACGTCCATGCCGACGGCCGGCACGATGATCATGAGGAGCAGCCACGGGACGGCCGCCACCGCGGTGACCGCGGCGCCGGCGGCGGCCAGCCGCTGAACCGCGAATGTCCTCCGGGACACGGGGTTGGCCAGCAGCAGCTCCATCCCCCCGCCCTCCTCCGGCGCGGCGATGGTCCGCGCGATCATCGTGGTCGCACACATCAGCACCAGCAGCGGGCCGATCAGGCTGAAGATGCTCGCCTGCAGGTAACCTGCCGGCGAGAGGAAGTCCGCGACGCCGAGGAAGTCCAGCATCCCCTTGGGCAGCGCGTCCTGCTTCAGCTCGGCGGCGCCCTGGAACTGCGGGTAGAACGCCGTGTAGACGGTGGTGAACGCGGCGACGCCGGCCGCCCAGCCCAGAACCGCGCGACGGTCGTCGCGCCACGTCTTACGCATCAGCGCGGGCACCATCACGGTCTCCTTCGGAGTGGTAGTAGAACGACAGGAACGTCTCCTCGAGATCGGGCTCGCTGGAGAGCAGGTCGACGACCTCGTGCCGCGCAGCCGCCTTGACGAGCGGATCGAGCCGGCCGTCCACCGTGCACCGCAGCACCGGGCCCGATACGGACACCCCGCTCACCCCCGGCAGGCTGTCGAACTCGGCGGCCGCCACCGGATCCGCGAAGTGAATCTCCACGCTGCGCACGGCACGGCGACCCAGGGACTCGACGCGTTCCACGGCGGCCAGCCGCCCGTCCCGGACGATCGCCACGCGATCCGCGACCTCCTGCACCTCGGCGAGCACGTGCGAGGACATGAACACGGTCTGCCCGCCGGTGCGGGCGTCCCGGACCATGGCGAGGAACTCCTGCTGCATCAGCGGGTCCAGGCCGCTGGTGGGCTCGTCCAGCACGAGCAGGTCCGGCTCGTGCATGAAGGCCTGGATCAGCCCGACCTTCTGCCGGTTGCCCTTGCTCATCGTGCGTACCGGCGCCGACAGATCCACCTGGAGCCGGTCAGCCAGGTCACCGATCCGCGCCCACGGCACGCCGCCGCGCAGGTCGGCCAGAAAACGCAGCAGGTCGCGGGCCGGCTCGCGGCCGGGGAACACCAGTTCCCCCGGCAGGTAGCCGACGCGGCGGTGCACGGCCGCCTTGTCGCGGCGCGGATCCAGGTCCAGGATCCGGGCACTGCCCCGGGACGGGCGCAGGAAGTCCAGCAGCAGGCGGATCGTCGTGGTCTTTCCGGCCCCGTTCGGCCCCAGGAACCCCATCACCTCCCCGGCGTGCACGGCCAGGTCGAGGTCCTCTATGCCGCGACGGGGACCGTAGAACTTGGTCAGGCCCTCGGTCAGCACGGCGGTGTCCGGCGTCATGAGCCCTATCGTGGCGATCGGATGCCGCGGGATCCAGGTCGGGGTCCGGCCGCTTCGGGGCCCGCTCGTTGCTGACATCCGGCATGAGAGGGCTCGGTCCGTCGTCAGCTGTCCGAGAGGACACGCGCTTCGCGCGTCCGGCACCGGGAGGGCACTCGCCGAATCGGTCTGTCATAGGAGTGCGGAGGTTCTGATTCTTGATCGTCACAAACGCTGGGAACTGCGAGGGGTACGACGGTCGCCCGGCACAGCGGCCACCGAGCTGAAAGGATGTCCGATGACCTACGTGATCAACACGCGGCGGTTGCCCGAGCCGGCCATGACGATCGGGATCGAGCCGCAGGGTGAGCTCCGTTCCGAGAAGGCTGCCCGCCTGCTGCTCGACCGTTTCGTCATGGTTCTGGCGGCCACCCGGCCGGAACGAATCGTCGTGGACCTCAGCGCCGTCCCCTCGATCTCCGAGGACGGTGTCGAGGCGCTGCGGTCCGGATGCGACAAGGCCGCCGTCACCGAGGCGCGGGTGGCAGTGGTCCACTCCGCACCGGAGGTGCGCGATCAACTGCACCGCCATGGACTCGAGAACCTGATAGCGAGATCCTGACAACGTCAGCCGCCGACCCCGCAACGGCAGGGGGCCGAGGGCCGGCGCTGCACGACGCCATCAGATCTGCCGGGACCACGCGACGGCGAGCGTCACCGCGCTCACCGTCAGGACGGTCGCGGCCACCGTCGCCCAGCGCCCGACGTGGTGACCCAGCAGTCGCAGCGTCAGCCTGTCCTGCACCGCCGCGATCCCCGCCATCACGAGCACCCCGGCCGGGGCGAGGAGCAGGCCGGCGAGGAAGTGCACGGCCCACGCCCCCGCCTTGCCGGGGCCACCCCAGGAGTGGTCGTACGGCCCCGGGTCGACGAAGCCGTACAGCGCCCCGCGCAGCACGGACAGCGCCTCGACACCGAGCGGAACGAGGGCCGCGACGCCGAGCAGGGTGCTGATCACCCCGTGGCCGAGGACACGTCCCGCCCTCGGATGCCGGGGCACGTCCACGTCGGAGCGGCCGAGCACGCGTACGCGCAGCCGGCGGCACCACCGTACGGCCGTCGCGGACCGGCCGGTCGAAGCCAGCAGCACGGTGACGAGCGACGCCGGGATCAGGACGGCGCAGAAGGCCAGGCTCCGACCGGCCGTCCGCGCGATCCGGGCTCCGCGGTGAAGGTGGCGAGGGGTCGTGTGGGGTGAGGTCGCCTCCTCAGCGTTGTGCAATTGCGAGGCCGGCGACACGGGGCTACCGCTGCCGCCGTGGGCGTGCCAGCTCCCTTGACGAGGGAGCCGTCGAACGCTTACGGCGTACTCGATCGGTGAGAGGTTGGCCGGAGTCCTAGACGATCGGGTACCCGTACTCGGCGGCGAGCGCGGTCAGCTCCGGTTCGCCGTACCGGTGCACCATCTCGGCGAAGCGGGCCACCTTGTCCTCCCCGAAGCGGCGTACGGAGGCCCGGTAGGACGCGGCGGTGAGGAACACCGGCGGGCTGTTCTTGCTGTGGAACTTGTCCGCGTACATGACGAGCTCCTCCTCGCCGGTGTCCGCGAGGTAGTCGCCGGGCGGTATGGGCAGGTCCCGCCGGGTGACGTCGTCGTGGGTGATTCCCGTGCCGGTGTGGTGCGAGCAGAACCGGCACAGGATCTCGGGGAAGCCGAGGTCGCGGAGCATCTCGTGGCCGAGGACGCCGTGCCGGATGTAGTTCGCGTGGTCGAGGGTTCCCGACGGGCTGTAGAGGCGGTACACGCCGATGTCGTGCAGCAGGCACCCGGCCCGGACCAGGTCGGCGTCGAGGGCGCTGCCGGGCAGGAACTGTTCGGCCACCCGGCACACGATCACGCTGTGGGTGTGGACGACCTCGAGGGCCTCGCGGGTGGGGGCGAAGCGCTCGTGGAGCGCGCGGATCTCGTCGTCCGTGGGTATCTGCACGGGGAACCATTCTCCAGGCCTGGTTCGGACCGGCTACGGTGGCGCGCGTGTGGAAGTGGCGGGCAATGCTGCTCCTGGGCCTTGTCCTGCTCGGCGCCGGCACCTCCGGCCTGCACCAGGCGACCCGCGGGCTGCGTTGCGAGGTCACGTCCGTCGGCGGCGTACCCGTGGAGGTGGTCCGTGCCGCCGGCCCGGCGCCGCGACGGCCCGCCGTCGTCGTCGCGCACGGGTATGCCGGTTCCGGCCGGCTCATGCGGCCGTTCGCCGACACGCTCGCGCGGCGCGGGTTCGTGGTCGCGCTGCCGGATCTCGCCGGCCATGCCGGCAACGCGCGCCCGCTGAGCGGGCCCGGCGAGATCGACGCCGAGATGGCCGCTGTGATCGGGTACGTGCGCAGCCGGGCCGACGTCGACCCGGCGAAGGTCGTGCTGCTGGGCCATTCGATGGGTGCCGCGGCCGTGGTACGCGCGGGTGCCGCCGACCCGGCCGTCGCCGCGACCGTGGCGATCTCGCTGGGCGACGACGCGGCGCCCGTACGGCCCGGTCCGCGGCGCCTGCTGCTGATCGTGGGCGGACTGGAGCCGGCCGGCATCCGGGACGCGACGGAGAAGGCGTTCACCGCGCAGCCGGAGGACCGGCGGCTGGTCCGGGTGCCGCTCGTCGAGCACGCCGGGGTGCTGTTCGCCGACCGTACGCACCGGGAGGCCGCGCGCTGGTTCGACGACGTCCTCGGCCACCGGCCGGAGCACCACGTCATCGCGGCGAAGGATCGGTTGTCGCCCGCTGGCCTGCTGCTGGTGGGCTTCCTGCTGGCGATCGTGTCCCTCTGCCGCCGGTCCGCGTTCGCCGTGCCGGGGCCGCCGCGGGGCGCGGATCTGCGGTGGCTGGCCGGTGCGACGCTCACGGCTCCCGTGGCGGGTCTGGCCGGCGGCGCGCTGACGTCCCGGTTGCTGCCGTCCACGGTGTCCGGCTATCTGATCGGGTACGCGGCCGGCGCGGGCGCTGTGCTCGCCGCCGCCGGTTGCCGTCGAGTCTCCGTACGGCGGCCACGGGCCGGAGCGCTCGCCGCATGCTTCGCGCTCGCGGTGGCCGGCACGGCGACCGTGGTCGTGCCCGTGCACGCGGGGCTGACGTCGGTGGTCCCGTACGGCTCGCACGCGTGGCTCGTCGTCCTGCTGGCCGCGGCAGTGGCCCTGCTGCTCGGTGGGGCGCACGCCGCGGCGGGGCCCCCGTACAGTGTCATGGTTCTGGCCCTGGTCTCGGCGCCGCTGCCGGTGGCCGCGGCAATCGGCCTGGCGCCCGGGTTCCTCGCGCTGGTCACGCCGCTGGTGGCGGGGCTGGGTGTGCTGTATCTGCTGCTGGGCGGCTTCGCCTGGCGGGCCGGCGTGCCGTGGTGGGCGACCGTGCCGGCCGGCGCGCTGATGATCGCGTGGCCGGTCGCCGCATCGCTGCCGATCGATTGAATCGATCTCCGCGTCCTGTGAGGATGGGCGTGAGGCACGCCGCCGTTAAGAGGTGATCGTATGCTCAGCGATCAGGACCGGCACGCCCTGCAGGACATCGAGCGCGGCCTGGCCGGTGACGATCCCGGCTTCGCGTCGCGGATGGGCGGGCCGCCCGCGGAGCGCCCGCTGCCGACGATCCTGCTCCTCAGCATGCTGCTCTACGTGACGCTGCCGATGGTGGCGTTCCTCTTCGGCCGCACGGGGGCGGTGCTGACGCTGCTGTTGTTCGCCCTGGCGGTGCTGATCGTCCTCGTCCGCCGCCTGCCGGCGGCGGGCTGAGCGGCCGCGTCACCGCGCGGTGCGCAGGGTGGCCCAGACGAGCTTGCCGTCCCGGGTCGCCATGGCGCCCCACGCGGTGGCCCGGGCACCGACGACGCGCAGCCCGGCGCCACGTCCGCCCGGCGACGGGTCGAGCAGCCGCGGGAGCCGCGGGTCGCCGTCGCGGACCGACAGGTGCAGGCCGGTGCCGCGACGCCAGACGGTGACGGTGACGTCCGTGCCGGCGTGCTCGACGGCGTTGGTCACCAGCTCGGAGACGATGAGCCGGGCCGGGTGCAGCAGGTCCGGCATCCGCCACGCCTCGCAGGCCGCGCCGACGAGGTTGCGGGCCGCGCAGGCGGACAGCTCGTCCGGAGCCAGGTGGATCAGCTGGAGCCGCTGCGTCCAGGGCACCGAGCCGGCCACCGCGGTGCGGGCCTGCTGCGGCGTGGACCGCACCGGGAAGTAGCGTTCGACGCCGAGCCGCGCGAACCGGTCCCGCAGCGGCGTCCCGGGCGCGACGGCCACCGTGAAGCGGACCGGCGGGTGCAGCGCGGCCGCCTTGCGGTTGATCGCCACCCACATGGCCGCGCTGGCGGCGAGGGGGTCGTCGAAGTCGAGCAGGTCGACGACGATCGCCGCGGGGTGCTCGGCCAGACACTTGCGCAAGCCGGTGAACGTGTCGGCGGCGGAGCGCCGGCCGAAGCGGCCCCGGACGACGAGGTCGAGGATGCCGGTGTCGAGGTCGCAGATGACCGACAGCCCGGCACGGTCCGGGTCGGCGGGCCCGAACAGGTACGGAGGAATCACCTCCATCGTCAGCCCTTTCGTCGGGGCCGCCGCCGAACCAGCGGCCACCCCGGCGAGTCTTCTCAGGTCATTGCCCGGCGGCAACCATCGAACCGCTTCATCACCCTGACCAGGGACAAGTGGCACGCGGTGATGGAAGCGGCATGATGCAGTTCGATGCGGTCACGCCCGCCGCTGGGTGTCCTCCAGATAGCGCAGCACCGCGGTCACGCGCCGGTCGGCGCGGTCGTCCGGCGGCAGGTCCAGCTTCGAGAAGATGTTGCGGATGTGCTTGTGGACCGCGCCCTCGGTGACGAAGAGCCGCTCGGCGATCGCCGTGTTGCCCAGGCCTTCGGCCATCAGCGCGAGCACGTCGCGTTCGCGCGGGCTGAGCCGGTTCAGCGCCGCGTCCGGACGGGTACGGGTGAGCAGCTGCCCCACGACCTCGGGGTCGATGGCCGTCCCGCCCTCGGCCACGCGGTGCAGCGCGCTGAGGAACTCCTCCACCCGGCCCACCCGCTCCTTCAGCAGATAGCCGAGGCGGGCCGCTCCCCCGCTGAGCAGCTCGGTGGCGAACGCCTGCTCCACGTACGCCGAGAGCACCAGCACCGCGAGCCCGGGCTGCCGCCGGCGCGCCTCCACGGCGGCGGTGATCCCCTCGTCGGTGTGCGTCGGCGGCATCCGCACGTCGACGATCGCCACGTCGGGCTTGTGCTCGTCCACCGCCGCCAGGAACGCCTCGGGCCCGTCGGTGGTGGCCACCACGTCCAGCGACTCGGCGCGCAGCAGCAGCGCGAGCCCTTCGCGCAGCAACGAGTCGTCCTCGGCGATCACGATCCGCATGGCAGCTCCACGGTCAGGGTGGTCGGCCCGCCGGGCGGGCTGGTCAGGGTCAGGGTGCCGTCGAGGGCGTCGACGCGACGGCGGATGCCGGTCAGGCCGGACCCGCCGTCCTCGTCCGCGCCGCCGTGGCCGTCGTCGCTGACGTCGATGGCCAGCCGGTCGTTGCGGCGGCGCACGGTCACCGTGGCGTGGTCGGCGCCGCTGTGCTTGGAGACGTTCGTCAGCGCCTCGGCGACGACGAAGTACGCGGTGGCCTCCACCGACGCGGCACAGCGGCCGGGCACGTCCACGTCGATGCGCACCGGCACGGCGCTGGTGGTGGCGAGGCCGTCCAGCGCGCCCGCGAGGCCGCGGTCAGCGAGCACCGGGGGCAGGATCCCGCGGGCCACCGTACGCAGCTCCGCCAGCGCCTGCTCGGCGGCGTCCTGCGCCCGGCCCAGGATCTCCTCGGCGCCGGACGGGTCGCGGGCCAGGGCGCGGCGGGCGGCGCCGAGCAGGACGGTGACGGCCACGAGGCGGTTCTGCGTACCGTCGTGCAGCGAACGCTCGATGCGCCGCAGCTCGGTGGCGTGCGCGTCCAGTGCCGCCGCGCGGGTCGCGGTGAGCTCCGCAACCCGCAGCGAGAGGTCGACGTCGGCGGGCAGGGTCAGCAGCCGGCGCCCCGGCCGGGCCTGCCACCGGGCGAGCGCCGGGCCGAAGCCGACCGCCAGGGCGATCCAGGCGATGCCCAGCGCCCACACGCCGAAGGCGCCCACCCAGTCGGTGACCAGCGGGAAGCCCAGCGACGAGGTGGCGTCCCCGGGCGGCAGCAGCTTCCACCAGAGCGGGAACGTGCCGTCGCGGACGGCGTTGAGCGGCAGCGTGATGCCGAGGATGCCCACAATCAGGCCGACGGTGGCGTGCCAGGCCAGCCACCGCCATTCGCGGCGCACCGACGGGTCGCGGACCGCGTCACGCCAGCGCGCCGGCGCGGGGCCGGGCCCGACGATCTCGGTGCCCCACCGCGACAGCCGGGCGCGCTCGCGGTCGGCGGCGAACCGTTGCAGGCGCAGGGCCGTCGGCACGAACAGCAGCCCGACGCCGACCAGGCAGCCCATGGCCACGAGGAGCAGCCACAGCGCCGCCGCCAGCGCCAGGAACGCCGTGCCGAGGCCGCCGACGAGGTGCTCCAGGGCCTCGCGCATGGCACGGGCCCGGACCTGCATCGGCGATCTCACGGCGAGAACCCTAGGCCAGCGGGGCCGGGCGCGCCCACGGGTACGGTCAGAAGTACAGCCAGCTGTACCCCGAAGGGCGCGCTGGCGGGATCGTCGCCGGCCCGGGGGCTCCGTAGGTTTCCGGATATGACCGAGAACAGCGAGAACCACGAGAACACCGGTGTCCTGCGCCCGCTGCTGTGGGTGGGCCTCGTGCTCAGCGCCGTCGCCAACGCGATCGCCTCGAGCTCCGGGAACCACGTCGTCATCGGCGCCGCGTTCGGCGTCGTCACCCTCGCCTGCGCCGCCGGGCTGGTGGTCCAGCACTACCGGCGCCGGGGTCCGCGGTAGGGTCCCTCCTCGCGTGCCGCGGACACCGGTGGGAGGCTCGGATGATCATGCCGCTGCGCCCCGGCGACCCCGGCCGTCTCGGCGGCTACGAGCTGCTCGGCCGGCTCGGGCAGGGCGGGATGGGCACGGTCTTCCTGGGCCGCGCCCCGGACGGCCGCCGCGTCGCCGTCAAGGCCCTGCGCGCGGAGTTCGGCGCCGATCCGGCGTACCGGGCGCGTTTCCGCAGTGAGGTGAACCGGGCGCGGGAGGTGCCGCCGTTCTGCACCGCGGAGGTGCTCGACGCCGACGCCGGCCACGACCCGCCGTACCTGGTGGTCGAGTACGTGGACGGGCCCAGCCTCGCCACGGTCGTGCGCGAGTCGGGCCCGCTGAGCGGCACGGCGTTGCAGAGCCTCGCGATCGGCGTCGCCACCGCGCTGACCGCGATCCACGGCGCCGGGGTGGTCCACCGCGACCTCAAGCCGGGAAACGTCCTGCTCGGCCTGGGCGGCGTCAAGGTCATCGACTTCGGCATCGCGCGGCCGCTGGAGGCGACCAGCCGGCACACCGCCACCGACCAGATGATCGGCACGGTGGCGTACATGGCCCCGGAGCGCTTCGAGCCGGACCCGGACGGCCGCATCGGTTTTCCCGCGGACGTGTTCGCCTTCGGGGCCGTCGTGACGTACGCGGCGACCGGGCGTACGCCGTTCGCCGCCGACTCCGCCACGGGCACCGCCGTACGCATCATGACCCAGCCGCCCGATCTGGCCGGCGTGCCCGCACCGCTGCGCGGCCTGGTCGAACGGACCCTGGCCAAGGACCCCGCCGACCGCCCGGCCGCGCGCGAGGTGCTGGACACGCTGGTGAACGACACCCCCCGGCAAGCGATCCCACCGGCGCCGGACCGGCGGCACGCGATCCCACCGGCGCCGGACCAGCGGCACGCGATCCCACCGGCGCCGGACCAGCGGCACGCGATCCCGCCGGCGCCGGACCAGCGGCACGCGATCCCGCCGGCGCCGGATCGGATCGCGGGGAAGCCACGCGGGCGGCGACGGGCGGCCGTGGCCGGCGCGGCGCTGGCGGTGCTCGCGGGCGCCGGCCTCGCCGTGAACGCCCTGACCGGGGACGGCGGTGAGCCCGCCGCGGTGGTGCGCACCGACGCCACCGCGGCCACCACCGCTCCGAGAACGCCGGGCCCCCTGGCGGCCGGGCGCCGCGGCGTGCTGCACCTGGTCGAGGTCGACGACGACGTGTGGATCTTCCCGAACGGCGGCGAGGTGAGCCGGACCGGCGAGGTGGGCGGTGCCGAGCGCGAGAGTCACTTCACGCTCGTGCCGTACGGCGCCGGCTACCAGATCAAGTGGCTCACCGGCGACTTCGGCGAGATGTGCCTCGGCGTGCGCGTCAACCCGGGGGCCGACGGCGTGCTGGTGACCGCCCCCTGCCGTCGCACCGACGCCACCGCCTTCACCTTCACCGCCACCGGGAAGAAGGACGCGCGGGGCCGCGCGGCGTACCACATCGCCAATCCGGCCTTCGGCACTCTCGAGTGGTCGCAGGAGAGCTCGCGCGTCGTCGTCCGCAAGGATGACGACGACGCGCGGACCTCCTTCACGTTCGTGGACCGAGGGCCGGCCTGATGCTCAGAGGTGCGGTCCGAGCAGGGTGAGGTCGGCCGGGGACAGCCGGTCACGGGCCGTCTTGGCCTGGTGCCAGTACGGGTACAGCAGCGGCAGCGCGCTCGCCTCGTCCAGGCGGGCCCGTTCCTCGGCGCTCAGCGTGAGCTCGGCGGCCCCGAGGTTGTCCGCGAGCTGCTTCCCGGTCCGCGCGCCGATGATCAGCGAGGTGATCGCGGGCCTGCCGAGCAGGTACGCCAGCGCCACCTGCGCCGCCGACACACCCCGGTCCCGGCCGACGGCGACGAGCACCTCGACGGTGTCGTAGAGCCGCTCCTGGTCGTGCACCGGCGGCTCGTTCCAGTCGGTGAGCTGGCGCGAACCCTCGGGCGGCTGCTGGCCGCGCCGGTACTTGCCGGAGAGCAGGCCACCGGCGAGCGGGCTCCACACCAGCACCCCCAGGCCCTGATCGACGGCGGCGGGGATGAGCTCGTACTCGGCGTCGCGGGCCTGCAGCGAGTAGTAGATCTGCTGGCTGACGAAGCGCGGCGCGCCGATCCGCTCGGCCGTGCCGAGCGCCTTCATCAGCTGCCACCCGGCGTAGTTGGAGACGCCGACGTAACGCACCTTGCCCTGCTGCACCAGCAGGTCGAGGGCCTCGAGGGTCTCCTCCAGCGGCGTCTGCCCGTCCCACTCGTGGACTTGGTAGAGGTCGATGTGATCGGTACGCAGCCGGCGCAGGCTGGCCTCGCACCCGGCGATCACGTGGTGCCGGGAGAGGCCGGCGTCGTTGGGGCCGGGACCCATCGGCATCCGCACCTTGGTGGCGACGAGCACGTCGTCGCGGCGGCCCTCGAGCACCTCGCCGACGATCTCCTCGGACAGCCCCTCGGAGTACACGTCGGCGGTGTCGATGAGGTTGACGCCCGCGTCGAGGCAGCGGTCCACCTGCCGGCGGGCCTCGGTGACGTCGGTGGCGCCGACGACGGCGAAGTCGCCCTTTCCGCCGAAGGTCATGGTTCCCATGGTGAGGACGGAGACGCGGAGGCCGGACCGGCCGAGCTGGCGATATTCCATGCTCTCAACCTATGCCCGGACCGGCCGGCCCGCTGCCGTCCCGGGCAGTCCGGAGTGCGCTCAGCTGACCAGCAGTCCGAGCGTCGGCCCGGTGTCGAAGAGGGCATCCAGCACGTCGCCGGTGGTCAGCCGCAGCGGCTCGGCCACGTCGGCGCCCGTCGTCGTCTCGGCGAGCGCCGAGGTGGCGTGCGAGGTCGGCAGGGGGAACAGCGGATACCGGCCCATGGCGACCGGGTCCACCGTGGACTGTTGCCGCCCGAACGCGGCGACCGACCGCCATTGCCGCGCACCCGCGTGCGCCTCGCACCGCAGCCCGGGCGGCTGCGGCACGACCGTGACCGCGTCGAACGCGGCCGAGCCGGCGAGCCACCATTCCGCCGCGTCGGCCGCCTGCCGCGACGCCGACTCGCACCAGTACGGCACCAGCCCCGCGGCCAGCACGCGTCCCGGGTCGACCAGCGTGCCGGACGTGACGGCGCAGTGCCGCCCGCCGGCACGCCCGGCGAGCGACCGCCGGTACACCTCGGCGACGAAGATGCTCAACGCCTGCGGACGCGCGTACAGGACACGGTGCACGGGGGCCGTGTGCCGGCGCAGATCGTGATCGAACCCCGCCTCCCCGGCCTGGTCGGCGCAGCGCCGGGGAGCATCGAGGTACGGGCTGGTCCACGTACCCTCGTCCAGCCCGGCGAGCGTCCGGCGGAACAGTGGATTGTCCATCGTGTAGTCGTCCGGCGCCCACCCGCTCACCGGGCTGCCCAGCTGGAAGCTGTGTCCCGGCGCGAGATCCAACGTCGGCCAGGTGCGGATGTCGCGCACCATCAGCGCGCCCGCGCCCGGCCGGAGCCGGGCCAGGAAGCTCCGGTACGCCGGGGGCAGCGTCCGCCACCGCACGTGCAGGGTGATCGTGGTCCCGCACAGATGCCCGCGGAGCAACGGGTCGTGGACCTGGCGTACGGAGACCGCCGGGTTGGCGGCGACGATCGCGTCGGCGATCACCCCGCCCCAGTCCATGGCGCCCTCCCAGTCCCCCGGGCTGCCGCCGGGCCACGGCACCGTGACGGTGAAACCGCTGGGCAGCCAGGGCGCGCCGAGCGCCGCCGCCAGATGCACGGCCGCGCCGTGCGCCGAGCCGAGCACCACGGCCGGGTAGTCGTCCGCCGGGTAGTGCCCGGTGATCCACGCGGCCACCGCGTCGGCGTCCAGCCGGGCGGCCAGCCCGACCGGCAGCACCTCCTCGGCCGCGTCGTACACGAGGGTCTCCGAGCGCAGTCCGTCCCGCACCGGCCGCCGCTGCCCGAGCGTCGGCACCCGGTCCAGCCCGCGGCAGTCCCGGCCGCGTACCGCCCGGGCCGCAGCTGCCAGGAAGGCGAGTCCGGGGCTGTCGGGGCAGACCACACGCGTGGCAGCGGGGGCTCCTACGTCTTTGAAGTCCGTCACGGCACGGCCGCGTACCCCTGTAATACCTTGATCAACCATCGGATTTGCGGCCGCGTCCCGGCGGGCTCTCCGCGGCGGCGAGCCGGGCCCAGAACGACGCCGGCGTCGCGGCTCCGGCGGTGAGGACATCGATGGGACCGCGGGGAGGTCGCGCGGCGTCCGGTACGCGTCCTGCCCCTTGACGTCACCCGGCGCCGGTCGTCCGGGCCGGCGCCGGCATCGCGGCGTGCAGGCGGCGTACCTCCTCGCCGAGATCCGGGACCGGGCCGTCGACCACCGCGCCGGGGACCACCTCGCGGATGCTCAACGGCCGGACCGGCCCGGGTGCGCGGCCCAGCTCGGCGCGCCAGCCGGTCAGTTGCTGCGACGAGGTCGCGGACACGATGCGGCCCAGGCCGACCCACCCGTGCGCCGCGGCAAACATCGGGCAGTGCTCGCCGGAGGTGTAGACCGTCCCTGCGCCGCCAGCTCGATGCAGCGGCGCAGGTGGCGCAGGTCCGTGTCGTCGATCATCAGGCCCGCTCGCCGGTGATGTAGCCGCTGAGCGCGCTGCGTTCCACCTCGAGCTCGGTGATGCGCTTCTTGACCACGTCGCCGATGCTCACGATGCCGGCGAGACGGCCGCCCGCCACGACCGGGACGTGGCGGAACCGGCGCTCGGTCATCAGCCGTTCCACCTCGGCGATGTCGGCGTCGGGTGCCACGGTGTGCACCCGGGTGGTCTGGATCGCGGAGACGGGTTCGGCGAGCACGGCGGCGCCGCGCTCGGCGAGCGCGCGGACGATGTCGCGTTCGCTGACGATGCCGTCGACGGTGGTGCCGTCGGCGGTCACCACGACGGCGCCGATGCGGTGCTCGGCGAGCGTGGTGAGCAGCCCTTGGACGGTGAGGTCGGGGGTCACTGTGACGACTCGGTCGCCCTTGTCGCGCAGTACGTCGTTGATGCGCATCTGTCCTCCCGGGTCCTGCGGAAGTTCCGGCGTGCTCACCCTAAAACGGGAGAACGCTCTCCCGTACGGCTCGCGCCGGATCATCGCCGGAAACCCGCTGGAAGAGATCCACATCGACACCGGCGGAGATCAACAGTGGCCGATCGGTGACGGAGCCGCCCACCGGCGCTAAGTTGCTCCGGTGAGTCACAGCGTCGGCGAAGGAGACCGGATGAGCCGGGGCAGCGGGTCGAAGACCGTCACGACGCGGTTCGTCTGGGTGCCGCACGGTCCCACCGGCGGCTGGCTGCTGCTGCACCGCACGGTGCGGCACGGCGCCACGGGCGGGACGGCCGACGAGTTCTGGCGGACGGAGAAGATCTCCCCGGAGGCGGCCGCCGCCGACACGTTCCGGGACTCCACCCCGGAGTGGCATCGCATCGTCACCGGCGAGCCCGTGCCGTTCCTGCTGTGGCCGTTCTTCCTGGCCGCCGTCACCGACCGGGAGCTGCCGGCGCTGCGCGAGCAGATCGCGCGGTCGGTGATCCGCCCGCTGGCCGACATCAGCGCCGAGGTGGACACCGCACCGGGCGGCGGCGTGCTGGCCACGCCGCGGATCACGCTGACCGCCGACCCGATCGGACCGGGCCACCACGATCTGGACCTGGAGGTCTGCGACACCGGCGAGCTGGACGCCGCCGGGCGGCGCGGCGCGCTGCTGGCCGCCGTGGACGCCCGCATCCGGCTCTCCGGGACGAGTCGTCCGGACGATGACCGTACGGTGTGGATCAACCGTTTCGTCGCCCGCGGCGAGGAGTCCGCACCGCCCCTGGACAAGGTGCTCCTCGACGAGGACGTCCGGCGCGCGATCGCCGCCCTGATGGCCGCGCCGCAGGACGAGGCCCGGCGCCGGGCGGTCGCCGCCGAGGCACGCCACCACGGCTGGTCCCTGTCCGCCGAGCCGCTGCACATGGCGGGTCCGCAGGTCCGGCCCGGCTTCCTCGGCCGGCTCGTCTACTTCTGCCACGAGGACAGCACAGTGCACCGGATCGCCACGATGCCCGCCTGCCACGAGGCGCTGCGCGAGCACGACGGGCTCGGCGCCGCGCTGGCCGCGTACCTGTGCCCGCTGGACCCCGCCGCCCGCGAGGGCCGCGCGGTGCGGGAGGCGTTCCGCGCAGCCGTGGCGCAGCTCCCGCAGGAGTGGGACGTCCCCGGCCGGCCCGCCGCCGGCCTGGCCCCGCCCGCCTGGGACGAGATCGTCGTCGACACCCGCGACGACGGGGTCCGCGCCGCCGGCCCCGAGGTGCCGGGCCCGCGGCGGCCGGTGGAGATCAGCCACGTGGAGCTGGTCGACAGCAACGGCCGCAACAGCTGGCGCATCGACCTCTCAGCGCCGGCCGGCTCCCGCCCGGGAAGCCCCGGAGCCCCGCGCGGCGAAGACTCCCGCTAGCGCGGGCGATCGTCGTGATGCCGGCGCTCCGGCGATGCGCGGCGGGTCAGGACACCTTCTCGCGCTCGGCGACCCGGCTGCGGCGGCGGGTCAGGACACCTTCTCGCGCTCGGCGACCCGGCTGCGGCGGCGGCCGTACCCGAGGTAGATCGCCATGCCGATGGCCAGCCAGGCCAGGAACCGCAGCCAGGTCTCCACCGACAGGTTCGTCATGAGGTAGAGGCAGGCCAGCGCCGACACCACCGGCAGCACCGGCGAGAACGGCACCCGGAACGGCCGGTCCATGCCCGGGCGGGTACGCCGCAGGACGGGTACGGCCACCGAGACGATCACGAACGCGAACAGCGTGCCGATGCTGACCAGGTTCGCCAGCGACGACAGCGGGACGAAGCCCGCGAGCAGCGCGACGCCGGCCGTGACCACGATCGTGATCCGGTACGGCGTCCCCCAGCGGGGGTGCACCGCGCCCGCCACCGGCGGCAGGAGGCGGTCGCGGGACATGGCGAAGCCGATCCGCCCGATGGCGACGATGTCGACGAGGATGACGCTGGTGAGCCCGGCGACCGCGGCGATCGACACCAGCGACGAGGCCCATCCGGCGCCGACGGCGGAGAACGCCGAGGCGATCGGGGCGCCCGGGTCGATCTGCCGGTAGTCGACCATGCCGACCACCACGAACGACACCAGCACGTACAGCAGCGCGGAGACGCCCAGCGTGCCGAAGAGCGCGAGCGGCAGGTCGCGGCGCGGCTTGCGGGTCTCCTCGCCGAGGTTGGCGACGGCCTCGAACCCGGTGTACGCGAAGAACACGACGGCCGCCGCGGTCAGGACGCCGGCGATGCCGAACATGGACGGCTCGATGCCGAACAGGGCCTGCGACAGCGGCTGGGCCAGCCCGGAGGTGTCGTCGCCGGCCGGCTGCGCGGGCGGTACGAACGGGGTGAGGTTGGCGGCCTTGACGAAGAACACGCCGACGATCACCACGAAGACGCAGATGCTCACCTTCACCAGCACCAGCGCGTTGGTGACCCGCGACGACTGCCGGATGCCGACGGTCGCGACGGCGCCGAGCAGCACGGTGACGAGGATCGCGCCCACGTTGACGGTGCTGGACTCGCCGAACAGCGAGGCCGGCAGGTGCAGCAGCTCGGCGAGGTACCCGGACCAGCCGCGGGCCACCACCGCGGCGCCCAGCGCGAACTCGAGCACGAGGTCCCAGCCGATGATCCACGCGATGATCTCGCCCATGGTGGCGTACGCGTACGTGTAGGCGCTGCCCGCCGTCGGCACGCTCGAGGCGAGCTCGGCATAGCAGAGGGCGGCGAGCAGGCTCGCCACGCCGGCCAGGACGAACGACACGATGACGGCGGGACCGGCGTGGTCGCGGGCCTCGATGCCGGTGAGCGTGAAGATGCCCGTACCGATGACGATGCCGATGCCGAATCCCATGAGGTCGACCGGGCCGAGCCGGCGCCGCAGCCGGCGGCCGCCGCCCTCCTCGTCGTCGCCGCTCTGGGCGATGACGTCCTCGATCGGCTTGGTACGCATGACCGACACGTCGTCTCCCTCGTCCCGCGGCACCGGCGGGGCGGGAGTACCCCCGCGGGACGCACCCGTAACGTCAGGGATGTGCTGTGGCGGGCCGAGGCCGGGCGGTCGCGTCGCAGGCCCGGTGGACCGGCGACGCGACCGCCGGGTTCGCCGCGGGCTCGGACCCGGATGGCGGCCGCAGCCGGCCCGCACGTACCCGGCCGGTCGGCTCCCGGGCGCCGCGGGCCGGGCCGCCGGCGGAGCCGTAGCGGCTGGTCAGCGCTGGTCAGCGGCTGGTCAGCGGCTGGTCAGCACTGGTCAGCACTGGTCAGCACTGGTCAGCGCTGGTCAGCGGCTGATCAGCGGCCGAAGGCGAACCGGCGGCGCTTCTTCTGCCGGCCGAACTGGCCCTGCAGAGTGTCGGCGCCCTTGCGCAGCAGGCGGGTGCCGCGGCTGGGGCCGCGCTTGGCCTCCACCACGTCGCTGAGTTTGCGGGCTCCCGCGGCGGCGAGCGGGACGGCGACGGCCATCAGGACGTATCGGCGCAGAAGTGCGAAGAGCATGGCGTTCGTCTCCAGGGTGAGCGGGTTGGCGTGTCCTGCGTCTGCTTACCCCGTCCGGCGCCCGCCCATCCCCCGCCCGGACGGCGGATCGAAAGTTACGGACATTGACTTTTGTGGATCGGGTGGCGAGGCTGGGTGCGGCACAGCCGCCGGAGCCGCGCGGCCGACGGGCGACCAGGGCAGTCCCCGTCCTTCCCCGAACCGCTTTCTCTCCAGTTCAGGAGTGCTGAGCCCGCATGTCCTCATTCCTCCGCGCACGACTTCTCATCAGCGCGCTCGCCGGCCTGCTCGCCGCCGGGACGTTCGCCGTGGTCCTGCCGTCGGGCCCCGCCGCCGCGCACGGCAACGTCACCGGTCCCGCATCGCGCAACTACGGCTGCTACGAACGTTGGGGCAGCAAGTTCCAGGACCCGGCCATGGCCACCCAGGACCCCATGTGCTGGCAGGCGTGGCAGGCCGACCCGAACGCCATGTGGAATTGGAACGGCCTGTTCCGCGAGGGTGTCGCCGGCAACCACCAGGCCGCCATCCCCGACGGCCAGCTGTGCAGCGCCGGCCACACCCAGAGCGGCCGCTACAACGCGATGGACGCGGTCGGCGACTGGACGGCCACCACGGTCGGCAACAGCTTCAACGTGCGGCTGTTCGACGGCGCCAGCCACGGCGCCGACTACATCCGGGTGTACGTCACCAAGCCCGGCTTCAACCCGGTGACCCAGGCGCTGAAATGGTCCGACCTCGACCTGGTGAGCCAGATCGGCAACACCCCGGCGGCTCGGTGGACCCAGGTCAGCGGCGGCGTCCAGATCGACGTCCCGGTCGCGCTGTCCGGGCGTACGGGACGGGCCATGGTCTACACGATCTGGCAGGCCAGCCACCTGGACCAGTCGTACTACTTCTGCAGCGACGTCTCGTTCGGCGGCACCGGCACGACCCCGCCGCCGACCACACCCCCGACCACGCCTCCCACGACTCCGCCGACCACGCCGCCGACCACGCCTCCCGCCTCGTCGGCCGGCTGCACGGCGAGCTTCGCGGTGACCGGGCAGTGGCAGGGCGGCTACCAGGCCGACGTGACCGTGACGGCCGGGTCGACGGCGATCAAGTCGTGGAAGGTGACCCTCGGGTACGGCTCCGCCCAGGCGGTGACGAACTCGTGGAACGCCACGGTCAGCGCGTCGGGGACCACGGTGACGGCGACCAACGCCGGCTACAACGGGTCCGTGGCCGCGGGATCCCGCACCACGTTCGGCTTCATCGGCTCGGGCACACCGGGAACGCCCAGCCTGACATGCACCGCGACCACCTGACCTCTGTCACAGCCGTGTGAAGACTGTTACATTCGTCGATGGGAGCGCTCCCATGACCGTCCGTCCGAGACCTGAGGAGATCACCACGCACCAACCGCGCGACCCGGCTCCCTAACCCACACCGTCCCCGGGGGACGAGGCGCCCTCCTCGTCCCCCACTCCCCTGCCACACTGCCCCCATGACCGCGATGACCGGGTGGCACGTCGAGGCGGCCGTCGCCGAGACGCTGCGGGTGCTGAGCCCGTACACATCGGCCGGCTGGGAAGCCGCCGCCGGCTCGCTGACCTGGACCTGCCGGACCACCGCCGCGCACATCGCGCACGACCTCACCGCGTACGCGATGCAGCTCGCGGCGCGCGAGCCGCGCCGCTACCTGCCGCTGGACCTCGAGGTCCGGCCCGGCACCCCACCGGCGGAGATCCTCGAGGTCATCGCCGCCGCCGGTCACCTGCTGGCCACCGTCGTGTCCGCGGCGCCCGCCGACGCCCGGGCCTGGCACTGGGGTCCGGCCGACGCCGGCGGGTTCGCCGCGCTGGGCGTCACCGAGACGCTCGTCCACACGTACGACATCACCCAGGGCCTCGGCCTCACCTGGCTGCCTCCGGACGATCTCGCCGCCGCGGTCCTGAACCGCCTGTTCCCCGACGCGCCGCCGGGCGATCCCGGGCGGGTGCTGCTGTGGTGCACGGGCCGGATCGCTCTGCAGGGACGGCCGCGCCGCACCTCATGGGTGCTGTCCGCCGCCATCCCCGAGTCGTAATTCGGTGGCCGGGCGACCGGTCACGCCCCTACGGTCCGCGGCATGCAGATACGCCGCGAGGAGCCGTCCGACCACGACGCCGTCCTGGAGGTCGACCGTCGCGCGTTCGGCGACCAGGGTGCGGTGGTGGCAGCCCTCGTCGACGGCCTGCGCCGCGACGACCCCGACGCGTTGTCGCTGGTGGCCGTCGAGGCCGACCGGGTCACCGGGCACGTCATGTGTACGCGCAGCCTGCTCGACGCACCGCCGCGGCTGGTGGACGTCCAGGTGCTCAGCCCGCTCGCCGTGCTGCCCGGCCACCAGCGGCAGGGCCTCGGCTCCGCGCTGGTCGCGGCCGCGGCGGAGACCGTGGCGGCCCGCGGGGTGCCGCTGCTCTTCCTGGAGGGCGACCCGGCGTACTACTCCCGCCTCGGCTTCACGCCGGGCGGCGAGCGCGGGTTCCGGAAACCGTCGCTGCGGATCCCGGACGCGGCGTTCCAGGTCATGCTGCTGCCCGCGTACGAGCCGTGGATGACGGGCACGCTGGTCTATTCCGCCACGTTCTGGGAGTACGACTGCGTCGGGCTGCGCTGAGATCGCGCGCGGCGGCGCCATGCCGCAGAATCGACGCCCATGAGGGCACACGACATCGTCGTCTACGGCGCCACCGGATTCGTGGGCGCGCTGGTCGCGGAACATCTCGCCGGCCACGCGCCCGATCAGACCCGCATCGCGCTGGCCGGGCGGTCCGCCGAACGGCTGGAGGCCGTACGCCGCCGGCTGGGCGTGCAGTGGCCGATCATCGTCGCGGACGCCGCCGACGATGCCGCGCTGGCCGAGCTTGCCGCCTCCACCCGGGTCGTGATCTCGACCGTCGGGCCGTACGCGAAATACGGCCGGGCCCTCGTCCACGCCTGCGCCGCCGCGGGAACCGACTACGTCGACCTGACCGGCGAGGTGCTGTTCGTGCGCGAGAGCATCGACGCCAACCACGAGCTCGCGCGCACCACCGGCGCCCGGATCGTGCACTCGTGCGGTTTCGACTCCATCCCGTCCGACATCGGCGTACACGTCCTGCACGCGCGGGCCCAGGCCGACGGCGCCGGCGAGCTCACCGACACGACGCTCGTGGTCACCGCCGTGAAGGGCGGCTTCAGCGGCGGCACCATCGACTCGATGCGGCACCAGCTCGACACGGTGGCCAAGGACCGGGAGCTGCGGCGGGTCGCGGCCGGCCCGTACTCGCTGACCCCCGACCGCGCCGCGGAACCGGACCTCGGCCGGCAGGACGACATGGTGTCGCTGCGCGGCGACCAGGTCGACCCGTCGCTGCGGGGCAGCCTCGCACCGTTCATCATGGCCTCCTACAACACCCGCGTCGTACGGCGCAGCAACGCGTTGCGCGGCTACGCGTACGGCCGCAGCTTCCGCTACCGCGAGGCGATGAGCACCGGCACGTCGCCGCTGTCCCCGATCCTCGCCGCCGGCACGAAGATCGGCATGATCGCGATGGTCGCCGGACTGCGGCTGCCACCCACCCGCTTCCTGCTGGACCGGCTGCTGCCCAAGCCCGGCGAGGGCCCGGACGAACGCACCCGCCGCGAGGGACACTTCACGGTGGACGTCTTCACCCGGACCACGACGGGGGCGCGCTACACGGCCCGGTTCCGGGCCGAGGGCGATCCCGGGTACGCGGCCACGGCGCTGATGCTCGGCGAGGCGGCGCTCGCGCTGGTCCACGACCGCGAGGCGCTGCCGCCCTCGGAGGGAGGGGTGCTGACGCCCGCGACCGGCATCGGAGACGCGCTGGTGAACCGGCTCCGGGCAGCGGGGGTCGAGATCACGGCCCGCGCGCTGACGGACGCCGCCCGGTAACCGGGCGCGCCTGCCACGGCCCGGCACCGACCTGCCGCGGCCCGGACCGGGCCGATTCCGCCGCGACGTGCGGGTCGGCTCGGCACTGAGCGGCGTCGTCCGGGAGCCTGGAGGGCGACCCGGCTCTCAGGTCGTGGGAACGCCCTCGGTCAGCTGCTGGAGCATGGCCTCGCAGCTCTGCAGCACCACCTGCGCGGCCCGCCGGCCCGCCGGGTCTGCTTGCTGGGCTTCGTGCCGCCACCGTTCGGCGGCCGCGCCGGCGTGCTCCCACAGGTGTTCGATCGGTGACTCCGGGGGCACGCCGAGCCGCTCGAACACCGTCGGCCCGTCTCCGCCGGCGAGCCGGCGCGCCTCCATCGCCAGCTCGCCCGGCAGGCCGGCGCGACGGGTGCGCAGGGCGGCCAGCAGGCGCAGCTCCTCGAACTCGTGCGCCCCGGCGACCACCCGCTCGACCTGCCCCAGCAGGTACGCCGACTGCGGCCCCGGCTCGCGGTGCGCGATCTGTTCCACGGCCAGCAGCGCGACCCGCGACTTGAGCACGTCCCGGCGCGCCGAGAACAGGTCCGCGACCGCCGCCTGCAGCTCCGCGAGCCCGCTGTGCCGCTGCAGCGCCTCGGCCAGCGCCGCCGTGTCGTGCGCCCCGGAACGCACCAGCGTCGTGGCCAGGCGGATCCCGGTCAGCCCCAGCCGGCCGAGCAGCCGTTCGCGGCGGTCGGCCGGCAGAGCCACCGCGTCGCCGGCCGCGCGGAACCGGTCCACGGACAGCAGGTACGGCTCGAGCTCCGGGCGAGGCAGGGTGCCCAGCGTCGCCACGGCGTCAAACTCGTCCTGGCGCAGGGTGCGGGCGGCGTACCCGACAAGGCCCGAGACCGCGAGCGCGTCCTGACACATCACCGTCACATCCGGCTCGCGCCGCCGCCGGCGGGCGATCTGCTTCGCCGCGAGCATGGCGTCGACCCGGCCGCCGACGGTCTCGTCGGCGCGCGACAGCACGGCGATCACGTGCAGCGCCGCGGTGGCCGCGGCCCAGCCGCCCCGCACGGGCGGCACCCGGCCCAGGTCGGCCGCGGAGAGCGTACGGCTGAGGAACAGCACGGCGTCCACCTCCTGCCACAGCTCCGCGGCCGTCTGCCACCCCGCATCGGCAGCGGTGAGACCGGGGGTGTCCAGCAGGTGGGTGTGCCGCAGCGACCGGCTCGGCCACTCGACAAGAATCTCCAGCGCATCCCCCGGTACGCCGATCAGCCGCAGCCCGTGGTCGTCGCGGTGCAGCGGCAGCTCGTACGGTGCGCGCTGCAGCGGACGGACCTGCGCCCGCGGCTGCGGCCCGTCCGAATACCACGTCCGGTGACCGGCCTCCCCGTCGGTGGACAGCGCGACGCCCTGCCCGACCAGCGCGCTGACCAGCGTGGACTTACCGGCGCCGGGCGTTCCGGTGACGGCCAGCCGCAGCGGGCCGGCGAACCGTTCCGCCTGCCGGTAGAGCCACCCCCGCGCGGCCGGGTTGTCGTGGTAGATCCGGATCGCCTCGCCGAGCAGGTCGTGCACGCGGGTGGGCAGGTCGCCCGGCTCGGTCACGCCGACGCCCTCCGGGCCGCGGCGACGGAAATGCGCACCCCGCCTGAAAAGCGCGCCCCAGCAAGGAAGTGCCCCCGGCCGAGGGAGCGCGGCCCACCGACGGAGCGCGGCCCGCGGAGGGAGCCCGGCCCACCGACGGAGCGCGGCCCGCCGACGGAGCCCGGCCCACCGACGGAGCGCGGCCCGCCGACGGAGCCCGGCCCACCGACGGAGCGCGGCCCGCCGACGGAGCCCGGCCTACCGACGGAGCGCGGCCCACCCAGAAAGCGCGGGCCCGCTGCGGGGCGCGGCGCGGCCGGGCCGAAAGCCGCTCCGGGCACCGCGGCGCGGCCGCGCGGCGCGGTCACGCCGACGCCGTTCCGGGGGTGATGGCCGGGTTGCGGGCCGGTGCGAGCGCCACCGCCTGTGTGTACAGCTCGGCGAGGCGGTCCAGCTCGTGCTCGATGCGCCGGGCCCGCTGGGCGCGCGCGGCGAGTTCGCGGTCGGCCTCCGCCTTGGCGCTGCGCAGGGACTCCATGATGGCCTCGTGGATGTCCTCGGTGACACCGCTGTAGTGGTCGCGCAGGGTGCGCTGCAGGCGGCGTACGGAATCCTTCGCGTCCTTGGCGAGGCCGAGGAAGATCTGGTCGATGTGCCGCTGCACCGCGAGTTTCGCGGTGGCCTGCCGCCGCTTGAGCAGGGACTTGCTCTCCTCGCGGATCGTACGGCCGCCGAAGATCGCGCCGCCGCCGATGGAGATGGGGTTGATCAGCGACATCCCCGCCAGGCTGGTGGCGAGGCCGACCATGAGGATGCCGCCGTACGACCCGCGCAGGCCGGTGAAGAGCTTCTGCGTCGTCGTGAAGCGCTCGACGGGCGGCGCGTCGAGGTTGCCGGACCGGTCGGGGACCTCGTCCACGGTGCCGGCGACCCAGGGCGGGACGACCTGATCGGCGTACTCGGGGAACTGCTCGGCCACGCGGTGCGCGAGCCACTCCCCCCGCTCGGCCAGCCAGGCGAAGCTGGCCTCCGCCGCTTCCTGGACGGCCTGGCGCAGCCACGGCTCGAACTCGTCCCAGCCGCTCGCCGGGTCCACACCGTCGAGGGTCTTCTCGGCCTCGGCGAGCACCGCGCGGCTGCGTTCGCGCAGGTCGTGCTCGATGTCGGACATGAGGTCGCCGCTCTCGTCGGCCAGGCAGTTCTGCCACCGCGTGGTGATGCGGCGCAGGTCCTCGAGCCGACGCTGGGCGTCGTGCAGCTGGGCGACGGCATCGGACGGCTCGGCGCTGTGCCGGAGGTCGGCGCGCAGCGGCTTCGCAATGCGCTCGGCGACCAGGCGGGCGATCAGCGAGACCGTGGCACGGGCGAACTCGTCCTGCTTGGTGCTCACCGAGTGCTGCAGGTGGTTGATGAGGTGCGGGTAGCCGGACTCCTCGTTGAGCGGATGGCTGCCGGACCGTACGGCGTGCTCGCGCAGGGTGCTGGACAGGGCGATGACGGTCGCCGGGACGCCGGCCGCGGCCAGCCGGTCGCGGGTGTGCGCCAGCGTGTCGCGCCAGCGCGGGGCCACGTCGGTCTTCGTGAGCGCCACGAGCACGTGCGGGTAGAGCCGGGCGAGGTCGGCGAGGACGCCGACCTCGGCCTCGGTGACATCGCGGGTGGCCTCGCAGGTGAACAGGACCAGGTCGGCGCACGCGTACGTGACCAGCCCGCGCAGGTCTGCGACGGCGTCGCGGCCGTCGTCCGGCAGGCCGGGCAACGCGGGGGTGTCGATGAGCACCAGGCCGGAGGCGAGCAGCGCCCGCGGAACCTCCACTTCGGCGTGCAGGAGCGGCGCGGCGGCCGGCGGCCGGGCCAGCACGGCCTCGGCGAGGGCGTCGGGCAGCCGCTCCGTGGGCAGATCGATCCGCCCGTGCGGGGCCGGCGGCGCCGTCCAGGCGGCGGTGGGGCCCGCGCGCGTCACGAGCTGGGCGGCCGGCGTGTCGCCGTGCCGGACGACGGTGGCGACCGTGGCGGGCGCGGCGCCGGCGACCGGGCACACCGGCGCGTTGATCAGGGCGTTGACCAGGTGGCTCTTGCCCTGCCCGGCGGCACCCGTGACGAGCACTCGCAGGTCCGGGTGCAGCAGCTGAGCGCGCCGGCCGGACAGCCACTCCTGCAGGTCGCCACGGTGGTGCGCGGCACTCATCTGGATGGTGGCGTCGAGCACGTCCAGCCAGAGCGACGTTTGGGCCGGCGTCTGCGCCGCGGGGCGCAGGTCCCCGTGGCTGTCGGGTTGCACCGGTGAGATGGGGGCGGCGACCGGCGCCGTTGCCCCCATCTCCCAGCGTTGCATCGTTGCTGCCCCTCGCATCCGAGTCGTGCCTGGCCCACGCCGGCCTATCAGGCCCGACCCGCCGTGCTCAGAAGAGCAGGTCGGTCACGGCGCCGTGAGCGTCGTGGCCGGCGTCCGGAGCAGTGTGGTGTCCCAGCCCGTCGACCAGGCCGCCCACCGTGTGGGTGGCCCCGTCGGCGATACCGGTGACGCTGTGCACCGCGTCGTCCGAAACGCCACCGAGCGGGTCGGATCCGGTCACCGAGCCGACGACCGAAGAGACTGCCGGGTTGAGGTGGGCCACGTCAAGGTCCGCGACGTGCGCGACGTCGATCGCCGAGGTCACGCCGGTGACGGTGTGGACGGTGGTGTCCAGAGTGGCACCCGCGTCGACCCCGGTCGATGCAATGAGGTGATCACTGTCGGTGATGACTGTCGCCGCCACTCCGGTCGACGTGGAGACCCCGGCGTCCAAGCCGAGACCCGGGTCGTGCACGACGGACAGAGCGTCGTCCACGGCGGGCACGCTCGGCGTGTGCACGGTGGCACCCTGTTCGACCTCGACGCCGACGACGCCGCCGACCCCGATGGCGGCGGCCTGCGGCAGCAGACCGTCGCCGGCGACCACGACCGCGCCGGCGCCGGCCACGGACAGCTCGGTGGCGGGGTGCGCGGTCGACAGCTGGGCGGTGATGAGCTGCAGGTGGTTCACGGCGCCGGTGACGTCCACGTCGGCCACCTCGCTCGTGACCTCGGAGACGCCGAGCGGCGCGGTGACCGCGGCGACGTCCGCGAGCGGGGCGAAGTCGACGACGAGCGGGATGACCTCCTGCACGTCGGCAGCGGTGACGTCCTCGAGCCCGGCGTCCTGCAGCACGCCCTCCGGGTCGTGCTCGAAGGCCGAGCGCGCGACCGGGTCGTAGATCAGGTTGAGGACGAAGTCCTGCAACGTCGGGGAAGAATCCATGGTGGCCTGCTCCTACATGGTGGTCGTATGGGTCGTGGTCGTCAGCGGCCGGGGACCGGCGGCGAGCCGGCAGCGGGCCGGCGGTGGCCGGGGCCGCGTCGGGAGGCCGGATCGTCACCCGGCGTGGGCTCACGGTAGAGATCGGATCGCTCCGGGGGCATCGGGGCGCACACCCCCTCCTGATGTCCGGCACCCGGTGTTTCCCCACGGGGCAGCGTTAGGGGCTTAGGGGATTCGCGAGGGCGAAGTTGGGGGACGATCTTCGATGCCCGGTCTGGTACGAACGTTAGGGTTCTGCCCATCCACCATTGATCGCCATCGGTGCCGGCCACCGGTGGCGGAAAGTGAGCTTCGTGCCGTACCTGCTGGGGATCGAGATCGGGGAGACCACTGTGGCCGCAGCCCTGTGCCGGCGGAGTGCTCCGCCCCGCGGGCGTGCGCCGCAGTCCGCCGCCGAGACGGCGTGGGGCCCGGCCGAGCCCGTGACACTGGGCGCCGCCGCGGCGGTGGTCGCGACGTCGCTCGCGCTGTCGCCGGGCGGCGATCTCGTCGCGTCCGACGGCACCGCCGGCGCGGCGGCTCAGCGGGCCTCCGGCTTCCTGCACCGGATCGGCGGCGACACGGCCGTCCGGCTCGCCGGCGAGCCGGTGCGGCCCGAGACGCTCCTGGCCGGAATGGTGGGCTGGGTGGCGGGCCGGCTGTGGCAGCTGCAGGGCAGGGCGCCGGACCGCATCGCGGTGGCGCATCCGACCGGCTGGGGACCGTACCGGCTGGGTCTCGTGCGCGCCGCCCTCGAGGAGATCGGACTGGGTGATCCGGCACTGGTGCCTCGTGCCGGCGCGGTCGTCACCGGGTTCCAGGCGGCCGGGCGGCTGCCGGCGACGGGTGCCGCGCTGCTCGTGCTGCGCCTCGGCGGTGCCGGCCTCGAGATCTCCCTGATCCACCCGCACGCCACCGGGCAGTACGAGTTCATCACGTCGGTGTGGTGCGCCGATCTCGCCGGCTCGGTCCTGGACGCCGCGGATCCTGCCGGTCAGCGGGCCGTGCTGCGGGCCGCGGTGGACCTCGCCGTCCGTACAGCGGCGGCGTGCGCGTTCGAGGCCGCGGAGGTCGCCGCGGTGCTCCTCGCCGGCTCGGCGGCAGGCCATCCGCTGCTCACCGATCTTCTCGCTCAGGCGTTCCCGGCACCCGTCCTTCAGCTCGGCGACCCGCGGCTGACGGTCGCGTGCGGCGCCGCACTGGCGCTGCGGCCCCGGACCCGCCTGGCGGAGACCGCCACCGGCCCGGCACTCCCGGAATACCCGACGGCCGAGGCGCCGCTGGTCACCGCGATGGAGCCGCTGCCACCCGGGCCGGTCGGGGCCATGCCGCCGCCGCGACCGCCCGTACGCGTCACCGAGGCACCGGCGGGGCGGCGATGAGCCCGATGGTCGAAACCCAATCCACGACACTGCTCGGCCCCGAGGCGACGGCCCTGATCGGTCAGGTGCACGCCGACCCGTCCGCGCCGCTGAGCGTTGCCGTCTGTGCCCCCGGCGGATACGGCAAGACGGCACTGCTGCGCGAGCTCGCCGCGGGCTACCGCGCCGCCGGGGTTCCCGTCGGCACGCTGTGGCAGCCGGCCGGCGGCGACCCGGACGACCCCGTACTGCTCGTGGACGACGCCCACCTGGTCGACGACGACCGGCTGCGCGACCTCGTCCGGCTCGCCGACCGGCCCGGGGCCCGCGTCGTGGTCGCGTACCGGCCGTGGCCGCGGCCCGCGGGGCTGGCGGCGCTGACCGACGTGCTGCGGCGGCGGCAGACCCCGGTGTCGCTGGCCCCGCTGGGCGAGGCGCACGTGCGCGCCCGCTGCGCGGAGGTCTGGGAGCACCCGGTCCCACCGGAGTGGATCCGCTTCCTGCTCGTGCAGAGCGGCGGCGTCCCGCGCTACCTGGACCGGCTGATCACCGGCCTGGCCACCGGCTCCGGACCGGTCGGCACGCCACCGGAGCGGGCGCCCGAGGCGGCCCTGGCGCCGTTCGCAGCCGACCTCGACGGCCTGGACGCGGACACGCTCACCGTGTTGCTGGCCGTCGAGGCGGGCGCCGGGCTCTCGCTCACCGTGGTCGCGGCCCTGCTCGACCGTGACGCGGAGCAGGCCACGGCGTTGCTGGCCACCGCGAAGGCGACCGGCATGCTCGCCACATCGGGCGCGCTGGTCCCGGTCGCACGCCAGGCCCTGGCGGCGCACGGGCCGGTCGCGCAACGCGTCGACATCCGCCGGCGCATGGCGGAATGGCAGCTGGCCCGGGGCGGCTCGGTGCTGCCCCTGATGCGCCCGCTGCTGGCGCTCCTGCCGCAGGCCGGTCCCGAGGCGCCGGAAGGTGAGCCGGCGGTGGCCCTGGCACCCGGAGCCCAGGCCGCCGGGCTGGGCGACGCGTTCCTGGCCGCCGGAGACGAGGCCCTGCAGGGCGATCCCGCCCTGGCCGCGCAGCTGTTCGACGCCGCGTCGCGGGCGGGTCGTCCGGCCGGCGCCCGGCGGGCCCTGGCCAGCGCGCTGGCGGGCGACCTCGACCTGGCGTCGCTGCTCGCCGACCAGGTGCTGGCCACCGGGCCGGAGAGCCAGCGACCGGACGCCGCCTGTGTGGCCGCGGCGACGCTCGCGCACCGCAATCAGCTGGCCCGGGCGGTCGAGCTCTACCGGTGGGCGACGCCTCGGCTCGCGGCCGGCTTCGGCGCGGTCGGCCTCATCGCGACCGGGCACCGGGAAGCGGCCGGCATGCTGCTGACGGCCACCCCGGACGATCCGTCGGCCGGGCCGCCGACTCTGCTCAGCACCGCCGCGTCCGGGATGGCCCGCGGGGCGTACGAATCGGTGCAGGGGTCTCCGATGGCGGCGTTGTCCGCGCTGGTGCAGGCCGCCCAGCTGCTGGAGCCCTCGGGCTCGGCCGTGCTCCTGCCGGACAGCCCCGCGGCGCTGGCCGCGCTGGTGGCCCTGCACTGCGCCGAGTTCCAGTCGGCACAGGCGGTGCTCGAGCGTGCGGTCGAGACGGGCCTCGGTGGCCCGCTGTTCGTCCGACGGCACCGCCTCCTGCTGGCCTGGACGGCGATGGCGCAGGGCCGGCTCGCCGCCGCCGCGGAACAGGCAGCGCTGGCCGGCGTACCCACGGACCCTGCCGCCGACCCCGGACCGGCCGGCGCGCCCGGCCGCGACCTGGTGTACGCCGCCGCCCTGCGCGCCGGCCTGGCGCGCCGCGCCAGCGACATCGCCGGGTTGCAGGCCTCCTGGCCGCAGGCCCGGCAGGCACTCATCGGCCAGCCCGTCGACCTCTTCACGCTGCTGCCGCTCGGCGAGATCGCCGTCGCCGCGGCCCGGCTGGGCGAGACCCGGCAGGTGCAGCCGGCCCTGCTCGCCGCGGACGACCTGCTGGCCCGGCTCGGCGAGCCGGTGCTGTGGAGCGCACCGCTGCATTGGTCACGGCTGCACGCGGCGATCCTGGCCGACGAGCGGCCCGCAGTCGAGCGACACGTAAGCGCGCTGCGGGAGCGCCGGGACGACAGCGCGTACGCGGGCGCGCTCGCCGCCGCCGGGCAGTGCTGGCTGGACATGCTCTCCGACCGCATCGAGCCGGACGTCGTCGAGGCCGCGGCCCGTGGCCTGGCCGAGCTGGGGCTGAGCTGGGACGGCGCCCGGCTCGCGGGACAGGCGGCGATCCGCACCACGGACCGCAAGGCGATGACCGTGCTGCTGGACTGCGCCCGCTCACTGCAGGCGCGGCAGTCCCCCGCGGACGGGCTCGCGGCATCGGGACGCCGCGGCCGGCCGGGTCAGACGGCGCGCCCGGTGCTCAGTGACCGGGAGGAGGAGGTCGCCGCCCTCGTGCTGGCCGGATTGACGTACAAGCAGGTGGCGGACCGGCTCTACATCTCGGCGAAGACCGTCGAGCACCACATGGCGCGCATCCGGCAGCGGCTGGGCAGCACCGACCGCGGCGAGCTGCTCGCTCAGCTGCGGCTGATCGTCCGAGTCCCGGCCGATCAGGAGGCACCGTACGGCCCCGAGGGGAGACTGTCGTGACCGGTACGAGCACCCGCGCGCGGCTGTGGGCGTGGATCGCCGGCGCGCTGCTCGTCGTGCTGTGGGCGGCGGCCGCGGTGCCGCTGACCCTCGACGCCGCCCGGGTGGTTCGCACCCACGCCGCCACCCGGCAGCTGGGTGAGCCGGTCGACGCGGTGATCGTCCAGTTGCAGGAAGAACGACGGCTGTCCGCCGGCTTCCTGGCCGGTGTGGTGACCCGGGACGCCCTGACCGCCCAGCGCCGGCGTACGGACGACGCCTGCACCCGGCTCCAGGACGTCGCATCCGGCTCGATGTGGCGCAGGCCTGCGGGGGCGCGGTCGGCCGAGGTCACCGACGACCTGGTACGCCGTCTGGACGAGCGCCGGAGTCTGCGGGCCACAGTGGACGGCAGCCGCCCCGATGTCACCGCTGTGCTCGACGGATACACCGGAATCGTCGCCTCCGCGTTCGCGGGCGCGCCGTGGCTGTGGCCGGACAGCGACACCCGCACCGGCTCCGCGCTGCTGGGGCTGGGCCGAGCCCGGGAGACCCTGTCCCAGGAGGACGCCGCATTGATCGGCGACCCCCGCGGCGCGCGGTCGGCCGACGTGCGCGCCGCGGTCGTACGGCTGGCGCTGACCCGCCGGACGCTGCTGGCCGAGGGCGCGCACGGGCTTCCCGCGAGCGCCCGCGAGGAGTACGACAAGCTGGCCGCCGAGCCGGAGACGACCACGTTGGCGGCGTGGGAGGACCGCCTCATCGCCGGGACCCCCGCCCGGGACGCGACGCCGCCACCGGCGCTGGACGCGTACCGCACGCGGCTGCGTGACGTGGAGGTCTCGGCGGTGCGGCGGGCCCGCGAGGACGCCGTGCCGGGTGCCGTGGCGACGGTGGCCGGCGCGGGACTGCTCGCCGGCGTCGGACTGATCGCGGTGATCGCCGTGCTCGTCCGGCTGCGGCGCAATCCCACCGGGGCCCGCGGCCGGAGCGTGACGACTGCCTCCACCCCGGCGCCGGACGCACACCGGCTCGAGTTGGTGCTGGAGCAGAATCGGCGCAACCAGGCCCTGCTGCATCGGCAGCTGCGCCTGCTCGATGCTCTCCAGCGGCGCATCGACGACGACGGCATCCTGGGCGAGCTGTTCCGCATCGACCACCTCGCCAGCCGGGTGCGGCGCAACATCGAGAAGACCATCGCGCTGACCGGCGGCACCCCCGGGCGCCGGTGGACTGCGCCCGTACCGCTCACGGAGGTGGTCCGCGCGGCCGCGGCAGCGGTGCCCGGCTTCGAGCGCGTCTCCACCGCCCAGGTGCAGCCGGCCGCGCTGACCGGTACGGCGGTCCTCGACGTCATGCACCTGCTCGCCGAGCTCGTGGAGAACGCCGCCACCTTCTCCTCGGCCGACACCCGGGTGCGGGTGAGCGGCGCCTGGGACGCGGACGGCTACGTGCTCACGGTCGCCGACCACGGCCCCGGCATGACGGACGACGACCTGCGCACCGCGGCCGACATCCTCACCACCTCCGTGCCCCCCGCGACCCGCGCGTGGGACGGCCTGTACGCCGCGGGCCGCCTCGCCGACCGGTGCGGGGCCGCCGTGGCCCTGCGCAACGCCGACGGCGGCGGACTGCACGCGGAGGTACGCCTACCGGCCGCGCTGCTGCACGAGACGACCGACACCACCGAGGTGACCGCCGCCCTGCCGCCGCCCGCGGTCCCGGCGCCGGAGGTGTCGCCCGCCCCGCGTCCCAGGAAGATCCCGGCCCAACGGCTTCCTCCGGGAGCAACCCCCGCCAAGAAGGCAGGCCCGGCAGCCACACCGGGCAGCGGCGCCACCGCGAAGAAGGCCTCGGCGACCGGTCCGGCCGGCGGCGCCGCACCCGCCAAGAACCCCCGCCGATCGGCCCGGCCGGCTCCCGGAAGCGCACCCGCCGGCAAGCGGGCGCCGCAAGCCAAGCAGGATCCCGGCGCAACATCCGCTCAGGACCCGGGACTGCAAGCCGGTGTGACCACAGTGGGCACTGATGACTAGCGCCGGCACCCACCCCACACCGCCGATGGCCAGCGCTCGCACCGCGCCGGTGCTTCCCGGCGGCGGCCCGGAAGACGCGTGGTACGACGAGAACGCCGGCCCGGTGGTTCGCCTGTACGCGATGACCGGCGGCCGCACACATCCCGGCGATCACGGCTTCACGATGAGCACGCTCGTTCAGCGCACCCAGGACCGGGCACCCGCGTCGGCGCTCTCCCCGGAGGAGTCGGCGATCCTGCGGCTGTGTGCGCGGGCGCTGTCCGTCGCCGAGATCGCCGCGTACCTGAGGCTGCCGCTCGGGACCGTCCAGGTGCTGCTCGACGACCTGCGCGGCGCCGGGCTGGTCCGGGTCCCGCAGCAGCCCGAGGAAGACCACCTGTCCCTGGCCGTCATGCAGCGGCTGCACGAAGGGTTGCTGACGCTGTGACCGAGGAGGAGCCCCCGATGGCAGAAGCGAGCCGGCGTGAACGCCGCTCCCCCTCCGTCATGCTGCTCGACGCCCTGATGCGCCTGGCCATCGCCGCCCAGTCGGGCCCGCAGCCCAAGGTACGGCCGGCCGGGCGCAGCCGCCGCGGCGCCGTGGGCTGGATGGTGGCGGGTGTGCTGCTCGCCGTGGCCGGCACCGCGGTCGTCGTCGCGGCGGTGATCCGCGGCCCCGGCGACCTGGCGTCGCTGCCGCCACGCGCGCCGGACAAGGCCCGGGTGGCCGAGCCGGCGCCGTCGACCCTCCTTCCCGGGTCCACGACCGTGCCGCCGACCTCGGCGGTGACCACGGGCGGGACGTCACCCTCGGCATCGTCGGCCTCGGCTGTGCCCGTACCCGGATCTGCTGTTCCGCCCTTGCCACCCGGGGCCGCGACCCCGTCGTCGGCCTCGGCCGCGGCGCCGCTCGCGGCGCGGTACCGGTTCCCCGGCGGCGGGACGGGCCTGCTCGGGTACGGCGCCGAGGTCACCATCGCCAACCCCGGCCCGGCCCGCAAGCGCGGGTGGGTGCTGACGCTCACCCTGCCCCGGCCGACGCTGCAGGTGTCCGGGGTGTCCGGGGCGACGGCCCGGCAGGCGGGTTCGACGTGGACGTTCGAGCCGGTCGACGCCACGCGGACCGTGCCCGCGGGCGGTTCCGTGGTGGTCGAGTTCGACGTCCTGGGCGCGACCCTGATCGACGCCGCGCCGCAGGACTGCCGCATCGACGGTGCCCGGTGCGCCGGACCGGACGACCCGCCACCAGCCTGACCGGCCCGGCCACTGACTGCCCTACCGGCCCACCGGCGTCCCGCCGACGAGCCGGTCCCGCCTGACGAACCCGCCCAGCCGACGAACCCGTACCGCCGGACGAACCCCTCCCCGACGACTGAAGATCGCGAGCACAGTGACCAAGAAACCCGAAACCGACGAGGCTCTCCGCGGCCCGGAGAAGCCCATCAAGCGGCGCATCGCCCGGCTCATCCTCGTGCCGGGCGTCGCGGCCCTCGTCCTCTGGCTGGCCACGTCGTCCTACCTCGTGTTCAACGGTTACTACGACCGCGAGGTGGCCAACGGCGTGCGGCAGGTGTCGATCCCCGCAGTCCGCACTCTCGCGGCCATCCAGCACGAACGCCGCGACAGCATCAACTACCTGTCGCATCCGGCCCGGGACCTGCAGTCACTGATCGCGCAACGGCAGGAGACCGACGATCTGGTGGCGAAGCTGCGCACGGCCGCCGACCCCGTGCTGAGCAAGGCGCCGCGCTCGATCGACGTACGCTGGCAGGCCTTCTCGGACCGGCTGGACCGGCTGCCCGGGGTACGCAGCACCATCGACTCGGGCCGGGCGCTGCGGCAGCAGACGACCGACTTCTACAACGACCTGGTGGACTCCGCGATCGACCTGTTCGACACGCAGGCGCGGGTCGTGCCGGACGCCACGGCGACGCAGGGCGGCATCACCGCCACCGACACCTTCCGCGCGGGCGACATGATGTCGCGGGCCAGTTCGCTGATCTCCGGCGCCCTGGGCGCCCAGGCCCTCAGCCAGCAGGACCACCTGCGGTTCGTGACGATGGTCGGGGCATACCACACGATGCTCGAGACGGCGGTGCCGCAGCTGGAGCCGGAGGCCCGCGCCCAGTACGAGCGCATGACCGCCGGCAACGAGTGGAAGACGCTGACCGCCGCGGAGAACGTCCTGATCTCGGCCGGGGCGTGGAAGGGCAAGGCGCCGCGGTCGCTGCAGCTGACCGGCCTCCAGTGGGACGCGGCCGCCGCCTCGGTGTCCGATCAGCTGGTGGCGCTCACGGTCACCCAGGCCGACCGGGTGTCCATCCAGGCGCTGCGGACCGGCAACAACCAGCTGCTGGCCGCGGCCATCGGCAGTGCGGTGGCGCTGCTCATCGCGGTGGGCGCCATCGTGTCGGCCGTCCGGCAGTCGCAGATCCTGGTCAACCAGGCGCTGTCGGTGCGCCTCGCACAGCTGGGCAAGGACGCCGTGGCGGTCGTCGACGAGCGGCTGCCCGCGATCATCACCCGGTTGCGCAGACGGGAGAAAGTGGACGTCGCGCTGGAGCTGCCCAACCGCGACTACGGCCGCGACGAGATCGGCCACCTGGCGACGGTGCTGAACAAGTCGCTGCACGCCGCGGTCGACGCCGCCGTCGAGGAGGCCACCACGCGCGCCGCCGGCATGGCGATGCTGATGGGTGTCGCCCGCCGCCCGCAGCGGCCGCTGCAGCACGGGCTCAAGGTGATCGAGGAGCTGCAGAACCGGATCGGTGACGAGCAGATCCTCGCGGAGCTGTTCGACATCAACCATCAGCTCACCCAGACCCGCCGGTTCCTGGAGAACCTCATCATCCTGGCCGGCGGCCAGACCGGGCGGCGGTTCTCCCGCCCGGTGCCGGTACGCCGGGTGCTGCTCGGCGCCATCGCGGAGACCCGGCAGTACCAGCGGGTGACGCTGCGCCGCACGCCCGACGTGGCGGTCAGCGGCCCGGCCATCACCGGCATCACCCACCTGCTGGCGGAGCTGCTCGACAACGCGCTCGTCTTCTCCCCGCCGGACTCCGAGGTGTGGATCAGCTGCACCCAGGCGCACCACGGCGTGGTGATCGAGATCGAGGACGCCGGCGTCGGCATGACGCACGAGGCGATGGAGCAGGCCAACACGCTGCTCGCCACCGCGCCCACTCCCGACCTCACGGGGCTCAAGGGCGGCGCCCAGATCGGCCTCTGGGTGGTCGCCGAGCTGGCCAAGCGCGGCGGCATGCAGGTCACCCTGCGCACCTCCGCGTACGGCGGGGTGCTCGCGGTCGTGCTGTTGCCCGCGACCGCTCTGGCGCCGGGGCAGGAGGCGCGGGGCACGGGCGAACCGGACGCCGCCGACGACCTGCGGCGCCCGGTCGAGCCGGATTTCGCGATGCCGCTCGAGGAGGAGCCGACGGCGGCGATCCCGGCGCGCGTCCCGGCGCAGGCCGTCGAGCAGCCGGCCGCCCCGGTCCGCACCCGGTCCGCCCCGGTGCCGGTGACGAGCGCCGCCACCGCGCCGGCGCCGGTCGGCAATCCCGCGTCGAACGGCTCGGGCAGCGGGCGGCCGCCGCTTCCCGTACGACGCCCGCAGGAGCACCTGGCGCCGCAGCTGCGCGAGGAGACGGATGGACCGTCGCAGACTGCGGCTCCCGTCTACTCGCCCGAGGCCGCTCGCAACCGCCTGGCCAGCTACCAGAAGGGCTGGCGCGCCGGGCGCACCGGTGAGATCCAGCCCCCCGGCCCACCGCCGGCCGGATAAGGCCCACCGCCGGCCGGACAAGGCCCACCGCCGGCCGGACAAGGCCCACCGCCGGCCGGACAAGGCCCACCGCCGGCCGGACAAGGCCCACCGC